>DASPIR010000023.1:0-370506 GCA_035628995.1 Clostridia bacterium | reverse complement strand
TCAGCTTTTCGATGATTACCAGAAATGCTATATAAGCAAGGAAATGGAAGAGGTCATATAATGATAACCAATGAAATAAAAATGAGTGAGATAAAGTATCCGAAAACATTTATGACAGGAGGCATTTTACTTATCAGCCTCGGTTTTCTTTTTCCTGTCTTTTCTCAGCTTATATGGTTTGATATTATAGAGAAGATAAGAGAAGCCATAAATACAGGGGACAGCGGACATCTTATACTTGCATCTGCCTCCATTAACTTCCTCTACGCAATTCAAAGCACCTTTATTTTCATGGGAACAATGCTGGTGATTTTTCATTCGAAACTTAAGGACTGGTTAAGCCGATTTGACATTTTTCTGGTATCATTAATTACAATTATTTTTTTACATTGGACAAACTCTCTTATATTTGAGCTTCCGTGGGAGCCTGTATCAACAATATTAGCGCTGCTTATAACGCTGTTTCTTTTCGGAAAATTGTTTGGGGAAACTAACAGCTTCATTCAGGTGTTTATAGTGTCCATACAGGTCTTTTTCGCATTTCACTGGCTTAACATCATGCCGATTTTTTCGGTCTACAGATTTGGACAAAGTGATATCCTGTACAGTGTTAAAATATCAGGCGTATATTTGCACTCTGAAACGGTGTTGAACTTTTCAGGGGCTGCATTTTTTCTTCCTTTTATTATATCGGCTTTCATTACGGCTACTCTTTTTATAAGCTACTCCAGGAACATTCACATGATGCGGGAGAATTACGAAAAAGAAAATGAAATAAGAAGTATGAGAACAAAAGCTCTGGAAAACCGAGTATATCAAGAGGTCAAGTCTTTGGTGCATGACTTGAAAACACCGCTTGTGACAATTCGCGGTTTGAATTCCTTGTTGCTTACTGCCAGTGGGCAGGATAAGTTAAGTGAATACAGCAATCGAATTGAAAACTCGGTTACGAGAATGAGTGAAATGATTTCCAGCTTTCTCTATGAATCCTCACACCAGAGACTTAAAGTAACGGAATTGATCAGTTATATAAGAGCACAGCTTCCCCTGGAGGATGAAAAGATTAAATTTGAAATCTATATTGAAGATAATCTTCCGGATATATATGTAAATAAAATACGAATTGCCAGAGCGGTAATAAACATACTTGAAAATGCAATCATAGTTCCCTACAGGCATCCCTTTAAATTGATAAAATTAGAGGTATTGGCAGCTGAAAGAGGAATTAATATAGTTGTGCAGGACAACGGTATCGGCATAAAGGAATCGGATCTTCAGCTAATATGGGAGGTAGGTTATTCTACAAATAATACTTCCGGATTGGGGCTGCCTTTTGCAAAAAGAATATTCATGGACAATGATGGAACAATTGAAGTGCAAAGTCAGGAGAACATAGGAACGACAGCAACGATTTTCCTGCCATCGGTTGAAGTCCTGCAAATATCAGGTAATTAGCATATGTGGAGGTGACTTAGTTGAAAAAAATGAATATGCCCAAAATTGTAATAATAGATGACGAGCCGGACATTGTTTATACAATTCAGGAGATATGCCTGCATGGGGGCTGGGAGACAGTTACTGCGTCAAATGGAAGACAGGGCTATGAGCTGTGCAAAACATATAAACCGAACCTGGCAATAGTAGATTATCATATGCCCGATTGGGATGGACTCACTACAGTGAAAAAAATCCGTCTGCTCGATAATGCCGTATCCATATTAGTGCTGACTGTTGACGAAAGACAAGAAATTGCAGAAAAGTTCATTGAAGCTGGTGCAACTGATTTTGCCATTAAACCAATTAAATCGCCAGACTTAATTTCTCGCATAAAAATGAATTTGAGAATAAATGAAATTCAGCAGAAATATATTGAAGAAAAGCATCAGGTATATATTGATAAAGGAATAAGTCCCGCAACCTTGAGTATTATATGCGATTATTTCAGAGAAAAGGGAGAGGGGCTTACCATCGATGATATAACCAATGGTCTCAACCTTGCATATCAGACCGTACACAGATATGTACAGTACTTGATTGAGGAAAAAAAGATAGAAATCGTTCCTATTTATGGTCAGATTGGAAGGCCTAAAAACAAATATAAGCTGATTTGAAAAAAAGTTCAGAGAAATATGTTATAAAAGTAGGAATAATCCGATAATTCACGAAATTAACAAGTTAAGTTATAAAAGCATTTTTTAACTCGATAAGCAAAGAGATAATGTAATAGTATTTTATGATTGGTTGTGAATATACATACTTGTATAGATTAGTACCTGAAAAGCATTGCTTTTCAGTCTAATAATAAAATTATTAAGTGGAGGGGAAAGAATGAAAAGAATATTAGCTTTAGTTTTAGCACTTGTTACTATTTTTAGTCTTGTAGCATGCGCTAAGCCAGCAGAGCAAGCAGCAGCACCTGCAGCAGCGGCTCCAGCAGCAGCAGCACCTGAAGCACAGAAGTACCACATAGGTATTGTTACTGGTACATATTCACAGGCTGAAGATGAAGCCAGAGGTGCAGAATATCTTATTAAAAAGTATGGCGATGTAAAAGATGGCGGTATGATAAAGCATGTTACATATCCGGACAACTTCGCATCAGAGCTTGAAACTACAATATCAGTTATTGCAGGTCTTGCTGACGACCCAGATATGAAGGCAATAGTAGTTAACCAGGGCGTTGGCGGAACAGCTCCTGCTTTCCAGCAGATAAGAGAAAAAAGACCTGACATTTTATTGTTAGTTGGCATGCCACAGGAAGACCCGAATGTTATTTCAAAAGCTGCAGATTTAATTTCTGACGTTGATAACATATCCCGTGGTTATTACATGGTTAAGAATGCTAAGGATATGGGAGCCAAGACTTTTGTTCACATTTCCTTCCCACGTCATATGAGTATTGAACTTCTTGCAAGAAGAAGAGCAATAATGGAAGAAGCTTGTAAAGATTTAGGCATAGCATTTGCTTTCGAAACAGCTCCAGACCCAGCTACTGATATAGGTCTTGCAGGTGCTCAGGCTCAGTTGCTTCAGATGATGCCTGCACTTATTGCAAAGTATGGCAAGGATTCAGCTTTCTTTACAACTAATGATGGACTTTCAGAGCCATTGATTAAGCAGGTAATAGACAACGGAGCTATCTATGGTGAGAATGATACACCAACTCCTTTGATAGGTTTCCCAGCAGCACTTAGTCTTGACCTTAAAGATGTTGCAGGAGATTTCCCGGCAATCACAAAGAAAATTGAAGAAGCTGTTGTAGCAAAGGGCGGATCAGGAAGAATTCCAGTAGCTCCTTTCTCATTCAGCTATTGTAATTCCGCAGCACTTGGCGAATTTGCTAAAAACGTTATAGACGGCAAAGCAAAGATAGATGATACAAAGGCTGTTATAGAAGCGTTTAATACTCTTACACCAGGCGGAAACTGGATTACTACAAACTATGCAGATGTAAAGACTGGCGAAGTTATGAAGAATTACTTGCTTGTTCTTGAAGACACTTACGTTTTTGGAAAGGGTTATACTGGATCAACAAACACACCAGTGCCAGAAAAGTATTTGAAAATAAAATAATTTTTAACCACTAAAGGGAGTTCAAATTATCCCCTCTATACTTTAGAGGGGATAATTGAATTCTATACCCTTAAAGATTAGTTAAAGGAATAGAAAAACAGGAAATATATTGGTTTCTGTTTGGAAGGGGTGGAACAATTGGCTTTAGGCGACTTTTTGTTGCGTTTTGAGAATGTAGGCAAAGAATTCTATGGAAATCGTGTTCTTAAGAATGTATCATTTAACCTTGAAAAGGGTAAGATTATTGGCTTGGTTGGTGAGAATGGTGCAGGTAAGTCCACTATGATGAAAATCCTCTTTGGAATGAATGACATAATAGAAACTGGAGGCTATGAAGGTAAAATATACCTTGACGGAGCCGAAATTAATTTTCAAAACCCTATGGATGCCTTGAATGCAGGCATTGGGATGGTTCACCAGGAGTTTTCACTTATACCTGGCTTTACCAGCACAGAGAATATAATGCTGAACAGGGAATTATTAAATGAAAGTATTATTTCGAAAATATTGGGAAAAAAGCTTAGTACACTTGACAGGCCGCAAATGAGAAAAAATGCAGAAGATGCAATTAATACCCTTGGAGTTAAGATACCTCCGGATATGCTGGTATCTGAGATGCCTGTCGGTCATAAGCAGTTTTTGGAAATTGCCCGTGAAATAGATAGGAAGCAGGTAAAGCTGCTTGTTCTCGATGAACCTACTGCAGTTTTGACAGAGTCTGAAGCAGAGATTCTCATTAGTGCCATGAGAAAATTGGCTGAGAGAGGGATATCGATTATTTTCATATCACACCGTTTGCAGGAGATAATTGATGTATGTGATTCTATTATTGTTTTGCGAGATGGCGAAATAGTAAAGGATACACCTTCAAAGGACGTAACTATTATTCAGATAGCTGAATGGATGGTCGGTAGGGGTATGGGCGGCGAAAAGCAGAAAAGGGCAAAATCAGCCGATAATGATGATGATATAATCATGGAAATACAAAATCTTTGGGTTGATATGCCAGGTGAGTATGTTCATGATGTTAGTTTAAAAGTCCGAAGAGGAGAAATCCTTGGTATAGGAGGACTTGCGGGACAGGGGAAGCTTGGTTTTCCAAATGGAATAATGGGGCTTTTTCCAGCAGGAGGCAAGGTCGTATATAATGGGAAGGACCTGCCGCTAAATATACCTAAAAAGTCGTTAGATGCCGGGATAGCATTTGTTTCAGAAGATCGTCGAGGAGTAGGGCTTTTACTTGACGAACCTATTTATTGGAATATAGCATTTGCTTCCATGCAGGTACATAACAAATATCTTAAACGCATCTTTGGAGGGCTGTTGCTCCGACAGGAAAAGGAAATGAGAGAATCTGCCAAGCAGTATATGAAGCAGCTTGAGATACGCTGTACATCTGAAAATCAGAAAGTAAAAGAGCTTTCTGGCGGAAATCAGCAAAAGATATGCCTTGCTAAAGCATTCGACCTGGAGCCGGAGCTTCTATTTGTATCCGAACCTACAAGGGGCATAGATATAGGAGCTAAATCACTTGTACTTGAGGCGCTTAAGAAGTACAACAAAGAGAACAAAACCACTATAGTAATGATATCCTCAGAGCTTGAGGAACTGCGTTCTATCTGCGATAGAATTGCAATTGTCAGTGAGGGGAAAATATCAGGGATTTTAGATGCTGCTGAACTATCCACAAATTTCGGACTTCTGATGGCCAATATAAAGCTTGATGAAAGGAAGGTGGACTGTAATGGCTAGTATGCAAAATTTTATTAAAAAAGTTGGAATAGCTAGGTTTATTATTGCAGCATTCTTACTATTTATGCTCATAATAGCACCTTTTGCAGGCCTAAGGCTGGATTTGACAATTAGTGATATGATAACCAGGTTTGGAATGTATTCAGTTCTGATATTGTCACTTATACCTATGATACAATCAGGCTGTGGACTGAATTTCGGACTTCCCTTGGGCGTAATAGCCGGAACCTTTGGAGCTGTATGCAGCCTTGAATTGCAATTAAAGGGCTATGCAGGTTTATTTGCAGCTATGATAATTGGTACCATTGTTGCAATCATAATAGGATATTTATATGGTAAGCTCTTAAACATGGTTAAGGGCGATGAAATGATGATTGCTACTTATGTTGGTTTTGCATCAGTAGCATTTATGAGTATAGTTTGGGTTGTACTGCCATTTAAAAACCCTCATCTCATTCTTGGATATGGCGGTAACGGGATGCGTCAGACAATAAATCTTGACGTATATTGGATGAATAAGCTAAGTGATATTTTAGTTATAAAGATAGGACCTTACTTCAAGTTTCAAACAGGTATGTTCCTGTTCTTTGCCTTAATGTGTTTCCTCGTTTGGGGATTTTTTAAGACAAAGACCGGTACTGCAATGACTGCTGTCGGATCAAACCCTGATTATGCAAGAGCAGCAGGTATCGACGTAGATAAGATACGTACCCTTTCGGTAGTGTTATCTACTGTAATTGCAGCTATTGGGATTGTAGTATATGCACAAAGCTTCGGCTTCATACAATTATACACAGCTCCGGTAAATCATACCTTTTCTACTATTGCTGCAATACTTATAGGTGGTGCTGCAATTAATAAGGCATCAATCAAAAACGTAATTATCGGAGGTTTTTTATCCTTCGGTATATTATATCTGGCACCTGTCGTAATAAACAGTACTATCAAACTGGATATTGCGGATGTTGTCAGACTACTTGTGTCAAACGGCATGATTCTATATGCCCTCACAAGGAAGGAGCGATAGAGAATGGCAAAGAACAAAACGATTATTCGTGATTTTTTAGCTAAGAATATAGTAATTATACTATTTCTATTAATAAGTGGAATTGCTATACCATATTCACAGTATTCAGGACAACACCTTGTACAAGAAGTAGTAACACGTCTTGGTAGAGACTCATTTCTAGTATTGGCGCTGTTGCTTCCCGTAATGGCAGGTATGGGTATAAACTTCGGACTCGCATTGGGCGCATTTTCTGGTCAGATTGCATTGATACTGGTAACGAGCTGGCAGGTTCCGGGCGTAGCCGGTATGTTCCTTGCTATGGCGCTATCAGCTCCGATTAGTATTCTACTGGGATCTTTAGCAGGTGCAATACTTAACAGGGCAAAAGGACGTGAAATGATTACTTCCTTTGTACTGGGATTTTTTATGACTGGTATATATCAGTTCGTAGTAATAATATGTATGGGCAGTATAATTCCTATACATGATCCTAACAACCTGCTTCTTCTGTCAAAAGGCTTTGGAGTAAGAAATGCCATTCAGCTTACTCAGACAAAGGGAGCGTTTGATATGTTCTTTGACAAGCTATTAGGGGTGCCTATAAGCATAGGTGGGGTTCATTTTCCCTTATTCTCATTTGTAATTATAGGAGTACTTTGTGGTTTAACGGTATGGTTCAGAAAAACCAAGATGGGACAAGAAATGAGAGCTATCGGACAGGATATGGGAGTATCGGCAACTGCAGGTATAAATGTAGATAAAACGCGTATAATTGCAATGATAGTGTCAACGACTTTGGCCGGCTTTGGACAGTTGATTTCCATACAGAATATTGGTACATTGAGTACTTATGCCGGAACTGACTCATTGGCACTCTATGCTGCTGCTGCTCTTCTTGTCGGAGGTGCAACAGTAAACAAAGCTAGTATTCCTAATGTTTTTATTGGTACTGCGCTTTTCCATCTAATGTTTATAGTTATGCCTCTGGCAGCAAACAACATTTTGGGCTCAGCTGTTATAGGTGAGTACTCCAGAACCTTTATTTCATATACAGTTGTTGCTGCTTCACTGGTATTGCATGCATGGAACAGGAACAGGGATAAAGAGCGTGAACGTTTGACCATGAGCAATCATGGATGATGAGAGTGTTATAAGACTATATATTAAAAATCAAACATAAAGCTGAGAGGGATGTACTTAATGAGATTTGATAAAATTGTTGAGTCCATGCAGAGTGACATAATAAAAACCACTCAAGAGCTTGTCAAAATAAAAAGTGTTGAAACAAAGCCGGAGTCTGGTGCTCCTTTCGGGGCAGAGGTAAGAAAATGCCTTGATAGAACACTTGAAATATGCAAAGATCTGGGTTTCAGAACCGAAAGTTTTGATGGCTTTGCAGGACATGCCGAATATGGCGACGGTGATGACATAGTAGGGATACTTGTCCATGTTGATGTTGTTCCTGAGGGTTCCGGATGGTCCCATGATCCATATGCAGCTGAAATAGTCGACGATAAAATATTCGGCAGGGGCACCATTGACGATAAAGGCCCTGCTGTGGCTGCAATATATGGATTGAAGGCAGTAATGGATTCGGGAATGAAATTCAACAGAAGAGTAAGGATTATTGTTGGCTGTGATGAAGAGAGCGGCAGATGGGCTTGCATGAAGCACTATTTTAAGCATGCTTCCATGCCTATGTGCGGTTTTTCACCAGATGCTGATTTTCCGATAATCAACAGCGAAATGGGAATACTAATATTCAACCTGGAAAAAGAGTTTGAGGAAAATAACGAGACCTGCTGCGACGGTTTAAGAATAAAACGCATGCATGGAGGCAACAAGGTCAACATGGTTCCCGATTACTGTGAGTGCGAACTGGAAATGAAGAAGGATTTTACTGAAAGAATCCAAAAGACAGTAGAATATATGAAGGATAAAGTGAATGCAAAACTTGAACTAATAGTAGACAACGACAAATGCATTCTCAAATCCTTCGGTCTTTCTGCCCATGGGAGTACCCCAGGCAAGGGAACAAATGCAATTTCGCAGCTTATTTCATGCATCTGCAAACTTCCTCTTTGCGTATCAGAACAGACTGCTTACATCAATTTTCTTAATGAGCATATAGGAATGGAAGTGGACGGCACATCCTTCGGAGTTGCAATGAGTGATGAAGTTTCAGGAAAGCTGGTTTTCAATCTGGGGACAATAGATATGACGGAAGAGAAGGGCAGCGTAGGAATAAACATCAGGTATCCTGTAACCAGGACTAGGAACGATGTATATGATATAATCAAGAATAAAATTTCTTCTGGCATCAGACTAATAGAGGGCGATGAAAAGGATCCACTTTATGTACCTGCAGACAACTTTATGATAAAGATTCTGCAAAAGGTATACGAGGATGTGACAGGGCAAAAGCCAGAGCTTATATCTATAGGCGGAGGCACTTATGCCAGAGCTATAAAAAATGCAGTAGCCTTCGGCCCTTTATTCCCGGGGAAGGAAGAAACCGCGCATCAGAAGGATGAGTTCATAGACGTCGAGGATTTGATCAAGAGCACTAAGATATATGCCGAAGCGATATATGAGCTTGTCAAGTAGGTATTCCTATAGGGTCCGGTTGCGAGTTACGCGTAACGCGAAACGCGCAACCAAAAAATCCTTGACACTAAATAAACATAGTGTTATTATGTATAAGTCAACAGACAACAACAACTTAATATATTGTTTTAAGCTTTTCAAAGGTTTAAGAAGGAGTTCCACTTCTCACCTTACGACACAGTCAGTAAGGTTAAGTCCAAAAGCATGTTTTTATGGGCAGGTGGATATTTCTACCTGCTTTTGATATTTAATGGAGGTGAAAGGTTATAAGTAACAAAGACTTACAGATTAATGAGGAAATCAGGGATAGGGAGCTAAGAGTCATAGATGCCAATGGAGATCAGCTTGGAATTATGTCTTCAAAACAGGCTTTAGAGCTTGCGACAGAAAGGCAGCTTGACCTTGTCAAAATTGCACCACAGGCAAAACCACCAGTATGCAGGGTTATGGATTACGGAAAATTTAAGTTCGAGCAGAGTAAAAAAGAGAAGGAAGCCAGGAAAAATCAGAAAGTTATTAACATCAAGGAAATTCGTTTCTCGCCTAAAATAGAAGATCATGACTTGAATTTCAAAGCAAAAAATGCTCAAAAGTTCCTGCAGGAAGGTGACAAGGTTAAGGTTACAATCAGATTCAGAGGTAGGGAAGTGGATCATGTTACCTTTGGTGAAAAGGCTTTAGGAAGATTTTATGATATTGTGAAAGACGACTGCGTAGTTGAAAAGCCTGCTAAACTGGAAGGTAAGAACATGACTATGGTTTTGGCACCGAAGCAGTAAGTCTGATACCGGAATGTGAATGCTTCAATAATTCAAAATATGAATAGTACAGAAGGAGAGGATTTCAAATGCCTAAACAGAAGACCCACAGAGCGTCAGCAAAAAGATTCAGCTTTACTAAATCAGGTAAAGTAAAGAGAGCATGTGCATATAAGTCACATATTCTTACAAAGAAGAGCACAAAGCGTACTAGAAAGCTTAGAAAAGGCGCATACGCAAGTGCTACAGAAGCAAAAATGATAAGAAAATTAGTTCCATACAAATAATAGACAGGGAGGCAGCAGAAGATGGCAAGAGTAAAAAGAGCGGTTAACGCACATAAAAAACGTAGAAAGATATTGAAGCTGGCTAAAGGTTATGTAGGAGCCAGAAGCAAAAAGTATAGAATAGCTAATGAAACAGTTATAAGGGCTTTAAGATTTGCATATATCGGAAGAAAGCTTAAAAAGAGAGATTACAGAAAGCTTTGGATTGCCAGAATAAATGCAGCAGCAAGAATCAACGGCATTTCATACAGCAAACTTATAAATGGACTTAAGCTTTCAGGCATAGAAATCAACAGGAAGATGCTCTCAGAGCTTGCTATTAACGATGCAGCAGCATTTGCAAAGCTTGTTGATGCAGCAAAAGGAAAACTCAACGCTTAATTTAAGATTATGCATTTAAAAAGACCGATAAGGTCTTTTTTGTTTTTCTTTGATAAATTAAAGCTTTTATGTGAAAATTAAAAGTAAATCCATTTAATATATGAAATAATTATATGCAAATCGAGGATTAAATGAGATAAATAGGGCAAACGAGCAGCAATTGCTGATAGATTCACGTAGCAGTCTAATAGTGATGAGCCTTGGTAATGGTGATTGTTTTAACGATTTTTAATATATGCAGGGCGATGATATAATAGTGTAGTTAATATTTAACAGTATATATTGCTATTAACTTAATGAGGTGATCAACATAATTGCATTCAGTGTCTTTAAAAAAAGGCTTAAAATCACTCCGACACAGCTAGTTGTTACAAGCTTTGCTACTCTTATATTTTTTGGAGCGTTTCTTCTAAACCTGCCAATAGCATCAAGAGATAATCTGCCCGTTGGTTTTGTAAATGCATTATTTACAGCAACCTCTTCGGTATGTGTTACAGGTCTGATAGTAGTAGATACCGGAACCCATTGGACTGTTTTCGGGCAAGTTATAATAGTATCTCTTATTCAAATTGGTGGGCTTGGAATAATGACGATGTCAACCATGTTTGCGCTTTTGCTTGGAAGGAAAATCACACTAAGAGAAAGGTTATTAATACAGGAATCCCTCAATCAGTTTGATTTGGAAGGTCTTGTAAGATTAACAAAGAACATTATTATTGCCACCTTTACAATAGAATTGATAGGTGCAATATTATTTTCCTTTGTTTTCGTACCTGATTATGGTCTTAAGAAGGGGATCGCATTCGGAGTGTTCCATGCAATAACCAGTTTTTGCAACGCAGGCTTTGATTTAATAGGAGAATTCAGAAGCTTCACACCTTATGTAAACAACTTTATAATTAATATAAACACTATGTTGCTTATTATTATTGGTGGCCTTGGCTTCTCGGTGTGGATTGATATTTATCAAATATTTAGAGACAGGAGTTTTAAGAATATCGCTCTTCACAGCAAGGTAGTTCTGGTTACTACGATATTTCTGATATTGTTTGGAGCAGTATTTATATTTGCGGTGGAATTCAATAATCCTGGTACTTTAAAGAATCTGCCTTTTTCAGGTAAGGTGCTTGCATCATTTTTTCATTCAGTATCTCCGAGAACCGCAGGCTACAATACATTGGATATGACAGCTCTTACAACGCCTACTAAATTTATGACCATAATATTGATGTTCATAGGAGGATCACCGGGTTCCACAGCCGGCGGTATCAAGACAGCCACTGCAGCAATTCTTATACTTACGGTAATTGCGGTAGTAAAAGGCAGAGAGGAACCGGAGATATTTGAAAGGCGTATATCTAACTATCTGGTTTATAGAGCCATGGCGGTGGCAGCAATAAGTCTTGGCCTTGTGGTTTTTGTTACTATGGTACTTTCGCTTACTGAAAATGCGGATTTTTTGACTCTATTTTTTGAAACAACCTCCGCCTTCGGTACAGTAGGATTAACGTTGAATTATTCGCCACACTTGAGCATGATAGGAAAACTAATCATTAGTATTACAATGTTTGCTGGCAGGGTAGGCCCATTGTCTCTGGTTCTTGCTTTTGCTCATAGGGCAAGCGGGAACAAAGGTAATCTTAAGTATCCTGAGGATAGGATAATAGTGGGATAGGTGAAAGGGGATTATTATGAAACAATTTGTAATAATTGGCATAGGACGATTTGGGAAGGCTGTGGCCGAGAGGTTGTATGGGTTAGGGCAAGATGTGCTTGCAATAGACACAGATGAGGAAGCAATCCAAAAAATATCCGACAAGGTGACTCATGCAGTAACAGCCGATGCGGCGGATGAGAGTGTATTGCGATCATTAGGAGTAAGAAATTTTGATGTAGGAGTTGTGTCCATAAGCTCTGACATTCAATCCAGTATAATAATCACTTTGATGCTAAAAGAGCTTGGGGTGCGATACGTTGTAGCAAAAGCAAAGGATGAACTGCATGCTAAAGTGCTTTTGAGAATTGGGGCAGACAGAGTAGTATTTCCTGAAAGGGATATGGGTGAACGCGTAGCGCACAACCTTATTGCAACGAACATACTTGAGTATATAGAACTGTCACCAGAACACAGCATTATTGAATTTGCCGTGCTGCATAGCTGGGTGGGGAAAGATCTTAGGGATCTTAATTTAAGAGCAAAATATGGAGTTACAGTAGTGGCTATAAGGAATATGAATGATGACAAAATAAATGTATCTCCTAAGGCAGACAATGAAATCAAGGAAGGAGATATACTTATTGTCATAGGCGACAACGATGATTTGCAAAAGCTGGAGAGGAAAACAGAATTGGGGTAAAGCATGAAAGAAATAATACAAAGCAATACGAATAAGACAATAAAGTATATAAAAGCACTGCAGTTAAAAAAGTACAGAGATGAGTATGGAAAGTTCATAATTGAGGGTGAAAAGCTTCTAAAAGAAGCTTTGGATTATAAGGCATCCATTTCAATGGTGCTTTTCAGTGAAAGCTTTGCTGAAAGTGAAAGGTATGGAGAACTTGAGGCTGCTCTTAAGAGCAGCAATATTCCGTTGTATTACTCAGATGAGAGGGTATTCAAGGAAGTCGGGGAAACTGAGACGCCGCAAGGTGTAATTGCTATCGTTGATAAAATGGAATTCAACCTTGATAGTATTCTAAAAAAAGATGAACTTTGCATAGTGCTGCTGGATGAAGTCAGGGATCCGGGGAATGCAGGCACGATAATCAGGACAGCGGATGCCTGCGGAATAGATGCTGTACTGCTGTCAAATGGGAGTGTTGATTTATATAATGGAAAAACTATAAGAGCAACTATGGGTTCTTTGTTTCACATACCGGTTATTCAGAACCTGGACACGACAGAAGCAATACTGAAACTGAAAGACAGCAGCGTAATGACAATAGGCGCAGATCCTCACAGCAGTGAAAGCTGTATAGACCTGCCCCGCTATAAAAGATCAGCGATTATTATAGGAAATGAATCACAGGGAATAGGACGCGAGATTATAGAGCTTCTAGATAAAAATATAAAGATACCAATGCCGGGAAGGGCAGAATCACTTAATGCAGGAATAGCTGCATCAATTTTAATGTATGAGTTTTCAATTAGGAAGAGATATGCAAAATAAGTTGCATGTCTCTTTTTTTATCAATATATATACAATACTATTTTAGTATATATATGTAATCTGGAGTTTATAATTTTAAAACTATTTATGAAAAAGAAGGAAAAATTTAGTATTTATAGAAATATTTAAGAGAAAGTAATATATATATGGAGTGGTATGATGATTTATAAAACTAATACCTGCGCTTTATACGGAATTCAAGGACACGTTATTGAAGTAGAAACTGATTTGTCCAACGGACTTCCGGGTTTTGACATTGTAGGACTGCCGGATACTGCGGTCAAAGAGTCCAGAGAAAGAGTAAGAGCAGCAATAAAGAATTCTGATTTTCAATTTCCTCAGAAAAGAATAACTATAAACCTTGCTCCGGCAGATATTAGAAAAGAAGGCTCCATATTCGATCTGGCAATAGCCGCTGGAATACTAAGAGCTTCTATGTTCATAGAGAATGAGAACTTGGAAAGCTATGCCTTTCTGGGAGAGCTATCATTGGACGGTACTGTAAAGGGTATAAAGGGAGTGCTGCCTATGTGCCTGTCACTAAAACAAAATGGGTATAAAAGACTTGTACTGGCAAGGGATAATGCAGATGAAGCAGCACTGGTTAATGACATGGAGATATATCCTGTGGAAAATATAATAGATATGGTGGAATTCTTGAACGGGAAAAGAAACATGACGCCTCATAAGGTTGATTTGGAAGCCTTGCTTGAGGGGGTTGTGGAGGAGGAATATGATTTTGCAGATGTCAGGGGACAGGATATAGCAAAAAGAGCTTTGGAAATTGCAGCGGCAGGTGCTCATAACTTAATTATGCTTGGACCCCCAGGCTCTGGAAAGACAATGCTTGCAAGAAGGCTTCCTTCGATACTGCCGGAAATGTCCTTTGAGGAGAGCCTGGAAGTAACCAAGATTTATAGTATTGCGGGCTTGCTTAAGGATAAGCTGTGCCTTGTAACAAAAAGACCCTTCAGGGCGCCGCATCATACAATGTCTGCTGCAGCACTAATTGGTGGCGGAAGAGTTCCTCATCCCGGTGAAGTCTCTCTGTCCCACTACGGTGTATTGTTTTTGGACGAGATGCCTGAATTTCCCAAGAATGTGCTGGAGGTTCTCAGGCAGCCATTGGAAGATGAATGCGTTACTATATCAAGGGTAAATGGCACCATAACCTATCCCGCAAAATTCATTCTTGTAAGCTCAATAAACCCATGCCCCTGCGGCTTTTATGGAGATGAATCCAATAGGTGTACCTGCAGCCCGATTCAAATAAAGAATTACTTGGGCAAAATTTCAGGACCGCTTATGGATAGGATTGATTTACATATTGAAGTGCCTTCTGTAAATTTTAATGACATATCAGGAAATACTCATAGTGAAAGCTCGGCCAGCATCAAAAAGAGAATAAACAAAGCTAGGAAGCTGCAGCTTGAAAGATATAAAAATGAAGGCATTTATTCCAACTCTCAGCTGAAGCCCAAGCAGATGGCTGTATACTGCGCCATTGGAAAAAAGGAGAAGGAACTTCTAAAGAATGCCTTTGACAGGTTCAATTTAAGCGCCAGAGCGTACAATAGGATTTTAAAGGTTGCAAGGACTATAGCTGACCTGGAGGGCAGCGAGCATATAAAGCTGGACCATATTGCTGAGGCAATACAACATAGAAGTTTGGACAGAAAGTATACACTTTAAATGATAATGGAGTGAGAAAGAAATGGGCAATGAAGAGCGGGACATTTTTTCAATAATTGGCAAGCTGCCATGCTACAGCAAACTACTTTTCAAGCTGTATAAGAGTCGCGATATCCGCAGGAAACACAAGGTGCTGCTTTCAATGGGAATAGCTTACAGTTTATCTCCTATTGAGCTGATACCAGGGATAATTCCTGTGGCAGGGCAATTGGACAATATAATCGTAATGCTGCGATGTCTTAAAAAAGTGCTTAATGCAACTGATGTTGAAATCAGGAACAAGTATTTAGATGAAGCAGGAGTAACAATGGAGGATATTAGCGAGGATATATTACTTACAAAAGAAACCTTGAAATCAATAGGGAGAGGTACGGTTAAAGTGGTTTCAAACTCAGTAAAATTCATAGGCTACTCGGCTCTATTGGGGATAAGAAAGTTAAGAAGAAAAAAACCATATTAAAGCAAATTAAAAACCGGTAGTGAAAAGCTACCGGTTATAAATAGGAGGGGGAAGAATTAATTTCCTTTGTCATCCTTGCTGATATTATTATATCAAATCAATGTTACAAAGTTGTTATCATAGTGTAACAATTCAATGAAGAATGTAACAAAATTGTATCCAAGACTTGCTTATTCAGGCATATTAAAGCATTATTGAAAAGGGGATTGTATGAAAGAGAAAAAATATTGGGTATGGCTTTCCTCTGTTCCTGGAGTTGGGAGTAAGAGCAGTATGAATCTTATCAGGTATTTCGGCTCTGCGGAAAACGTATATCAATGCTCGTATTCTGAGCTTATGGCTTCGGGGCTTATAAGAGAACAGACGGTTAAGAGTATTTCAGAGCATAGGAATATTGAAGACATTGATGAATATTTAAAAATTGTGAAAGAAAATGGTATAAAAGTTTATACTATACATGATGATGAATATCCTGAGAACCTTAAAAACATTTATGATCCACCGCCTGTATTGTATGTTAAGGGCGAGCTTATAAAAGAGGATGGACTTGCAGTTGGGATTGTCGGCTCAAGAAAAGCAAGTGACTATGGGTTGAAGGCCGCTCAAAGAATTGCTTCGAGGCTTGCAGAATTGGGTATTACAATAGTAAGCGGCATGGCACTTGGAATTGATTCAGCTGCCCACAAAGGTGCACTTATGTCAAAAGGTAGGACAATCGCAGTATTTGGTTGTGGACTTAAGTATGTTTACCCTATGTCCAATTACAATTTAAGCAATGAGATACTAAAAAGTGGTGCCCTGATATCCGAGTATCTCTTTGACACAGAACCTTTTCCCGCTCAATTTCCAGCTAGGAATAGAATAATAAGCGGGATGTCACTTGGGGTCATAGTTGTGGAGGCAGGTGAAAAGAGCGGCTCATTGATAACTGCAGATTTTGCACTTGAACAAGGCAGGGAGGTATTTGCCGTACCTGGCAACATAAGCTCACCGACCAGCAGAGGCACAAATACCTTGATAAAAAACGGAGCAAAGCTTGTTAGCAGAATTGAAGATATTATTGAAGAGTTAAATCTTAAAATCATATACAAGGAAGAAAGTAATATTAATAATAATGTAAATCTAGACATAAGTATTGAAGAAGATTGTATACTTGCATTTCTGAGAGAAAAGGGCGGAAGCAAGGAGGAAATACTTGCCGCAACAGGCCTTCAGCCAGGGAAAGCGATGGGCGCCTTAACAAAACTGGAAGTAAAAGGGCTTGTACAGCAAATTGGTGGGATTTACCTTTTAATTTGATTTTTTTTTATATTCTGTTATAATGAAATTTGAATTTTTAAAATGAGGTGAATTATTTGAAAACATCTTTGGTAATTGTTGAATCACCTGCGAAAGTAAAAACTATAAAGAAGTTTTTGAGCTCAAGCTATAAAGTGGAGGCATCCATGGGGCATATAAGAGATTTGCCTAAAAGCCAGTTGGGTATTGATGTAGATCAGGATTTTCAGCCTAAGTACATTACTATTAGGGGAAAGGGAGAAATAACAGAAAAGCTCCGTAAAGAAGCAAAAAAATGTGATAGAATTTTCCTTGCAACTGACCCTGATAGAGAAGGTGAGGCTATATCCTGGCATCTTGCCAATATACTGAATCTGGATATGAAGAATGTCTCAAGGATAGAGTTTAATGAGATAACCAAGACGGCAGTTACCAATGCTATTAAAAATCCCAGAAAGCTGAATTTTAATGTTATAGATGCTCAGCAAGCCAGAAGAGTGCTAGACAGGCTTGTGGGATATAAGATAAGTCCTCTGCTGTGGAAAAAGGTCAAGAAGGGGTTAAGTGCAGGAAGGGTTCAATCTGTTGCAGTAAGGCTTATTTGCGACAGGGAGAATGAAATCAGAGCGTTTGTGCCAAAGGAATACTGGTCACTTATTGCAAAGCTTAACGATCCAGACTCAAAAAAGAATTTCGATGCCAAGTTCTATGGCTCTGAGAATGAAAAAATGGAGATTTCCAGCGAGAGTGATATGAACGCTGTACTAGGCAAGCTGAAGGGTGCAAATTACACAGTCAAGAAAGTCAAAAAAGGGGAGAAAAAGAGAAATGCTCCCAGTCCGTTTATCACTAGTAGTTTGCAGCAGGAGGCATACAGGAAGCTGGGATATACTACAAAGAAGACTATGATGATTGCGCAGCAGCTTTATGAAGGTGTTGATATAAAAGGTGAAGGAACATTAGGTCTTGTAACGTATATAAGGACAGACTCAACAAGAATATCTGATGAAGCGAAAAAGGATGCTGCTCAATATATTACTGATAAATATGGAAAGAACTATCTTGATGGAGAAACAAAACCTAATAAGCCTGGTAAGAAAGTTCAGGATGCCCATGAAGCAATCAGACCTTCTTCTGTATTCAGAGAGCCTGAACATGTCAAGGATTCTCTTGATAAGGACCAATACAAGCTGTATAAGCTCATATGGGAAAGATTTGTAGCAAGCCAGATGCAGGCTGCTGTGTTTGATACTGTTACGGCAGATATTGAAGCTAAGGGCTATATTTTCAGGGCTAATGGAAGCATAATGAAGTTTAAGGGCTTTATGAGCATTTATAAAGAAGGCAGCGATGACAAGGATGAAGAAGAAGAAATAACTCTTCCTAATCTTGTGGAAGGGCAGTCGGTAAAGCTTAAGAAGCTGGACCACAAGCAGCACTTTACTGAGCCGCCCTTGAGATATTCAGAGGCTACGCTGGTAAAAGCTCTTGAGGAGAAAGGAATAGGAAGGCCTAGTACATATGCCCCTATTATATCAACTGTATTGGCAAGGGGGTATGTTGTAAGGGAGAAAAAGTTCCTTATGCCAACTGATTTGGGTGAGAAGGTAACTGGTATTCTCACAGAGTTTTTTTCTGAGATTATGAATGTAGAATTCACTGCCAATATGGAGAACAAGCTGGATGAAATCGAAGAGGGAGATAAGGAATGGAAGCAGGTAATAAGGGAATTCTATCAGCCCTTTGCGATAACTCTAAGCAGTGCAGAAGAGAAAGTCGGTAAAATTGAGATACAGGATGAAGTCAGCGATGTAATATGTGAACTTTGCGGAAGGAACATGGTATATAAGCAGGGCAGGTTCGGCAAGTTCCTTGCGTGCCCGGGGTTCCCGCAGTGCAGAAATACTAAAGCAATAGTAGAGAGTACCGGTATAGGCTGTCCTCAGTGTTCAGGCGAGCTTATTACTAGAAAAACCAAAAAGGGCAGAAAGTTTTATGGCTGCAATAAATATCCAGAGTGCAACTTTGTCAGCTGGGATGAGCCAATAGCAGAAAGATGTCCTGAATGCGGCAGTCTGATGGTAAAGAAGTATAACAAAAAAGGTATGGAGCATAAGTGTACTAATGCAGTCTGTGGTTTTAAAAGAGCAGAAGACAAGAAGGGTGATTAATATTGAAGGATCAGGTAATAGTCATAGGTGGAGGACTTGCAGGCAGTGAAGCAGCATGGCAGCTTGCAAGCAGGGGTATAAGGGTTAAACTTTATGAAATGAGGCCGGTGAACAATACGCCGGCACATCATACTGATAAGTTCGGAGAGTTGGTCTGCAGCAATTCCCTTCGTTCCAACCAATTGGAAAACGCAGTGGGACTATTGAAAGAAGAGATGAGAAGGCTGGGCTCGCTTATAATGGAATGCGCCGATAATAAGGCATTGCCGGCAGGCGGGGCATTAGCTGTTGATAGAGAAGGTTTTTCCCAGGAAATAACTGATAGAATAACACAGCATCCCAACATAGAAATAGTAAGGGAAGAAATCACTGAAATCCCTCAGGATCAATATGTTATAGCAGCAACAGGTCCTCTTACCTCGGATAAGCTTTCGGCAAGCATTAGAAAGCTTATGGATAGTGAGTACTTTTATTTTTATGATGCAGCAGCTCCGATTGTAGCATATGAGTCCATCGACCAGAGCAAAGTCTTTAAGGCATCAAGATATGACAAGGGCGACAGTGATTACATCAACTGCCCTATGACAGAAGATGAATACCAAAAATTCTATAACGAGTTGATAAATGCTGAAGTTGTACCGATAAAGAGCTTCGAGAAGGAAATTATCTTCGAGGGCTGCATGCCGGTAGAGACAATGGCAAAAAGAGGACCCCAGACGCTGTTATTCGGGCCACTGAAGCCGGTAGGACTCATAGACCCGAGGACGGAGAAGCTTCCTCATGCTGTAATACAGCTTAGGCAGGACAACAAAGAAGGTACATTATATAACATTGTGGGCTTTCAGACACATCTTAAATGGGGTGAGCAGAAAAGAGTGTTCAGCATGATACCAGGGCTGGAGAACGCAGAGTTTGTAAGATATGGAGTAATGCACAGGAATACTTTTATAAATTCACCAAAGATAATGAGACCGACACTGCAGTACAGTGGCAACAACAAGCTGTTTTTTGCAGGGCAGATGACAGGGGTAGAAGGTTATGTAGAATCTGCGTCCTCAGGTTTGATTGCCGGAATAAATATGGCGAGAATATTCAGGAATATGGAGCCGTTGATATTTCCTGAAACCACAGCTCATGGAGCATTGTGCCACTATATTACCGATCAGACGATAAAGAATTTTCAGCCTATGAATGTGAACTTTGGCATATTTCCACAGCCAGAACACAGAATAAAGAATAAGAAGGAAAAGAGCAGCTATTATGCTGAAAGGGCGCTTAAGGATTTAGAAAAGTTTACCGATTCAGGGCTGTAAAGGTTGAAATATAAAAACTCTTATGCTATATTAAATTTGAAGAGTTTTTTGATTTTTATGAATATTGTAACGTTTATGAAAATTAATTACTCATCAAAAATTAGAAAATAATCATTATTGAGCAATATATAGAATTTGGTTGCGAGTTGCGAGTTACGAGTTGCGAGTATGTTGGAATGGCTTCGAAGAACTAACCCGATTCGCGTAACGCGAAACCCGAAACGCGAAACGCGAAACAGGATTTATCTGGAGGATTAATATGTTTCATGGTACAACAATAGCAGCAGTCAAAAGAGATGGCAAAGGCGCCATAGCCGGTGACGGACAGGTGACCATGAGTCAGAGTACAATAATTAAATCAACTGCCAAAAAGGTCAGGCGTTTGTTTGGGGGCAAGGTAATTGTAGGTTTTGCAGGCTCGGTTTCCGACGCTTTTACCTTGGCAGAGAGGCTGGAGGAAAAGCTGGAGCAGCACAGCGGCAATCTCAAAAGAGCAGCTGTAGAGCTTGCAAAGGAATGGAGAAGCGATAAAGTACTGAGGAATCTGGAGGCTATGCTTATAGCACTGGACAGCGATACACTTCTTGTTATATCAGGAAGCGGAGAGGTAATAGAACCAGATGATGGTGTAATTGCAATTGGTTCAGGAGGCAATTATGCATTGGCTGCAGCAAAGGCATTGACTCAGAACACTGATCTTTCACCAAGTGAGGTTGTGAGAAAATCCTTGGAAATAGCTGCTTCCATCTGCGTTTTCACTAATAACAACATAATGGTTGAAGAATTATAGGAGGATGCTATGAACGAGTTGACCCCAAAGCAGATAGTTGCAGAGCTGGATAAATACATTATAGGGCAGGAAAAGGCTAAAAAGTCTGTAGCAGTGGCTTTAAGGGACAGATACAGGAGAAATCTTCTGGATGATGAGATGAGAGAAGAGGTAACTCCCAAGAATATATTAATGATAGGCCCTACAGGGGTCGGGAAAACAGAAATAGCTAGAAGGATGGCCAAGCTGGTCAATGCACCCTTTGTTAAGGTTGAAGCGACCAAGTTCACAGAAGTTGGCTATGTCGGAAGAGATGTAGAGTCCATAATAAGGGACTTGATAGAATTCTCTGTAAGAATGGTTAAAGCAGAGAAGGTGTCACAAGTAAACGAAAAGGCCTCTGAACTAGCTGCCGAAAAAGTAGCAGAAATACTTGTCCCTTCTGCCCATAAGAGCAATATGTCAAAAAACCCCTTCGAAATGATATTTAATTACGGCGGAGGCAAGGAAAACGAAGAAGATGATGCTGCAAAACAAAGGGAAAATGATTTGGCAACCAACCGTTATTACATAAAGCAAAAGGTAAAGAGCGGAGAACTGGACAGCCAGAACGTTGAAATAGAGGTGGAAGATTCGTCAGGACACAATATTGAAATGTTGTCCGGACTTGGTATAGATCAAATGAATATTAACCTCCAGGATATGTTTGGAGGGCTGCTTCCCAAAAAGACAAAGCATAGAAGAGTGACAGTGAAGGAAGCATTGAAGCTGTTGACACAGCAAGAAGCACATAAGCTTATTGACATGGATAGCGTTATAGATGAAGCCATAAAGAAGGCTGAAGAACGAGGAATCATATTTATAGATGAAATTGACAAGATTGCCGGAAAAGGTTTTGGAAGTGGTCCAGATGTGTCAAGGGAAGGCGTACAGAGAGATATACTTCCGATAGTTGAAGGCAGCACTGTTGTTACGAAATATGGTCCAGTTAAGACTGATTATATTCTGTTTATTGCAGCCGGTGCTTTCCATGTATCCAAGGTATCTGACCTGATACCGGAGCTTCAGGGAAGGTTTCCAGTGAGAGTCGAGCTTTCCAGCCTAAGCAAGGATAACTTCAAGGAGATATTGACCAAGCCCAAGAATGCACTTATAAAGCAGTACACGGCTCTCTTGCAGACAGAAGGAATAAGCGTTACCTTTGAGGAGGAATCCATTGAAGAGCTTGCTGAGATAGCAGCCTTCATGAATGAGCAGTATGAGAATATTGGAGCTAGAAGACTTTACACAGTAATGGAAAGACTTTTTGAGGATATATCCTTTGAAGCTCCGGAAATGAAGAACTACGAATTGAAAATTTCAAAAGACTATGTGCGACAAGCGTTGATGTATGACATTAAAAACAAGGATGTCAGCAAGTATATAATATAATAAGGAGGAAGCATATGAACTCAACACTTTTAGAAAAGATGAGGAAAGTTAATAAGGTACTTCAGACATCGGACACTCAATCTGTATCCTTTCGTGATTTATGCAAAATACTGAGTGAGGTACTGAATGCAAATGTTTATATATTAAGCAGAAAAGGAAGAGTACTTGGTTATGCATTAGGCACTTCAGAGGAGTGTGACTTTTTAAAGAATGATCTCCTGGCGGACAAGAGATTCCCCGAGGATTATAATAAGACTCTGCTTAGTTATGCTGAAACAAAGGAAAATCTTATAAATAAAGAAAATGTATGCGTAATAGATAATAGAGAGAAATGCACTATGGGTACTAATTACTCAACAATCGTTCCGGTAAATGGCAGCGGTGAAAGATTAGGGACTATCATATTGGGCAAATACAACGAGGAATTCAACGTAGAAGATCTGGTGCTTGCAGAGTATGGAGCTACAGTAGTGGGCTTGGAGATTTTAAGATCCAAACATGACGAAATAGAGGATGAGGCGAGAAAGAAAGCTGTTGTACAAATGGCCATTGGGACGTTGTCTTATTCGGAGCTGGAGGCTGTAGATCATATATTCAGAGAACTTGAAGGAAATGAAGGTTTGCTTATAGCAAGCAAAATTGCCGATAAAGTGGGTATTACCAGATCGGTAATAGTAAATGCATTAAGAAAGTTTGAAAGTGCTGGGGTCATAGAATCAAGATCCCTTGGTATGAAGGGAACTCATATAAGAATTCTGAATGACAAGCTCCTGGAAGAACTGAAAAAAGTTAGATAAGTAATAATAAGGGTTAGTCAGCTGAAAAGTTGAACTAATCCTTTTTTATGTACGATATATTAATTATCAGTATGATAATGATAATACCTGCGAAAATTGTCTAAAAGTTTTTGACACAATCCTACATTAATTCGGGTATGGACAAAGGAAATGAGAGATTTGTGTCGAATAATAACCTGGTGTAAGTTTTTTATGGTAATTTTTACATCTCTATATTAAATTTATTTTGATTGTAAATGGAGGTTCTAACTATGATTGATAGGATAAGCGATAAGACCATGATGCTTGAGAAGGCTCTGGATGCTGCTTGGATGAGGAATGAGACAATATCGAATAATATTGCAAATGTTAATACTCCAGGCTACAAAAAATCCTATGTGAAGTTTGAGGAGCTCCTAACCGACGCTGTAGACAAGTTTCAAATATCAGGAATAAAAAAGGATGGAAAATTTCTGCCCATCGGTAAGGATACAAAGTCAACGGTATCGCCTGAAATAGTACAGGAGGATTCCACCTCGATGCGCAGAGACGGAAACAATGTTAATATTGATGTTGAAATGGCTGAGCTTGCAAAAAACTCGATTAAATACAACGCACTAATAGCTCAGATGTCAAAGGAATTCAGCATAATCAAATTAGCAATTAACGGCGGGAGGTAAAAATTATGGCATTTTTGAACTCGATTAATATAAGTGCTTCAGGTCTTACAGCAGAAAAGCTTAGGATGGATGTAATATCCAGGAATATAGCAAATGTAAATACAACAAGGACTGCAGAGGGGACACCCTATAGAAGACAAGTGGTGGTTTTTCAAGCAGGGGAAAATCAGCTGCTCTTCAGCGAATATCTGAGCGATGCCAGTAAGAACCTTATTGGTTCCGGTGTCAAGGTTACAGGTATTACAGAGGACAAGACTCCTTTCAAATCAGTATACGATCCCGGTCATCCTGATGCTGATGAAAAAGGCTATGTTAAAATGCCTAATGTTGATGTGATGACAGAAATGGTAAATATGATATCTGCCAGCAGAGCATACGAAGCCAACGTCACTGCAATCAATTCTGCAAAGAGTATGGCACTCAAGGCCCTTGAAATAGGAAGAGGATAATAACTTGTCTTACTTGCTTCTAGCCATTTTCTGAATTGGAGGATAGAATATGAAAATTATTCCTACACAACCAATAGATATAAATAGCAATTTAATGAACGGCACAGCCAAGAGCGAGGGTACTTCTTTTGCGGACTTCTTGAACAACGCTGTTTCTGAGGTAAATAAGCTTCAGCTTGATTCCGAACAGTTGAATGAAGCTTTTGCAATGGGCAAGACTGACAACATTCATCAGGTAATGATAGCGGGTGAAAAGGCTGAGATGGCGTTACAGTTTACAATGCAAATCAGGAATAAAATCCTTGATGCATATCAGGAAATAATGAGAATGCCTATTTAGGAATATAAAAAAGCAGAAAATTTACAATAGGGTTTCATGAGGTGATTGAATGGGCGAATTTCTGAATAAGTTCAAAAGTGGTTTCAATGAGTTCTGGAGCGGCCTGGAAAAAGGCCAGAGAACAAGAATAATAATTGCCGCCGTACTGTCTGTGGTATTGATTGCAAGCTTTGTAGTCTATGCGAGCCGTCCACAAATGGAGATATTATACTCCAACCTTAGCCAGGCTGATGCGGGACAGATTTATTCCAAACTCAAGGAGATGAGTGTCAATTCGAAAATAAGCGGGACTACAATATATGTACCAAAAGACGAGGTTGATGAGCTGAGAGCCCAATTGGCAGTTGAAGGACTTTTAGGTGAGGATTCCACATATCCTGAAGAAACCCAAGCCACCTTTTATGAGACCAGTCAGGATAAGAACCAACGATACCTTGCAGCGAAGCAGAACAAGCTAAGGAAGGGCTTAAAAGCAATTAAAGGCGTTGAGTATGTAGATGTAAATTTATATATTCCGGAGGAGCAGACCTTTATAATTGACCAGAGCAGCAATGAGGCTACAGCTTCTTTAATAATAAAAATGAAGTCTGGATATCCGGCACTTGACAGGAATCAAGTCAATGGTATTATGCAGTATGTTGCAAAGAGCGTCAAAGGCTTGCAGCCTGATAAGGTTTCTATAATTGATGAAAATGGAAGGTCTCTTGTTCCAGAGGTTGGAACTCAAAATGCAATGATATCATCGCAAATGGAAATGCAAAATGCAGTGAAAGCGGAACTGGAGAAAAGTATCACTAAATTTCTGGAAGCTCCCTTTGGAATGAATAATGTAAAGGTAACTGCAGCAGTAAAGCTTGATTTCAATAGCGTCACACAGGACAAGACCACCTATACCGCTCCTGATGCTGAAAAAAATGCAGGTATAGTCAGGAACATGCAGGATATAAAAAAGGATTGGGTGGATGCAGGACAAGGCGGTGTGCCAGGTACTGATGCAAATACCGATATTAATCAGTACGCAGAGGTGGATGCTTCAAAAGCTCAATACAGCGAAGCCAGTAATGTGGTTAATTACGAAATAAATGAAATAAAAGAAAAGATTGTAAAGGAAATGGGGAATATCCAATCACTATCAGTATCTGTGCTAATTAATGAAAACGGACTCAAAGAGGATGCACTGGCAGATCCAGAACAGCTAACGGCAAAGATAAAGGATTTGGTTAAGTTTTCGGTACAAGGCTTTAATGCAGAAGCTTCTACACCGGATAATAGCATAAATGTTGCACTTATGAAGTTTGATACTTCACTGGAGGATGGTATAAAGAGCGCTCAGGCTGAAGAAGCAAAGATGAGGTCAAGAGAGCTTCTTATAATGGTTGGAACAGGAGTCGGCGCTGTACTTGTTTTTGGAGCTGTTATGTTCCTTATGTTGAGAAAGAGACAGGGAAGCGATGAGGCAGTTGAATACGTGACAGACAGTGCTACCGGTAGAATGGTGCCGGTAAATATGATGACAGGAGAGCCGGTTGCGGAAATTGATATTGAGGATAAAAATGAAGTAAAGAAGAAGATAGAAAGATTCGTAGGATTAAAACCGGAAACAGTTGCTCAGCTCTTAAAAACTTGGATAAACGAGGATTAGAGGTGGTTAATTATGGCAAGAGGATTTAAAGGCGAACTTAATGGCAGGCAAAAGTCAGCAATACTTCTGATAACCCTTGGACCGGAAAAGTCTGCAGCTATTTTCAAACATTTAAAGGAAGAAGACATTGAGCAGCTTACTCTGGAAATTGCGAATATGAGAACTGTATCACCAGAGGAAAAGGAAGAGGTTTTAAACGAATTCTATCAAATTTGTGTGGCTCAGGAATATATATCTGAGGGTGGTATATCCTATGCGAAGGATATATTGGAAAGAGCTCTCGGTGGGCAGAAAGCTTTGGATGTTATTAACAGGCTTACTGCTTCACTGCAGGTAAGACCTTTTGATTTTGTAAGAAAAGCTGACCCGGCACAGATTTTGAACTTTATACAAGGCGAGCATCCCCAGACAATTGCACTTATTCTGGCATACCTCAAGCCTCAGCAGGCAGCTGCAATAATATCCTCGTTACCGCAGGACAAGCAGGCAGATGTTGCAAGAAGAGTTGCTATAATGGACAGGACTTCCCCGGAGGTAATCAAGGAGATAGAAAGAGTTCTGGAGAGAAAGCTTTCATCAATGGTTACACAGGACTATACTATTGCAGGTGGTATAACTGCAGTTGTAGACATACTTAACTCAGTAGACAGAGGTACAGAAAAATTCATCATGGAAACTCTTGAAGTACAGGACACTGACCTGGCAGAACAGATAAGAAAAAGAATGTTTGTATTCGACGATATTGTTACACTTGACAATAGGTCTATACAGAGAGTTACAAGAGAGGTTGAAAACGGGGATTGGGCTCTGGCGCTCAAGAATGCCGGGGAAGAAGTCAGAAAAGCAATATTCAGCAATATGTCAAAACGTCTTGCTGAGATGATAAAGGAAGATATGGACTATATGGGTCCTGTAAGGCTTAGAGACGTAGAAGAAGCACAACAGAAGATAGTAAATGTTATCAGGAAGTTGGAGGATGCAGGAGAAATTGTAATCTCCAGAGGTGGAGGAGATGAGATAATTGTCTAAGATCTACAAATCAAATCATATTTCTATGGGTACTCCAAAGTCTATAATTAACATTTTTAAGAGTGAAGCGAGGCAAAATCCAGAAGCAGAGGTAATAATAGAAGAGACAGCAAAGGATGATGATTTCGCAGAAGCTGCCAATTCTATTATTGAAGATGCCAAGCAGATGTACCTGAAGATAATCGAGGAAGCAAATACCGAAGCAAAATCAATGGTAGCAGCTGCTGATATGGAGGCTCAGAATTTGAAATCTGTTGCTATTGAGAGTGGGTATAAGGAAGGTTATGATTCAGGTTATGTTGAAGGTAGAAGGGAAGCGCAATCAATAGTTGATGAAGCTGCAGAGCTTCGTGAATTTCTTGACATCAGAAAGGAAAAATTCTATCAGGAAGCTGAAGAACAGGTAGTGCAGCTTGTTTTGGAATTGGCAAGAAAAGTAATTGGTGATGAATTAACACAGAATAACGAAACAATTCTATCCTTGGTAAACCAGGCGCTTCAAAAATGCGCCTTCAGGAAAAAGCTTGTCTTAAAGATTTCACCTCAGGATTCAAATTTCATTTTAGAGAATAAAGATAGGATATGCATGATGGTTGAAGGCATATCCGATATTGATATAGTGTCAGATTTATCTCTTACCCAAGGCAGCTGTATTATTGAAACCCCTTCCGGCGAGATTAATTCAAGCATAGATGTTCAGATTAAGGAAATCGAGAAAATATTCGCCTATCTGTTAAGAAATGAGTAATAATAAAAACGGGTATACGTTTATTTATTGTTGAAGTGAAGGGAATGAGGCAATGTGGAGGATATCAATTTAAATAAATATAGAGATGCTTTATCATCCAGTGACCTGATAAAGTATACAGGTCGCGTTTCGCAGGTTGTTGGGCTTACTATTGAGTCCCATGGACCTGCTGTTAATTTAGGGGAGCTTTGCAACATATATCCTCTAAAGGGTGATTTGCCTATAAAAGCTGAGGTAGTAGGCTTTAAGGAAAGTATAGTATGCTTGATGCCTCTGGGGAGCATGAATGGTGTAGGTCCGGGAAGCAAGGTTGAAGCGACAGGGAAGAATCTTTCAGTAGGTGTGTCCGAGGATATGCTTGGCAGAGTTTTCGACGGCTTGGGTGATGTTATTGATGGGAAGGGCTGCGTAAATAGCTGTGCTTTATATTCTGTAGAAAACGATCCTCCTAATGCACTTACAAGAAAGAAAATAAGCGAGATACTGCCTGTAGGTGTCAAAGCGATAGATGGACTTCTTACAATAGGTAAGGGACAGAGAATAGGAATATTTTCTGGCAGCGGCGTAGGCAAGAGCACACTGATGGGAATGATTGCAAGGAATACTAAAGCTGATGTAAATGTCATAGGACTTATTGGAGAGCGTGGCAGAGAAGTAAGAGAGTTTATAGAGAACGACCTTCAAGAGGAAGGACTTGCTCGTTCTGTTGTGATTGTAGCAACTTCAGACCAGCCTGCCTTGGTAAGATTAAAAGCTGCTCAGCTTGCTACTTCAATTGCAGAGTTTTTTAGGGATCAGGGAAAAGATGTAATGCTTCTGATGGATTCGCTTACACGTTTTGCAATGGCACAAAGAGAAGTTGGACTTGCTTTGGGAGAGCCTCCAGTTACAAGGGGCTATACTCCATCTGTATTTGCAGTCATGCCAAGACTCTTAGAAAGGTCAGGCACCTCTGACAAAGGTTCAATAACAGGAATGTACACAGTACTTGTAGACGGTGACGATATGAATGAACCTATTACTGATACAGTAAGAGGAATACTTGACGGACACATTGTTTTGTCAAGAAATTTAGCCAACCGGAATCATTACCCTGCAATAGAGGTGCTGTCAAGTGTAAGCAGAGTTATGCCGAATATAATTAATGGTGAACATAAAGGCTATGCAAATGAAATAAAGAATTTATTGTCAGTATATAAAGATGCTGAGGATTTGATAAACATAGGCGCCTATGTAAAAGGAAGCAACAAGGGCATTGACAGGGCAATAGACAAAATAGACCTTATTAACAGCTTCCTTGGGCAGGATGTTAAAGAAAAGGTGGAACTGGAAGAGGTATTGAACACTATGAAAAACATAGTGTCATAGGGAGAGGCATATGGCTGTATATAGATTCAGATTGCAAAAGCTGCTGGATTATAAAATAAGCATGGAAGAAGAGAAAAAGAATGAGATGAGCCTTGCTTCTAAAAGGCTGGAGATTGAAAAGAACAGGCTTTTGGAGCTTAAGCAGAAGCAAAATGAAATGAACAACACCTTTCAAGAAAAAACTTCTCAAGGAATGGCGGTAAATGAACTAAAGTTATTGGCAAATTATATCGATTATTATAAGAGAAGTATAAAAGAACAAAGAACTAAAATCAAAATGGCTGAAGATTATCTTTCAACTTGCAGAAATGAGCTTATTAAAGCAACTCAGGAAAAAAAGATGATGGAGAAGCTGAAAGAAATAGATTATGGAAAGTACTTGTACAGCGAACAGAAAAAAGAGGAAAAGCTGGTTGATGACCTGGTTTCCTTTAAAGAAAGCAACAAATCATAGGGGGATATGCTTATGACTCAACCACCAGAAAATAATGCAAAGCAAACCGTCGCTAAAGGGTCTGCCGTGGAAAGCAATACTAAGGCTGATTCAAAGCTTGATAAAAATAGAGGAAGAAAGAATAATACCTTCTTATTGATAATAATAATTTTAATACTGGCATTTATTGTTACATTCGGTTCAATATTCATGTTCAACTTCGCAGGGCTAAAGGCGGAGACTTCAATGTGGATAAGCAATATTCCGGTAGTAGGCAAATTATTGAAGCCGGTAGTAGAGAACAAGAATCCAGAGCAAATTGCCAAGGAAGAAGTAGAAATAGAAAAATCAAATAATGCAATAAAGCTCAAGGAAATAAACGAACAAAAGAAGGAACTTGATAAAAAAGCCAAGGAAATCGAAAGCAAAGAAAGAGAACTGGCTGAAAAGGAGCTTCAAATAAATGACACTCTTGAAAAGCTGAGTGAAAAACTCACCAGCATACAAGAGCAGGTACAGTACCTTGAAAAAGTAGATAATACAAAAGCCATGAATATAATCATGAGTATGGATGACAAGGTTACAGCAGTTCAGATACTGCGAAATATGAAGAAGGAAAAAGCGTCTGCCATACTTGCGTTAATGGATCCGCTGCAGGCTGCACAGATACTTGAAGATATTGCAGAACAGCCGCTGGTACAGGATGTAGCAGAGGAAACCGAAAAGCCATAGGATTGCAAAGCGGCATAGTCGCTTTTGTAATATAATCATTGAGATTTATAAGTTGTGGAAGGAGGTGAAATAGTGGCATATAATATCGATATGGCAACTGCACTTAAAGTAAGTATACCGGATAACCGCAGCAAGACAGTTGATTTTCCCAGCAATGCAGCACAAATGCCTAATAGCTTTAGGGACAGCATGAAGGAAGCAGTCAGCAGCAGGAGTCTGGATGAGAGAAAAACAGATGGAGATACTGCTCTCAGAAAGGAACTGGTCAGCAAATCAGAGGCAAAGCTGAAGAACTTGAAAAAGCCAGAGGTAAAGAGCAAAGAAAATGAAAAGCCAGAAGAAGGTAATGAAAAGCAGATTGACACAATAGTAAAGACGATAGAGGAAATGCTTTCAAAGCTGGAAGAACTGGTTAAATTGCAGCAACCTGGAGAAGTACCGACGGAAAAGCAAACAGCATTGCAAGACGACATCATGAAAGCTATAAAGGAGCTCCCAGCAGTACAGGGCAGTAGTAAAGGAATTGAAACAGCAGAGCTGCAAGTGAAAACCCCGGAACTTACAGATGTATTGAAAGGAATGCTGGAAGAGCTAAAGACTAATGACAGCTTGATGAACAAGACATTGACCTCGGACTTTGCGCAAGAACTTGAGATTATTATTTCAGAGACAGTGGCAAAGATTGAAGCTTCTAAAACACCAACGGAAAATAATGTATCAGAGCCGGTTCAGATTAAGGCAGACAACAGTACTGATAAAGCAGCAGCTAGTCTTGGTGCAGTAAGTAGTGAGGTTGATAAAGCTCATGCAGTGCAGAGCGAGGAGAAGAATAATAATTCTGCAGCTGAAAGCAAGATGGTAAATGATGCTGAGGAGAAACAGAATCAGCAAATGAAGGTAGAAGTGCCTGTTGCAGACACAAAGCCTGTCATTAAAGAAGCAAAGCCAGTAGCAGTAGAAGAAGAAGAAGTAGAAGTAGAAGTAGAAGAGCAAGTTAAGACAACCATAGACAGCAAAGTAGATAAGGTAACTGTTGAAGGCAAGGAAAGTAAAAAACAGGATACAGATACCGAAAGCAGCAATGGGGCTGAACATCAAATGCCAAAAACAATAAATGCAGCTCATAACAAACAGGGAAATGCAGAAATGGCTGCAATGAAGCTGGATCAAGCAGTAGTAGACAATCAGGTTGAAATAGTGCAGAATCAAGTGACAGCACCAAAATCAGAGACAGTAAATAAAACAGACATAATCAATCAGATTGTAAAAAAAGCAGAAGTAATATTTACTGATGCCAAGCAGGAAATGAGAATGCAGTTAGAACCTGAAAATCTTGGGAAGCTGTCGTTAAAGCTGGCAGTGGAAAAAGGCTTGATAACTGCAAAGTTTGTAGCTGAAAGCTATGAGGTAAAGCAAATCATAGAATCCAACCTTAATGACCTTAAGGACATGCTCAAGGAAAAAGGTTTGGAAGTGCAGAATTTCAGCGTTTCTGTCGGGCAGGACAACAAGGAACAGAACAACGACAATGCATTCCACCAGTGGAAAGAGACAGTAAAATTAAATGGCAGAAGTATGAATAAAGGAAGCTACGAAGGGTATCAGACAGGGGAAGTTGCACCTGCAAGGATAGTAAACCCATACAGCATGCATAATGGCAAGTTTGATCATAGAGCATAGGAGGTAACAGAATGGCAGTAAGCGGAATTGGTGGACAATATACTACATACAATCCAGACGCACCCAAGGAGTTCAGCAGCAATCTTGATAAAGACGCATTCCTGAAATTACTTGTAACACAACTAAAATATCAGAATCCACTCGAACCGACTCAAGACAGCGAGTTCATTGGACAGATGGCACAATTCAGCGCACTTGAGCAGTCGCAGAATAGCAATATGTCAATAAAGATGAATTCAGCAAATAATATGGTAAACAAGCTGGTAAAGGCGGATTACAAAGCAGCTGATTCCACAGAAACAAAAGAGTACATCGGCCTGGTGGAGAAGGTAATGATAAAAGACAACAATGTATATCTGACATTAGACGTTAAAGGTGTAAAATACGATGTCAAGTATGATGATGTCAAAGAAGTGACAGAGCTTGAAAACTCAGTAGAGCAGATATACCTTATGAACCAGAGTACGAGGAGTAATACAGCCTTCAATTTGATAGGGAAAAATGTCAAGGGTACCTACGAAGAGGTTACAACAGTTGATGGAGTCAAGAGAAGCAAAACAGTAGATATTGAAGGAACAGTTGAAAAGATCAGGAAGGATGGCCCGGCCATATATCTGACGGTTAATGGAAAAGAAATGTTCTTAGAAGATGTGAAAGAGGTAAAATAGACCTTAGAGGTGAGAAAATGAGCGTCATATACAATAACAAGCCCATATTGCCGATAGGCAGGCCAATGCCATCAGCCAAACCGGCAGAGGATAAAAACACAAGCAAAGGTAGTAGCTTTGACGCTGTATTCCAGGAAGAGCTTTCAAAACAGTCTGAAGTAAAGTTCTCAAAGCACGCTTTGGAAAGGCTGCAATCAAGAAATATTAAGCTCTCAAAGGAAGATTTGAATAAAATAGACAATGCGGTCAATAAAGCAGCAGAGAAGGGTGTAAAGGAAACGCTGATAATTATGGGAAACTCAGCTTTCATAGCAAATGTTAAGAACAAAACAATAATCACAGCTGCGACAGAAGACAACTTGAAGAATAATGTATTCACTAACATTGATGGCGCAGTAATAATATAAGCCGGACCTTTTTAAGGGGGCTTAACCTTTCTGAATGACAGAGGAAAGGTACATAAAAAACTTATAGGAGGTCACACATTATGATGAGATCAATGTTTTCCGGTGTATCCGGACTTAGAGCACATCAGCTCAAAATGGATACAATCGGTAACAACATAGCAAATGTAAACACAGTAGGTTATAAATCACAGAGAGCCACTTTTCAGGAAGTATTCAACCAGACTATAAGAGGTGCAGGTTCAGCGCAAGAAGGCAAGGGCGGAACCAATCCGCAGCAGGTAGGTCTTGGAATATCCCTTTCCTCTATTGATACCTTCCATATAAGGGGTGCGGTACAGAGGACAGACAATCTTACAGACCTTGCTGTAAACGGAGATGGCTTCTTTATACTTTCAAACTCAGATGATGGGATGAGCAGGAGTTATACAAGAGCGGGCAACTTCTCGCTTGATGAAACTGGCAATCTGGTTGCGTCAAATGGGTACAAGGTTCTCGGCTATATGATGGATCAAACTACGAATACCCTAAAAAGCCAGTTGGAAGGCCTCAAAATATCCAAAGCTGAGATGGTTGCTGCAAAAGCTACAAAAGATGCTGGCTTTGAAGGAAATCTGGATAACCAGATTGCAAGATTGTCAGCAAATCCTACTTTTGCAGCCGGTGCTATTGTACCTCCTGCGGGGGCAAAATTCTGGGAGACAACTAATACAGTATATGACTCTTTAGGAGGAAAGCATACACTCAAATACACCTTTTTTAGAGGTATAGATGAAAACGGATCCACTGCTTCAGCAGATGCTACGGATAGCGATTGGGGTGTAACCATATACGACCAGGATGAAAAGAAATATTATAACGGTAATGATGACCCAAAAGCCACTATGAACACAACAGATGTGCCAACCGCATATACGGAGAATTTATTCCATCTAAATTTTGGGGTAGACGGTATTATGACAGCAGCCAGTGAAAATGGCGGCAAGGTAAAACTTAAAGTACCTACCAAAAACGGCTCTAGTCCTATAGATATTGATATTGACTTCTCAAAGCTGACCCAATTTGCTAACGAATCCAATGCTGCAGTAACAAGCACCGATGGATACCCACAGGGCTCACTGGATACCTTTAGCATTGGACCAACCGGTGAAATAAGCGGTATTTTCACAAATGGCATGAGCAAGATAATAGGACAGGTTGCATTGTCAGTATTCAAGAATCCAGCAGGTTTGGAGAAGACATCGGAGAACATGTACCAGGTAACACCGAACTCAGGAGATCCAATAACAGGTGTTCCGGGTTCCAGTGGACTTGGATCAATTAACTCAGGCACATTAGAAATGTCGAATGTTGATATATCGAATGAATTTGCCGAAATGATAAGTACACAGAGAGGCTTCCAGGCAAACTCAAGAATAATAACAACCTCGGACGAGATGCTTCAGGAGCTGGTAAACCTTAAGAGATAAATAACTTAACCACAAAATCCCTGGGCCAAAAGCCCAGGGATTAAAAAAATACAAAAAGGAAGTGACTTTATGATTAAGGTAACTAGGTTTAGCGGTATAGTGTATTACCTGAACTGCGAGCTAATTGAAACCATAGAAAATACTCCGGATACAGTTATTACTCTCAGAGATGGAAAAAAATTGTTGGTTTCTGAAACTTCAGAGGAAATAATTGAAAAAATTATCGAATATAAAAAGAGGATTTTTGACCTTTCATCTCTAATTAATAAGGAGAACATCTAAAGTGAGGTGCAAATAATTGGATTTTGCTTCAGTTTTTGGATTAATTGGCGGAATTATAGTAATAATTGTAACTATTCTCTTGAGCGGAGACCTTTCGGGGTATGTGGATATACCGTCAATCATATGTACCTTCGGTGGTACAATATGCATGACTTTTATGGCTTTTCCCGTAAAGAAGCTTAAAGAGGGTTTCGCATCACTGAAGCATGTATTTATTTACACTGAAATGGATTCAGAAAATGTAATAAAATCCATTATAGACCTTGCTAACGTGGCAAGAAAAGAAGGTCTGCTCGCTCTGGAGGAAGCCGCTCAGCAGCTTAAAGATGACTTTCTGCAGAAGGGTGTACTTTTGATTGTTGATGGTACTGATCCTGAGCTTGTGAGGAACATCCTGGAGACAGAGTTGTCCTTTATTGAGGAAAGACATAAAAGCAACCAGGGTGTATTTGAGTATATGGCAGGTATAGGCCCTGGCTTTGGTATGCTGGGGACACTTATAGGACTCATAAACATGCTTGCGAACCTTTCTGACCCATCTACAGTTGGGCCTAATATGGCTGTTGCTATTATAACTACTCTATATGGTTCAATTATCCAAAATGTTTTCTGTAACCCTGTGGTAAATAAGCTAAAGCTCAGAAGCTCACAGGAATCTCTTATGAAAGAAGTAATGCTGGAAGGTATGTTGTCGATACAGGCCGGTGAAAATCCAAGGATAATTGAAGAAAAGCTAAAAGCCTTTATGTCACCTAAAATGAGAAGCATGCTTGAGTCAGCAAAGGAACCGAAAGAGGGAGAGGAATAAATATGGCCAGGAAACGAGTCCAGGATGAGCCAAAGCCTGGTGCACCCGAGTGGATGGCTACATATGGGGATATGGTAACCCTCCTTTTGTGCTTTTTTGTACTTCTGTTTTCCTTTGCCACTCTTGATGTGCAGAAGTTTAAAGCGATAGCAGTATCTATGAATGGTTCGATGGGTGTTTTGGATTCAGGTGCATCAATGAACATGGAGCCATTAGTAGGCAGCTTTCCAAACGATTCCCCTACGGAAGAGAAAGAGGAGTTCAAGAAGCTATACGGGGAAATGAGTGAATTTGTAAAAGAAAACAACTTGGAAGCTAGCATAACGCTTCGTCTGGATGAAAGAGGACTATTAATCAGATTTATGGATGATGTACTTTTTGAATCTGGCAAAGCCGATTTGACAACAAGGGCGGGAGAAATTATTAATAAAGTTGCTGAGATTATCAAAACAAATGACAAGAATGTCAGAGTTGAAGGACATACAGACAATGTACCAATAAGTACGCCAAAATTCCCGTCAAATTGGGAACTATCGACTACCAGGGCAGTTAATGTTGTAAAATATCTAATTGAGGAAAATGGTATAGCGGCAGTGCGGCTATCAGCTTCAGGGTACGCAGATCAACACCCTGTTGATGATAATAATACTCAGATTGGACGGCAAAAAAACAGAAGAGTCGACCTGTTAATACTCCGAGCTGAAAAAGATAACACAGAGCCATAGAATACTCGGGCAGATTTTAAAGCAATTATAAATATATATAAGGTATATTACGAATTCATAAAATCAAGAAAAGCATTTTTGCGAAATTTGAAGAATAATGAAAAATGCGATTTGCAAAATGCAGAGGAGGGTGACTTAATGAAAAAAAATATAGTACTTATCTCAATTATTATACTTTTACTTTTGGTGATAGTTTCAGGTATAATAATATATATGCTTTTGAACAATCCAAGGGTAGTCAAGGAAGAACCTATAAAAATCGACAAAGAACTGATGATGGTGACATTAGGTGACTCCTTTGTGAATAATGTCAAAGATAGTAAAAAAATATGCAAGGTGACATTAAAAGTCGAAATTAATAAAGAAGTGGCAGAATTAATCACTTACAGGGAATCGGAAATAAGGGACAGGATAAATGCATTGATGAGGTCAAAGACTGAAACTGACCTGGCAGGCAAAGAAGGGCAAGAAAAGCTCGCAAAAGAAATGACTGCTGCAATGCAAAAGATAATTAACTCAAAAGAAATTAGGAACGTATACTTTGACGAATTCATAGTGCAGTAATGAAGGCTTCTTAGAGAAGGAGGTGGCAGAGTGTGTCCGAGGTTCTTTCGCAAAATGAGATAGATGCGCTGTTAAGCGCACTAAATTCAGGTGAGATTAGTGTACATGAAATAAAAGAAGAAAAAGAAGAAAGAAAAGTCAAGGACTATAACTTCAAAATACCGAACAAGTTTGCAAAGGACCATACAAGAACGCTACAAATATTACATGAGAATTATTCGAGACTTTTGCAGACATATCTTTCAGGTTATCTGAGAGCCTTGGTACAAATTGAAGTAATATCAGTTGACCAGCTTACATACAATGAGTTTACCAACTCTATGCCAAATCCGTCTGTTCTCGGTATTGTGGACTTTTCTCCTTTAAGTGGATCTATCATAGTTGAAATGACACCATCTATATCATTTGCTATGATTGAAAGAGTTCTTGGGGGCACAGGCCACGCATTTGAAAGGGCAAGAGGTTTTACAGAAATAGAGCTCAGCTTGATTGAGAAAATAATGGGTCAAATAATAAGTTACTTTAAAGACCCATGGAAAAATGTAATAGAGCTGAAGCCGAGACTTAAGAAAATAGAGACGAACCCGCAGTTTGCTCAGATAATGTCTCCAAATGAAACTGTTGCACTAATAACTTTAAATACCAAGGTTGGTAATATTGAAGGAATGATTCACATTTGCATACCTCATTTGGTTATTGAGCCGGTAATACCGAAGCTAAGTACAAAGTTCTGGTTCTCGGGTATAAATAAGGAAATAACCGGCAGTGACTTAAAGATAATAGAAAAGAAGATTCAAAGTACACTGCTTCCTGTGAGGGTAGTATTGGGGCAAAATGAGGTTACTGTAAGAGATTTCATAGGACTTAATATTGGTGATGTAGTACCGCTAAGTACTACAGTTAGTGAAGATTTGAAAATTTACGTAGGCAATCTTTTAAAATTTCATGGTAAGCCTGGATTAAAAAAGAGTAGAGTTTCAGTAAAAATAACGAAAGTAGAAAAGAAAGGAGATGATTACGATGAGTGAAATGCTGTCACAGGAAGAGATTGATGCCCTTCTAAGGGGAGACAGCGCAGAAGTGCCTCAAGATAATTCATCTTCTCAGGCTGATCAAAGCAGTGATCTTACAAGCGAAGAAAAAGATGCTTTGGGTGAGATAGGCAATATCAGCATGGGTACTTCAGCAACAACTCTGTTTACACTCCTTAATAACAAGGTAAACATTACTACGCCTAAAGTATCTGTTGTAACTTGGGAGGAACTTTCAAAAGAATACAGTACTCCATATGTTGCAGTGCAGGTGCATTACAAGGAAGGCTTACAAGGCTCGAATCTTCTTATAATGAAAGAGGATGATGTAAGAATTATCACCGATCTTATGATGGGCGGTTCGGGAGAAAACAGCAATGAGCCCATAGGGGATCTTCATCTCAGCGCCATAGGTGAAGCAATGAACCAGATGATTGGTTCCTCATCTACATCCTTGTCAACTATGTTCAATAAAAGGATAGATATATCTCCGCCTAAGGCATTTATATTATATTTTCAGAACTTTGAAGAGTTAAAGCAATTCGATTCAAACGATAAGGTTGTCAAGATTGCCTTCAGGATGGAAATAGGAGATTTAATTGACAGTGAGATTATGCAGTTAATACCTATAGAATTTGCCAAGGATCTTGTTAGCAATCTTCTTAATAGTATGGCAGCTTCTGAAGGGCCAGTATCGCAAGATAAGCAGCAAGAGCCACAGATAAAACCTGCAGCCGCTAACAAACCCAGCAGTCAGCTGAAGCAGCCTCCAAAACAGACTATATTGAATAACAGGTATAATGAAAACCAAGAAAATGTGCCGGTCAAAAGGGAAGAACACAAGGTGGTTAGTGTTCAGCCTGTTCAATACCAGACTTTCGACAGTGATCAGTGGAGTGTAGAAAAAGAAAGCATTGAGCTGATTATGGATGTACCGCTGGAGATCACAGTTGAACTAGGACGTACAAAGAAGCTTATAAAGGATATTCTGGAATTTGGACCAGGTACTATACTTGAGCTGGACAAGCTGGCAGGAGAACCAGTGGATATATTGGTAAACGGTAAGTACATCGCAAAGGGTGAAGTAGTTGTAATAGATGAGAGCTTTGGAGTCAGGATAACGGATATAGTAAGTGCATCAAAGCGCCTTAGTAAAATTCAATAACATACAATATTAATACATGCAAGGAGGAAGTATTCAAATGGCTAACGGTATACTGATTGTTGACGACGCAGCTTTTATGAGAATGATGATTAAGGATGTATTATCCAAAAACGGTTTTGAAATCTGCGGTGAGGCGGAGAATGGAGCAAGAGCTATAGAAAAGTTTAAAGAGTTCAATCCAGACTTGGTTATAATGGATATTACTATGCCAGAAGTTGATGGAATACAGGCGGTTAAGGAAATCAAAAAAATGAATGGTGCAGCAAAGGTTATCATGTGCTCTGCAATGGGACAGCAAGCAATGGTAATAGAAGCCATACAGGCAGGAGCAAAGGATTTTATAGTTAAGCCCTTCCAGGCAGAAAGAATTATAGAAGCTGTTAAGAAGGTGCTGGGCTAATAAGGAGTAGGTAGTCAAATGATAGGTACAATTAGTAATGTAATGACTGTCGGCAGTACTATATACGGGGCGCTTTACTTTTTATTCATGACAGCTGTTATACTGGGTGCTGCGTATTATGTTACCAAATATTTAGCAAGAAAAGGTTTGAGCTCAGCTAATAATAAGAATCTCAAAATAGTCGAAACAATTCCTCTAGGAATTGATAAGAGCCTTTTGCTTGTTAAGGTTGGCGAGCAATATCTGCTGCTGGGAAATACTCAAAAGGAATTAACTATGCTTACAGCAGTTGATAAAGAAAAGCTGACACTCAGCAATGCAAGTGAAGTATATAACAATATGGACGGGGAAAGCATTGAGTCATACATGGACAAGCTGAAAACTGGAAATGAAAGCGAGGGTATGAACTCAATAAAGCGTAACCTGGACAAATTAAAATCTATTGTTAGAGGGAACAAAATAGATGTTTAAGAGAAAAAGTATTATAATAATTGCATTATTTATAGCCTTAATACTTCCAGCAGTGACCTTTAGTGCTTGGTGCGACCCGCTTCCAATACCTAAGATAGGATTGGATATTGAGGCTGCTGATAACCCGAAGGACGTCGCAATGAGTGTGCAGATAATGTTCATGTTGACAATACTGTCACTAGCACCGTCACTTCTAATAATGCTTACTTCTTTTACAAGGATTATAATTGTACTGTCCTTTACAAGAAATGCATTAGGTACTCAGCAGATGCCGCCAAACCAAGTTCTTATAGGTCTTGCACTATTCTTAACCTTCTTCATAATGTCACCGGTAATAACGGAAATAAATGAAACGGCTTTCAAGCCATATACAAATGGTGTGATTACTCAAGAAGTAGCTATAGAAAAGGCTGTTCAACCTGTTCGTACTTTTATGTTCAAATATACAAGAGAAAAAGACTTGGCGTTATTCCTGAAGCTGGGGCAGGTAAACCAGCCTTTAGCCAAGAGTGATATACCAACCTCTACGCTTATACCAGCATTTATTATAAGCGAGCTTAAAACAGCCTTTGAGATTGGTTTTTTCTTATATATACCGTTTTTAATGATTGATATGGTTGTGGCCAGTACTCTTATGTCAATGGGTATGATGATGCTGCCGCCTATCATGATATCAATGCCTTTTAAAATACTGCTTTTTGTAATGGTCGATGGCTGGAATCTAATAGTCAAATCTCTCATAATGGGATTTAAATAATTGAGGTGTTGTCCATGAATCAAGGTGTAGTAATTGATGTAGCACAAGAAGCAATTAAGGTGGTATTAATGATTTCAGCGCCAATATTGGGATTAGGACTTCTCGTTGGCCTTATAGTAAGCATAGTGCAGGCAACCACACAAATACAGGAGCCTACATTATCATTCATACCGAAAATAATAACAATTTCCTTGACCATGCTTATTTTCGGACCTTGGATGATGAACATTATGTATGAATTTACTGTAAAGCTATTTGAGAATATTCCTACATATATTAAATAGTTATGGATAGTATTAGTGTTATTTTAGTTGATAAATTCCTAATACTGCTTTTGGTTTTTGTGAGAATGTCATCGCTTTTTGTGATAACACCCGTATTTGGAAGAAGAGAAATGCCCTCATATTTAAAAATCGGTCTTGCATTCTTCTGCTCATACATACTGGTTCCTCTGCTTGGAGATGTCAAAGTAGAGTATACCAACTTACTAAGCTTTGCAGTTTTAGCATCTAAAGAATTTTTAGTCGGAATTATAATTGGTTATGTAAGTTTTTTAGTATTTTCAGCTCTTTATGTGGCAGGCCAAATAATTGATATACAGATAGGCTTCGGAATGGTAAATGTCCTGGATCCGACAATGAATACCCAGATTCCTATAACAGGAAACTTTATATATATACTGGCAACTTTGTTCTTCCTTGCTATAGATGGACATCATATGTTAATCTCAGCACTATTCAAGAGCTACAGTGTTTTGCCCATTAACGGCTTTGCGTTTACAGAAGCCATGTTAAACAACATTACAACAATTTTCACAGATGTATTTGTCATAGGGTTTAAAATCAGCATACCTGTTTTGGCAGCAGCCCTACTGGCAGAGGTTGCCCTGGGGATACTATCAAAGACAGTTCCACAGATGAATGTATTTGTGGTGGGTATTCCATTAAAGATAGGTATTGGACTTCTTACTCTATACGTAATGATTCCTATATTTGTACAGATTATGGCGGTGACCTTTGACAGGATGTATGGCTATATCTACTTAATAATAAGGAGTATGGCTAAAGGATGAGCTATTTAATTGATTTTAAGATAAACCTGCAGCTTTTCGGCGAAAAAACCGAGCCCGCAACAGCAAAGAGAAGGCACGAGATGCGGGAGAAGGGACAAATTCCGAGAAGTAAGGAATTGAATACTTCGTTGATATTGCTGATTTCATTCTGGAGTATGAAGCTGCTTTCAGGTTATATTTTCAAAGATATGATTTTTACAATGAAAAGCTATCTTAGTTTTCAAAAAGATATCGACTCCAGATTCACAACTGAAAATATAATGCAATTATTAATTCAGCTTATGCTTATTTTAGCTAAGGTTCTTGCACCGATTCTGATAATAATTGCTTTAGTCGCAATTATTGTTAACTACTTACAGGTAGGAGTTGTTTTTACAACGAAACCCTTAATGCCCAGTCTGAATAAAATGAACCCGATTGAGGGATTTAAGAAATTGTTTTCCAAGACAGCTTTTGTGGAGTTGGTAAAATCAATACTGAAAATAGGAATCATAGGCTATGTAGTATATGATTATTTGGATGATAATATCAAGATTGTACCTGAGCTTCTCAATATGAATATAGAAAGTACAAGTGTATTTATCGGAAACACTATTATAAATATTGGCATAAGAGCTGCTGTGGTGCTTCTCGTACTATCAGTTTTTGATTATGGCTATCAAATATGGGACTATGAAAAAAATATTAGAATGTCTAAGCAGGAAATTAAAGATGAATACAAAATGATAGAAGGTAATCCGCAAATCAAGTCAAAGATAAGAGAGAAGCAAAGACAGCTGTCTTTAAGAAGAATGATGGCAGAAGTCCCTAATGCGGATGTAATAATTACAAACCCGACCCACTTTGCAATTGCTGTCAAATATGATGCAAAAGCATCTGAAGCGCCAATGGTAATTGCAAAAGGCAAGGATCTTATTGCACAAAAGATAAAGGAAACAGCAAAACAAAATAAGGTTCCAGTTGTTGAAAACAAGCCTCTTGCTCAAGCATTGTATAAAAGCGTTGACATTGGCGAGAAAATTCCTAGTGAATTATACAAGGCTGTTGCTGAAGTGTTGGCATTTGTATATAGCTTGAGAGAAAAATAGAAGGAGACTAATATATGGGCAGATCTAGTGATATGGTAGCTATTGCAATAGTAGCTATAATAATGCTTATAGTAGTACCGGTGCCTACATTTTTACTGGATATACTGTTGACATTGAATATTTCATTGTCACTTGTAATATTTTTATTATCTATGTATATTAAGGAGCCGCTGCAGTTTTCTATATTTCCAACGATGCTGCTGATAACTACTCTGTTTCGCCTGTCATTAAACTTCTCAACCACAAGGCTGATACTGGGGACGGGCTATGCAGGAGAAGTTGTAAATGCCTTTGGCAACTTTGTCACAGGCAGCAATGCGATAGTCGGATTTATAATGTTTTTAATTCTTATAGTAGTGCAGTTCATGGTTATCACTAAGGGTTCAGAGAGGGTTGCTGAGGTTTCAGCAAGATTCACCCTCGATGCAATGCCTGGTAAGCAGATGGCTATAGATGCAGATTTGAACACCGGACTTATAAGTGAATTTGAAGCAAAGGACAGACGAAAAAAGATACAGAGGGAAGCTGATTTTTATGGAGCAATGGATGGAGCCAGCAAGTTTGTAAAGGGTGACGCAATAGCGGGTATAATAATTACTGTTATAAATATCACAGCCGGATTTGCTATTGGCATGCTTCAGATGGGCTTGGGTTTTTCAGAAGCTCTTTCAAAATTCACTATATTGACTATAGGAGATGGCTTGGTCAGTCAGATACCAGCACTGCTTATTTCAATAGCTGCAGGTATGGTTGTAACAAGGGCAGCTTCAGAGTCTAATCTTGGAACTGATATTATTTCACAGTTATTAGCGGAGCCAAAAGTGCTTTATATTACAGCTGGAACTCTATTCTTATTGGCATTTACAGGACTTCCGATGATACCAAATATTATCCTTGCATCTTTCCTGGCATTCATGGGCTACTCATTACAAAGAACAATAAAGAGCGCAGCGAAGGATGAGGAAATTAAAGCACAGGACATCGAAGTTGAAGAAATCAGAAAGCCAGAAAACGTAATGACACTACTACAGGTAGACCCTATAGAGCTTGAGTTTGGATATGGAATAATACCCCTGGCTGACGCCAGTCAAGGCGGAGATTTGTTGGACAGGGTAGTAATGATTAGAAGACAATGTGCTCTGGACTTGGGAGTAATCGTTCCTGTTATAAGGCTCAGAGATAATATACAGCTCAGACCTAATGAATATGTAATTAAAATAAAAGGCATAGAAGTAGCAAGCGGCGAGCTGATGTTTGATAATTTCCTGGCGATGAACCCAGGTACTGCCGATGGCGAACTTGAAGGAATAAAGACTACCGAGCCGGCCTTCGGATTACCTGCTGTTTGGATTAATGAAAATCAGAAGGAGAGAGCTGAGATGATGGGTTATACAGTGGTGGATCCACCTTCTGTAATTGCCACACATCTTACCGAGATCATTAAGAACTATGCTCACGAGCTGCTTGGAAGGCAGGATGTTCAAAAGCTCATAGACAATATTAAGGAAAGCTATCCTGCACTGGTAGATGACGTCATACCAAAGATGCTCAGCATCGGAGATGTTCAAAAGGTTCTGGCAAATCTGCTTAAGGAAGGTGTTTCCATAAGGGATATGGTGACAATAATGGAGACACTTGCAGATTATGCACCAATGACGAAAGATACTGACATGCTTACGGAATATGTAAGACAATCAATGAAAAGAAATATTACTAAACGCTTTATATTTGACAAACAGGCAAAAGTAATAACATTGGATGCAGGTTTGGAACAAATAATAATGGACTCGGTGCAGCAGACAGAATATGGTTCTTTTCTTAATTTAGATCCCAGTTCAGCACAGAGGATAATCAATAATCTGCTTAAAGAGGTGCAGAAACTGAATTCAATAGGAGAGCAGCCGATCATACTGGCATCTCCCGTAGTCAGACTCTATTTTAAGAGGATGATAGATCAGGTTGCCCCAGGACTCGTAGTGTTGTCATATAACGAATTGGATACATCAGTTGAGGTACAATCAGTAGGGGTGGTGAGTATATAGTGAAAGTAAAAAGATATGTGGGAGAAACAGCTCAGGAGGCATTGCAAAAAGTAAAATCGGACCTGGGCAGAGACGCAATAATATTAAATACCAGAAAGATCAGAAAGCAGGGCTTGATGGGTTTCTTTTCGAAGCCGCTTGTTGAAGTTGTTGCAACCATCGACAGTGATATTTCATCAGGTGCCAAGCAGAACAAAGCTCAAGATATAAGGCCTTCAGCGCAGCATATTAAAGAGGAGTACAATAACAATAGTGCAAGCAGCTTTATAAGCGAGCTTAATGCAAATATGCAGGTTCAGAAGAATGTGCCAAGGGAGAGCATCAAGCAGCAAACACATAACGATGACAAAGAGCTGCTGCAGCAGGATTTTATGGAGCTCAAAAACATGCTCAACAAGGTTTATGATGCTGTAAAGGTAGATTATGAAAATACTAGACTGTCTGATATAGTGAAGAAATATTTAAAGGCTCTGGAAGATTATGAAGTTGATAAGGTAATCGTCAATGAGATAAAAGAGAAGCTTATTGAGACTTTGGACAGCGAGAAACAACAAAGCGAGGCCATTGTGAGGAACACCATCTATAATATATTAAGCAAGTATATGAAGGAGCCCGAACCATTTTCCTTCACTAAGGACAAAAAGGTAATAATTGTAATAGGTCCAACTGGGGTCGGAAAGACAACTACCCTTGCCAAGCTAGCGGCAAACATGGTTTTGACAGAGAAAAAGAAGGTTGCTCTTATAACCTCTGATACATACAGAATAGCAGCGGTTGAACAGCTTAAGACGTACAGCGAGATAATCGGGGTTCCTTTATCCATAATATATACACCGGCAGAAATTCTTAATGCTATAGAGACTTACAGCAATAAGGATTTGATACTTGTTGATACTGCAGGCAGAAGCCATAAGGATAAATATCAGCTTATGGAATTGAAGACTCTTATAAAATCCAGTATTGACTATGAAGTGTACCTGGTAATGAGTGCCACGACAAAATTTTCAGACTGCATAGAGATAATAAAGAGCTACAGTTTTCTAGATGATTACAAGCTGCTTTTTACTAAGCTGGATGAGACATCCGCCTTTGGCGTAATCCTAAATGTTGCTTACATTACAAAAAAGCCTATTTCATATATCACTACCGGACAAAGCGTGCCTGATGACATTGAAATTGCAGATAATAGCAAGATAATAAATTGTTTGTTGGGAGATAAGTTATATGAAAGATCAAGCTGAGAGACTAAGAGAGATAATTAGCAGCATTAAGGATTATAAAGATGATGAGAAAAGCACAGGCAGCTTGACTGATAAACCGGGATCAAGAGTAATTACGATAACCAGCGGTAAAGGCGGTGTAGGAAAGACAAATTTTACCGTTAACCTGGGTATAAAATTTGCACAAATGGGTCTCAGAGTAGTGATAATAGATGCTGACCTTGGTTTGTCAAATGTAGATGTAGTAATGGGCAAAATGTCCAAATACAATTTATCTGATGTAATAAACAGCAACAAGGATATACTTGAGATACTTGAGGAGGGTCCAAACGGAGTAAAATTCATTTCGGGAGGATCGGGAGTTCAAGAGCTGGTAAAGCTTAACAAAACTCAGCTGGTAGATTTACTGATGAAGCTTGGAAAGCTTGATGAGGAAGCTGATATAATACTAATAGACACTGGAGCAGGGCTGTCGGATAATGTCATAAGCTTTGTGCATGCGGCCAGAGAGGTCATACTGGTGACTACGCCCGAACCTACATCAATAACAGATGCATATGCTCTGATAAAAACAATTACACATAAAGACAAAATGAAGATAATTAAGGTTGTAGTAAATAGGGCTGATAATGCTGCTGAAGCCTTCAACATATTGGATAAGCTTAATGTTGTAACTCAGAAATTCCTTGGTGTTAAGCTGCAGAAGCTGGGTTACATTCTGAATGATGCTAATGTAACAAAAGCAGTGAAGATCCAGCAGCCCTTTGTAATAAGTTTCAGCAGAAGCGAAGCTTCAAAGAATCTGAATGACATAGCTCTAACGCTTATGGATAATAAAGAGCTAAGCACAAATTCGGCGTCCGGAATAAAAGTATTCATAAACAAGCTCACCAACTTATTTAATTAGCTCATACGAATTTCTTCAAAAGTTTTATAATGATTACAGCATATAAACGCAAGTATGAGCAAATGGAACATATACTTGTACTATTTACTTCTTAAGGAGAATCGGTATGTTTGACTTGAAGAAATATTTCACAGTTGGAGAAAAAATTCTAATGGAATATATAGATGCAAGCGGGCACCTGCATGGATACACAAGTCAGGTGATTGAGCTTCATAATAATGATTATTTAGATGTGTTAATACCTATACATAAGAATCAAGATATTTACCTGAAACAAGATACTATGTTAAAGCTAGTAGTATCATCAAAGGGTGAAGCCGTGTATGAGCTTAGAGCTGTTCTACATGAAAGGCTTTTCGGTAAAATACCGCTTTATAGGCTGAAATTGCTTACGGAAATAAACAAGATACAAAGGAGAGATTTCTACAGGCTAAAGCTTATGAAAGATGTTGAAGCTGCGCAAGTAGAAGACCTTAAGGCAAGAAAGTATAGTGAAAAATTCAGATGCAATCTGCATGATATCAGCGCTGGAGGACTTCATCTCAGTTCTGTTAAAGAGCTGCAGGAAAAGGATATGCTTGAAATTACGCTCAATTTGAATGGCAAGAAGCTGATAGTATTTGGAATAGTCGTTCGTAGAACTCTCACTGGAAATTCCAGAGCACCATATGGTTATGGTGTAAGATTTGACAGGATGAGTGATTTTGAAAGAAATGAGGTTTCCAAATATATATTTGAGGAACAGCGCAGGCTGATAAAGAAAGGGTTAGTATAAATATGGTTACCTCTGCAGATAAAAAAATTAGAGTACTTATAATAGATGATTCAGCATTTATGAGAAGAATAATCTCTGATATGCTGAATAGTGATGGAAATATTGAAGTAGCAGCTACAGCAAGAAATGGCAAGGAAGGTATGGAGAAGGCAATAGCCGTGAAGCCGGATATAATTACGCTAGATGTTGAAATGCCTGTTATGAATGGTCTGGAGACACTGGCTGAGCTTATGAAGCTAAGACCTGTACCAAAGATAATAATGCTTTCAAGCTTAACATATGAGGGCGGTGAAGCCACAATAAAGGCTCTTGAGCTTGGAGCTCTGGATTTTGTTGCAAAACCTACCGCCTCAATACTTAACTTTGATGCAGAGCATATAAAGGATGAGCTTACAAAGAAGATAAATTCCATAGGAAAGTCAACAGGAGGATATTTCCCTCAGACACAGTTCAAGGGCATTCTTCCTGTAATAAAAAAAAACACTGCAGCAAGAGTCGGTTCAAAAGAAAGCTTAAAATATCTGATTGCGATAGGCACCTCCACTGGGGGGCCAAGGGCACTTCAGGAGGTACTTACGAAACTCCCTGAGGATATTCCTGCAGCAGTGCTGGTAGTGCAGCATATGCCCCCAGGCTTTACAAAATCACTGTCAGCAAGGTTGGATAGTTTATCACATATAAATGTCAAAGAAGCCGAAGAGGGTGATGTACTAAAGCCAGGTTGGGCTTACATAGCTCCAGGTGATTACCATATGGTGGTTAATAAAGTACTTAATGATGAATATAAAATATCTATAAATAAGGAATCTCCAGTAACTGGACATAGACCATCAGTAAATGTTATGATGAATTCAGTGGCAGAATGTGGGCATAAGGACATCATAGCTGTAATGATGACGGGTATGGGAAGTGACGGTAGTGAGGGCATATTAAAGATTAAAAAAGCTGGGGGAAAAACCGTAGCGCAGGATGAGAATACCTGCGTAGTATACGGAATGCCAAAATCAGCAGTAAACATTGGCGCTATCGATACTATAGCTCCTTTACATAATATAACTGCAGAAATATTAAAAAACATGGGGGTGTAATACTATGGACATGAATCAATATATGGAAATTTTCATAGAAGAATCGCAGGAGCATTTGCAGTTGCTGAATCAGAGCTTGCTAGGCCTAGAAACAAACCCGAAGGATATGAAAATACTAAATGAAATATTCAGGGTAGCGCATACACTAAAAGGTATGGCAGGAACAATGGGCTATACAGGGATTACAAGCCTCACTCATCGAATGGAAGATGTACTGGATGCCATTAGAAATAGCAAGGTTGATGTAAATACCTCAATTGTAGATATTTTGTTTGAGTGTCTTGACTATTTGGATAATTCTATTGGCACAATCTCCAGCACCGGGCAAGAAGGCAGCAATAAGGCAGATGCCATTATTGCAAGTCTTAATGGGATACTTTTGAAAAAACCAGCAGAAGAAGTGAAGAAGGTTGAGGCTGCTCCTGGCAAACAGGATGAATTGATGAAGCTGAATCAATACGATGAAAACATAGTAAGAAAAGCAACACAACAGGGTATGGGGGTTTATAAAGTTAGAGTGATGCTTGCAAGTGACTGCATGCTGAAATCTGCCAGAGCCTTTATTGTTTTTCAGACTGTAGAGAGATATGCTGAGATATTCAAAGCAGTACCAAAGGTTGAGGATATTGAAGACGAAAAATTTGATAATGAATTTACAATAGCAATTGTTACAAAAGAACCTGAAGCTTTAATAAAGAAAGAATTGGAATCTATCTCAGAAATAATTGAGGCAAGATTTGAAAAAATCGAAGTAGCTGCTGAAGCAGAGAGTAATCAGAATATTGAGCTTGATTCTGCAGTGGAAAAAGATACACCAGCGACTTCGGGGGATGAAAAAGAAAATAATGAAGAGACAGCCGGCAAAAAGGCCAAAATGGGCAAAACAGTAAGGGTGGATATTGACAGGCTGGACAACCTTATGAACCTTGTAAGCGAGCTTATAATTATAAAAACAAGACTTGAAGGCGTCGGCAATGATTCAAAGAATCAAGATATGACAGAAGCAGTAGAATATCTGGAAAGAATCACTACCAGCCTGCATGATGCAGTTATGAAGGTAAGAATGGTACCGATAGAAAGAGTATTCAATAGGTTCCCCAGAATGGTAAGAGACTTGTCCAAAGATCTTTCAAAGGATATAACCCTCAATATGTCGGGTGAAGAGACAGAACTGGACAGAACAGTTATAGATGAAATCGGCGATCCTCTTATACACTTGATTAGAAACGCCATAGACCATGGAATTGAAGAGAGGGAAGAAAGAGTCAAAGTCAACAAGACAGCCACCGGAATAGTTAATCTTAGGGCTTACCAGGATGGAAACAGTGTAGTTATTGAAGTTGAAGATGATGGAAAAGGCATAGATGTAGAGAAAGTGAAGAAAAAGGCAATAGAAAGAGGACTTATTTCAGTGAACGAAGCCAGTGAACTGGATGAGAAAGATGCTATTGAACTGCTGTTCAGACCTGGTTTCAGCACTGCAGATAAGATTTCTGACCTCTCAGGCAGAGGAGTTGGACTTGATGTTGTTAAGACAAAGATAGAATCCCTTAACGGTATAGTAGAAGTAGAAAACTCAAAGGGAAAAGGAAGCAAGTTCATAATAAGACTGCCTCTCACTCTTGCTATCATTCAGGCGCTTCTTGTTACAATCGGTGATGAGAAGTATGCATTACCACTAAATGTAATTAGAGATATTACAACTATAAACGCATCAACCATAAGGAACGTACATGGGCAGGATGTTGTACTGAACAGAAACAGCGTAATACCGATTGTAAGACTGGGAAGGATGCTGGAGGTCGCTAATGTTAATAGTGATGCAAGTGAAGAACTTACCGCTGTTGTTGTGAAAAAAGGCGATAAGAATGCAGCATTCATTGTGGACAGCTTGATCGGACAGCAGGAAATAGTAATAAAGACCTTGGGCAAATTCTTGTCAGGTATCAAATTTATAGCAGGCGCAACCATCCTAGGCGATGGACAGGTAGCATTAATCGTTGATACAAATTCTTTGGTATAAGGGGGTGCACACAATGGAAACGGCAGCATATATAAAGCAATACGTTGTATTTAGATTGGAAAATGAGGAATATGGAATCGATATCTTAAGAGTTAAAGAAATCAAGGAAATGATGAGTATAACCAGAGTTCCCAAAGCAGCACATTTTGTACGCGGCGTAATAAATCTCAGAGGTGAAGTCATTCCTGTAATTGAACTTCGAAAAAAATTCAACCTTTCTGAGGGTGCTGAAAATAACAGTACTAGAATCATAATAGTTTCAGTTGATGACATTACTGTTGGGTTAGTTGTCGACACTTCCTCCGAGGTAATAGATATAAGCAGTGAAGCTATAGAAGAAGCACCGGATGGAGTTGGAAGCGTAGACCAAGGGAATATTTATGGTATAGGTAAAGTCGGACAAAGACTCATCATATTGTTGGATATAGTGAAAATAGTTACCAACTCCGCAGTATAAAAAAGGGAATCTATCCTATTCGTTAGAGAAAAGGACGTGATGTAATGGGTATATCAATTGACGATTTAAACAGTCTTCAAATTGATGTCTTAAGGGAGATAGGGAATATTGGAGCAGGCAATGCCGCTACGGCTTTATCCAAAATGATATCCAAAAGAATCGATATGGACGTTCCAAAGGTCAATATCCTAGAGTTTAAAAATGTTTCTGAGCTGGTAGGCGGACCTGAAGTCGAGGTAATAGGCATTTACTTCAAAGTAACCGGCGATATAACTGGGAGCATAATGTTTTTGCTTGACAAAAAATCTGCTAAACTACTGACAAGTTTACTTATGGGCAAACCGGATGATGATGGAGAATTGGATGAGATGGATTTTTCTGCATTGCAGGAAGTCGGCAATATTTTAGCGGGTTCTTACTTGTCTTCATTATCGACTTTAACAAATCTGAAGCTTATCGTATCAATACCTTCCCTGGCAATGGATATGGCGGGAGCAATTTTGAGCGTACCTGTCATACTCTTTGGACAGGTTGGGGATAAGGTTATGCTTATTGAAACTGACTTTAATGAGGGTACAAATCATGTAAAAGGAAACTTTTTCTTGATTCCAGATGAGGATTCATTCGAAATTTTACTTAAGAGTTTGGGAGTAATTTAAAATGGCTGAGTTAATTAAAGTTGGAATGGCAGATCTTAATACTGCATATAGTCCCGGGATACTCACTACACTTGGACTTGGTTCCTGTGTCGGGATTTGTCTTTATGATCCATCTACAAAGATTTCAGGACTGGCACATATAATGCTCCCAAGCAGCGCACAAATAAAGAATAACAGCAACATAGCAAAGTTTGCAGACACTGGAATAATAAAGCTTATTGAAGATATGATCAAAATGGGTGCAAAAAGAAGCAAGCTAGTAAGTAAAATAGCTGGGGGCTCTCAAATGTTCAATTTCAATGATGCAAGTGACATCATGAGGATAGGTGCAAGAAATGTAACAGCTACAAAAGAGACCTTGAAGTCACTCAATGTTCCTATAATTGCAGAGGACACTGGGGGGAATTATGGACGTACTATTGAATTATATTCAGAGACTGGTATATTATTAATAAAAACAATAGGTTATGGAATGAAACAGATATAATAATGCAAAGTATAGCATGTATGTTGTGAAGTATTTATCATAACAAAGCAGTAGAAGCATCTGCATTTGTGTTATCAAAAATGTACTTTTCACAAAACATACTGGCATTGTCCCTCCGGCGACAAAGCCTTAATCAAGGGATATATTTCGTACGAAATATATTGAATGGAGTTTTCTGAGATGAATATCACCGATAACATGCCAATAATAATAGTACTTACTGCACTATTGATAAATATTGCAATCGGAGTTAGCAGCAACATAAATTTTTCTGCACTTATGATTAGATGTATTGTTGTAACTATAGTATTCGGTATATTCGGTTATATGGTTACGAAAACAGTTAAAAATGCTGTAGAATGCAGCAACCTAGGCAAGACCACCCGTGATAAGGATGGAAGAACAGCAGAATTAGAAGAAAACCACAATGTTAACAAATCTATGTTGGATATAAAGGTACCTCCTCTAGACGATGAAGAATTTATGAGCATGGATGATGGCGATGACAATGAATTTGTTGAAGTAAATCCTGTTTATATGGGCGAGTACGATCAGAATGAACAGGACTAACAATACACACTACGGAGGTATATCATGGATCTTATCAATCTATGGGAAACATATTCCAAAACAAAGGATGCAGGTATACGCGAAGAGCTTATACTTAAATATACATATCTGGTTAAGTTTGTAGCAGGCAGGCTGTATGCAAGCTATGGAAGCAACGTTGAATTCGACGACCTCGTAAGCTATGGCATATTTGGCTTGATTGATGCTATCGATAAATATGACTTTTCCAGGGGAGTAAAGTTTGATACCTATGCCCAACTAAGGATCAGAGGCGCTATTATAGACCAACTCAGAGCTATAGATTGGCTTCCCCGATCTGTAAGACAAAAATCAAAAGAAATTGAAAAAGCATATTATGAGATGGAGAACAAGCTTGGCAGACCTGCTAACGATGAGGAAATGGCAGATAGCTTCGGATTATCAATAGAGGATTTTCAGAAGAAGATACAGAATATAACAACATACTCAATAGTATCGTTGGATGATTTACTTGAACAGAAGAGAGATGTAACCAGCAGCGAAGAGGATAAACAGATAGAGACACCTGAGAGTGTGGTTGAAAATATCGAAGTTACAGAAATACTGACAGATGCTATCAGCACATTGCCTGAAAAAGAGAAAAAGGTAGTATCACTCTATTATTATGATGAGCTTACATATAAAGAGATAGGAAAGCTTCTCAATATATCAGAGTCGAGAGTATCGCAGCTGCATACTAAAGCAATTATAAGGCTTAAGAACAGATTCAAAATCGCATTTGAATGATGGGATGGTGTTTTTATGGGGAATGAGTATATTATTCTTGAGGGTAAGGATTATGACAAGTTAATAGCAGAAGGTATGCAACGCCTTAAAGTTAACAAAGCTGAGCTTCATATCGAAGTGCTCGAAAGCAAGAAAAATCTATTTTCCTCATACTATAAAATCAAGTTTTCGTTAGGAGAGCAGAAGACTCTTGCGGTTATCGAGAATAGTATTGACAACATCCTTAATGAGAGTCAAAAGGCGAAGGACAAGCATATTGATTTTGAGTTCAGAGAAGATGGAGTATATATTAAAATAGAATCGGGAGTTACGATGGTAGACATTGTAACTAAAATTGACCTGCGCAGAATTCAGAGTGTAGACTTGACTAAAATCAAACAGTCAGTAGAAGTCGGAGGTCATGATAGCTGGATAAAGATAGCTGAACCCCAAAATCAGAGAATGATAGACAGTGAATGCTTAGTCAAGCTGTCAAATGACAACATGCAGGCTTTTATTACTTTAACCAAGCCTATTGGGGGAGCGGAAATAACAGAGAAAGCAATATACGAAGCACTTAAGCTTAATGGTGTTGTATTTAATATAAAGGACAGTGAAATAAAGAACGCAGTTGCTTTAAAAGCATATGACAGAGAAATACTTATAGCAGAAGGTATTGTACCTTATGCGGGGCAGGATGCAGTACTTTCATATTATTTTGACATGTCAAGCGAAAGATCAATTAATATCGACAAGGACGGAAAGATTGACTATCATGAATTATCTTTAATAAAAAATGTAAAGATTGGACAGAAGCTGGTAACCTTGACGCCGCAGACAGCGGGAATACCGGGTAAAAATGTAAAAGGTGTCGAGGTTGCAGGCAAAGACGGACGGAAGCTTGTATTACCGAGAGGAAAGAATGTTGAAGTAAGTAAAGATGGACTCGAGCTCACCGCTACAGTCGATGGCGAGGTTAAAGTTCTGGATGGAAAAGTAAACGTATTCTCGGTATATGAAGTAAAACATAATGTAGATAATTCTACAGGGAATATAAGGTTTAATGGCAAGGTTGTCGTAATGGGCAATGTACTCACAGGCTTTGTAATTGAGGCTGAAGGGGATGTTGAAGTATATGGAGTCGTAGAAGGAGCGCTTATAAAATCTAACGGCAACATAATACTCCATAGAGGCATACAGGGAATGAACAAGGGAGAGCTTTTCTGCGAAGGAGATCTCATTGCAAAGTTCATGGAAAACTGTAAGGTTGAAGTTAAGGGAAATATACAGAGTGATGCAATAATGCACAGCCAGATTATTTGTGGAAGAAAGCTGGAATCAAACGGCAGGAAAGGCCTGCTGGTTGGAGGTACCTTTAAGGTAGGAGAAGAGATCAAAGCAAAGGTTATAGGGTCTCCGATGGCCACCATAACTGAGCTGGAGGTTGGCATTAATCCTGACATGAGAAAGAAATATGAGGAGATAAAGACCGAGACAAAGCAGATTGCTGAAAATTTGGATAAGACAACCAAAGCAGTTGATCTTCTTACAAAGATGAGCAAGAATACAGAGCTGCCTCTTGATAAGAAGCTCCTTTTGGCAAAGTCTGTTCAGTTGAAGCTGCAGCTCCAGCAGAAGCTTGAAAAGATCCTTTGTGAACAGAATGAACTCGAAGTTTATTTTGAGGAGCTTTCAAGAGGCAAGATAAAGGTTTATGACATAATTTACCCTGGCAGCAGGATAATAATCGGAAGTAGCATGATGTATATTAAAGACTCAATAAAATTTGTTTCGTTCTATAGAGCGAATGCTGAGATAAAAATGGGTTCCTACGACGATGTGTAAATAATTTATGGGGGAGTGATTGTCATGACTATAAGGCCTGTTGACCTGCAGACAATGATACCCAAGCTTCCAGAATTGCAGAAAGCGAGAAATATAGAAAGCGAACAAGAAAAGAGCAATCTTAATATCAACATTCATAAAGAACAGCAGCAGCAAGAAAAAAATACGAAGCAAGTAATCGAAACAAAAAAAGCCCAAGGGAAAAAAGTGGACAGGGAAGGACAACAAAAAGAGAAACAGAGCGGCCACGAAAAAGAACGCAGGGATGGGCAGCCTGGAGAGAAAGATGTACAGCTAAAAGAATCCAAGGGAAGATCTTTGACTAAAATTGATATAAGAATATAAATGGGGTGCTCTCATGATAAACTATGTGCTAATGGGATTTGGAATATTTGCTGTTTTAGCCACCATAACACTCATTTTCCTGGATAAATTAAAGGGCGAGGATATTTATTTCAACATTGACGTAAAGGAACAGGAAATAAAAAAAGTAATTGAAGATGCTGATGAAATAATATCCGAACTGAATTATACTTCTGAAATGGTAGTAAAGGAAATTGAAGAAAAGCTGAAAAGTCTTAGAGAAGAACAGAGAAATCTTGCCAATGCTGCCATAAATAATGCTGTTATTGAGAAGAAGGAGAATGTAGCACCATTTTCTCCCATTATCGCTGTAAACAAGAAAAAGAAGATAACAAATGATGATGTGGATAAGGATAAAGGTTTTGAGGAAAAGCTCAACCCAAAACAGCAGACAGTATTTGACTATGCTTCACAGGGCATGAGTATAACTGACATTGCCAAACAGATGAGCATAGGACAGGGAGAGGTAATGCTGATACTATCCTTGAAGAATGAGGTAGAATAATGGGATACTATAACCTTAAGAATATAACTCTGGGCATAGGAATAGGCTTGATATTTTCATCAATGGTAAATATAAACTTAAGCAGTAGAGAGCTGACAGTAGAAGAAATAAAAAGGGAAGCAGCAAAGCACAGCCTTACTGTACTTACCAATGAAGAGATATATCAAACACCAGCGTCTCCTACTATAACACCGTCTCCTACTGGAACACCAACACCTACGCCAACGCCAGCTCCAGCAAAAATAACACCAACTCCTACACCAGCTAAACAAGCAGCATCAGGAAAAATAACAATAAATGTTAAGGGCGGGATGAGCTCTGAAGGCATTGCAGACCTTCTTAAGGAAAGTGGTCTCATAAAAGATACAAAGGCCTTCTTAAAGAGGCTTGAAGAGGTAAAAAAGGATGATAAGCTGAAGATTGGCAATTTCGAAATACCCAAAAATTCAGGCTATGATGATATAATAAAAATATTAACGAAATAAAGTTCTAGGCTTAGCCTGGAATTTTTCAATTTACAGGGAAATTGAAGTATAAATTTTCACAAGATAATAAAACTATAAGGGATATTGTTGGCATTCGTATAGAGGATTGGTTGCGAGTTACGAGTTACGAGTTGCGAGCATTTTAGTAGGGCTTCGAAGAATCACCCTAATATACGCGTAACGCGAAACCCGAAACGCGTAACAAATTTGTATTGCCAATAAATTTGTTATATGGTAAACTATTTAAGGTAAAAACACACATGATTTGATTCTTTGCGGGGTGCTCTAAGAGTCCATAAAGAATATGACGATCGTGGAGGAAAAAACCATAGGAGGTAATTTTAATGTCAGTGATTTCAATGAAACAGCTCTTAGAAGCTGGCGTACACTTCGGACACCAGACAAGAAGATGGAACCCGAAGATGGCAGAGTACATTTTTACGGAGAGGAATGGCATTTACATCATCGATCTTCAGAAAACAGTAAAGAAGGTTGATGAAGCATATAACTTCATAAAAGAAGTATCTGCTTCAGGTAAGGACATACTTTTCGTAGGAACAAAGAAACAGGCACAGGAGTCAATCGAGTCAGAAGCTCTCAGAGCAAACATGTACTATGTTAATCAGAGATGGCTGGGCGGAATGCTCACTAACTTCAAGACAATCAGGAAAAGAATCGAAAGATTGAATCAACTTGAGAAAATGCAAGAAGACGGAACTTTCGAGGTTCTTCCAAAGAAAGAAGTTATTAAGCTTAGAGGCGAAATGGAAAAACTCGAGAAGAACCTGGGCGGTATCAAGAACATGAATGGTGCTCCAGGAGCGCTCTTTGTCGTTGACCCAAGGAAGGAAAAAATAGCAATACAGGAAGCACACATTCTTGGTATTCCGATAGTTGCAATAGTTGATACTAATTGTGACCCTGAGGAAATTGACTATCCAATACCTGGTAACGACGATGCTATAAGAGCCGTAAAACTTCTTACTTCAAAAATTGCAGATGCTGTTATTGAAGCTAGACAGGGCGAACAGCTTGCTGAGTAACTGCTTGGTAAGTATTTAAAGGCGGCGATAGCCGCCTTTTTAACAATATACGCATATTACATAGGAGGCGAAATAAAATGATTGAAGCTTCAGCTGTTAAGGAATTAAGAGAAAGAACCGGCGCTGGTATGATGGACTGCAAAAAAGCCCTTACAGAAAGCAACGGAGACATGGAAAAAGCCATTGAAATTCTTAGAGAAAAGGGACTTGCTGCCGCAGCTAAAAAAGCTGGCAGAATCGCAAGTGAAGGCATAGTTGACGCGTACATACACGGGGGCGGAAGGATTGGAGTTCTTATCGAAGTTAACTCCGAAACAGACTTTGTTGCCAAGAACGAAGAGTTCAGACAGTTTGTAAGAGACATGGCAATGCAGGTTGCAGCTACTAATCCTTTATATGTGAGAAGAGAAGAAGTTGATCCACATGTAATAGAGAAGGAAAGAGAAATATTTAAAGCTCAGGCTTTGAATGAAGGAAAACCTGAAAAAATCATTGAAAAAATGGTAGAAGGCAGAATCGAAAAGTATTACAAGGAAATTTGCCTGCTTGAACAGCCCTTTATAAAGGATACAGACAAGACGGTGCAGGATATGCTTTCTTCAATGATTGCAAAAATAGGCGAGAACCTTTCCATAAGAAGATTCGTAAGATTTGAAAAAGGTGAAGGCCTGGCAAAGAAGGAAGACAACTTCGTTGAGGAAGTAATGAGCCAAATGAAGAAGTGCTGAAAAAATATGGGAACACTAAGTGTTCTCTTTTTTTTGAAAATCAGAAGGATTTTTTTAGAATTTGTAGAAATTTTATGCTTAATTGGAGGTATAATATATATGAGTGACGTAAAGTATAAAAGAGTGATACTGAAAATTAGCGGCGAAGCACTGGCTGGAGATAAGGCTTCCGGATTGAATCACGATACGCTTCTGAGCATTGCAGAAAGAATAAAGACACTGAGGGAGCTCCAGGTAGAAGTGGCTATAGTAGTTGGCGGCGGTAATTTCTGGAGAGGCAGAAGCGGCGAGGGGATGGACAGGACAACTGCCGACCATATGGGAATGCTTGCGACAGTTATCAATGCTCTGGCAATGCAGGATGCCTTAGAAGGAATAAACGTGCCTACACGTGTGCAGACAGCCATTGAGATGAGACAGATTGCAGAACCGTATATAAGAAGAAAAGCGATAAGGCATTTGGAAAAAGGAAGAGTAGTGATATTTGCATCCGGCATAGGCAACGCATATTTCTCTACTGATACTACAGCTGCCCTTAGAGCTGCAGAAATTGAAGCAGATATTATACTGATGGCCAAAAAAGTTGACGGTGTATATGACTGCGATCCGGTTACAAACAAAGATGCCAAGAAATTTGATAAGATATCATATATTGATGTAATAAACAAGGGATTAGGCGTAATGGATTCTACAGCAGCATCCTTATGCAGGGATAATAAAATACCAATACTTGTATTTGACCTCAAAAACCCTGATAATATAATTAGAGCAGTTATGGGTGAAGAGATAGGCACAGTAGTAAAGGAGGATTAGCAAATGGTTAAGGATATTGAAAAAGGCATGCAGGATAAAATGGAAAAGACCCTGAGCGTATTGAGGCACGAGCTCGCTACACTGAAGGCAGGACGTGCAAATCCTAGTCTTTTGGATCGGATAACTGTAGAATACTACGGAACAGTTACACCTTTAAACCAGCTGGCAAACTTAGCTGCCCCGGAACCAAGGGTACTTACCATAACACCATGGGATACCAAGTCTATTCCAAGCATTGAAAAAGCTATACTAAAGTCAGATTTGGGCATCAATCCTTCAAATGATGGAAAGATGATTAGACTTGTTGTACCACAGCTCACAGAGGAAAGAAGAAAAGATCTGGTGAAAGTAATTAAGAAGCTTGGTGAGGATGCCAAGGTAGCTATAAGAAATATTCGACGTGATGCCAATGAACATCTTAAGAAGCTTAAGAAAGATGGAGAAATAACCGAAGATGTACTTAAAAAGTCTGAAGAAGATATACAGAAGATGACAGATAAATGCATTAAGGAATCGGATAGTGCAATGGCAATAAAAGAAAAGGAAATAATGGAGGTCTAATATACTTGAGTAAAATACCTCTAGTAATAGGATATAAGCTGGATAAGGCTCTTCAACTAATAGGTGGCAAGCAGAATATTATAATTGATTCAACATCAACACCCTACGAAGATAAAAAAAAAGAAAGACAGGGAAATACACCTGTTGTTGTCAGACAAAGAGTAATAAATGACGAAATAAAACTTACTACAACATATTTCGCGAAAAACACTTTACATTAGTAATTCATGTTTCGCGAAATGTTACCTTGATTGTTATTGAATACGCACAATGCACTAGAGGATTACTTATATGCGTTCAATATAGTCTATTTAAATAGTTTCCCTCATTTTGAGGGATATTTTTTTAAGATTGAGAATTTATTTATATGTGGGTTCTTAATGAAGGAGGTTTTTGGATGCTGGTAGAAATTGATATGAATAGGCTTCCAAAACATATCGCTATAATAATGGATGGCAATGGGCGTTGGGCACAAAAAAAGGGCCTGCCAAGAGTCGTGGGACATAAGGCTGGCATGGAGGCCATCAAGGAAACAGTAAGAGCCTGCAGCGACTTGGGCATAAAGATATTGACCGTCTATGCCTTTTCTACAGAAAATTGGAGACGTCCTCAAGATGAAGTAAGCTATCTTATGAACCTGCTGGTGGAGTATATGAGAAAGGAAGTAAATGCACTTCATAATAACAAGGTAAAGATTAAATTACTTGGAGAAGTGGACATACTTCCCAATCAGACAAGAAAAGAGATTAAAGAAGCCCTTAAGCTTACTGAAAATAACGAAGGGCTGCAATTCAACATTGCATTGAATTATGGGGGCAGAGCCGAGATATTATATGCCTGCAAAAAGCTTATACAGGGGGTAAGTGATGGAAGCATAGATAGTGAAGCTGTTGATGAGGCATTACTTGCAAAGTATCTATATACGGGCAGTGATCCTGACCCCGATTTGATAATTAGAACTAGTGGGGAACAGAGGATAAGCAATTTTCTGCTTTGGCAGGGGGCATACAGCGAGCTGGTTTTTGTCGATCAGCTTTGGCCAGACTTTGATGAAAAGGTACTTCGTACGGCTATAAAAGAGTATCAAAGCAGGGACAGACGTTTTGGCGCGTTGAAGTAGTGGAGGTAAAAATGTTAAAGATAAGGGTATTAAGTGCGATTCTTGGAATACCACTTATATTATTTGTTTTGTATTTTAAGGGGCTGTATCTATATTTTTTTGTCACAGCAGTCTCATTAGTAGGTCTTTTCGAGTATTATAGGGCAATGAACAACATAGCTATTAAAACTAATAGAATTTTTGGATATATTGCAGTTATAGTGTACTATATTATGTTTCTTATGCCCATTACCTTTGATAGGCCTGGGTTTCTCATTGTTTTTTCAGTTATGATCTTATTCACATATGAAATACTTACACAAAAGCATAATATAACAGAAATATCTATAACTCTTCTGGGGATTGTTTATATACCATTTCTATTCAGCCACCTTCTTTTCATAGAAAAGCTTAGATATGGAAACATAATACTGTGGCTGCCATTCTTGACTGCATGGTTTACCGATACTTTCGCGTATTTTGTTGGGGTTTACATGGGTAAAGTGAAGCTTTCCCCCAGGATCAGCCCTAAGAAGACTGTAGAGGGAGCATTAGGCGGTATTGTCGGTTCCGTTCTTTTAAGTACTCTTGCGGGTCTTATAATAAGCAGTTTTGGTGTAGATATAAAAATCGTACATTATGTAATTACGGGATTTCTATGTGGCATCGCATCAGAGCTCGGAGATTTAGCCGCATCATATATAAAAAGATACACTGGCGTTAAGGATTTTGGAAATATTATTCCGGGACACGGAGGAATACTTGATAGATTTGATAGTATTTTGTTTACTGCACCGATAATCTATTACTACTTTGTACTTGTTGGAGATATGATATAGGGCTGGTGCGGGGTGTAGGGAACGCATTGTATGCGTTCCGCACTAGGGGCGAACAGTGTTCGCCTATACATAATTCGAGGATTTAGGTTAGGAGATAAACATGAAAACATTATCTATACTAGGGTCGACTGGGTCTATAGGCACTCAGACCTTGGAGATAGTAAGGGAAAACAATCAAAAATTCAAAGTTGAAGCTTTGGCAGCCAATTCCAATATTGACCTGCTGGAAGCTCAGGTAAGGGAATTCAGACCAGAGATGGTTGCTATAGGAGATGAATCCCAATACGAGGAGCTAAAAAGGCGTATAGGCGGCCTGACACATATAACAGCAGGATTGGAAGGCGTTGTAGAAGCTGCAACTGCAGAGAAATGCGATACTGTTCTTTCTGCAATTGTAGGTATAGCAGGGCTGATTCCTACATATAATGCCATAAAATCAGGCAAGAACATAGCACTTGCCAATAAAGAGACGCTGGTTACTGCTGGCAGAATCATTACCGAAGAAGTTAAGCGGTGCAGAGTGTCGATGCTCCCGGTAGATAGTGAGCATTCTGCAATATTCCAGAGTTTAGACAGCAGTAGACATAGTGAAGTATCCAAAATTATACTTACGGCTTCCGGTGGGCCTTTCAGGACTAAAACTATGGAGGAGCTTAGGAATGTTACAATTGCGGATGCCTTGAAGCATCCCAACTGGTCAATGGGCAGAAAAATTACAATAGACTCAGCTACACTTATGAACAAGGGTCTTGAGGTAATCGAGGCCAGGTGGCTGTTTGATATAATGCCGGAAGCAATAGAGGTATGCGTGCATCCGCAAAGCATTATACATTCTGCAGTAGAATATGTTGACGGCGCTGTGATTGCACAGCTGGGACTTCCAGATATGAAGCTGCCTATTCAATATGCACTGACTTACCCGGAAAGGCTTCCAATTGGAGGAAAAAAACTGAGCTTAACTGATATCGGCAGTCTGAATTTCTATAAGCCTGATATCGAGAAGTTCAAATGCCTGGGATTGGCATTCAGGGCACTTTTCATGGGGGACAGTGCATGTGTGGTTTTAAACGGAGCAAATGAGGAAGCAGTAAGATTATTCTTGGATGGTAAAATAAGCTTTCTTGATATAGGGTGCCTGATTGAAAAAACTTTAGATAAGCATAAAGTAATGAATAATATGAATATAGATGATGTGGTGGCTCTTGACCGATGGTCCAGGGAGACGCTGCTTAGTTTGTATCAAGTGGGGTGTATAAGATAATGACATTAATTATTGCAATACTGGCATTTAACGCAATAGTCTTCTTGCATGAAGGAGGACATTTTTTAGCTGCAAGGCTTGGGGGAATAAAGGTTGTAGAATTTGCACTTGGAATGGGACCAAAGATTATTGGCAGAAAGTTTGGAGATACCATGTACTCTTTGAGGGCATTTCCTATTGGCGGATTTTGCCTTATGCTCGGGGAGGATGAGGAAAAAGGAGATCCGGGTGCCTTTAATAACAGACCGATAACAAGCAGAATAGCGTCAGTTATATCTGGACCCTTAGCAAACCTGCTGTTGGCAGTAATGATTTATTCATTGACAATAGCTGCTGTAGATGCACCCATAATAGGTCAGGTTACGAAAGGGATGCCGGCAGAGAAGGCAGGTATCGTTGCCGGTGATAGGGTTGTTGATATAAATGATGTCATCGTTAACAATTGGCAGGAAATGAAGCCGGAAATCGCCAAGCATGAAGGTGAGAATATTACAATAACCTTAGAGAATAGAGGCGTTCAAAGGGATGTACAGCTTACACCGGTTAAGAATCCGAGTATTAATGATGTCGTAATTGGTGTGGCGCAGCAAGTGAAAATTACTGGATTTTCTCTGACTAAAGGGATAGAAAATACCACGACTGTAACAAAATTAATGCTGAACTTCCTTGGACAGCTAGTGATGGGAAAGGCTGATGGTGGTGAAGTAAGCGGGCCTGTTTCAATTTTTGTTTATATGAATGATGCCGCAAAGTCAGGACTTGTAAGTGTGCTAAGTATCTCGGCAATTATAAGTCTTAACCTGGCGATATTTAACCTTTTACCTATACCGGCTCTTGATGGTGGCAGGTTGTTGTTTCTCTTTGTTGAGCTTATAAGAAGAAAGCCTGTACCTGCAGAAAAGGAAGGCATGGTTCATTTTGTGGGACTTGTGGCACTTATGGGGCTTTCACTATTCCTGGTGTATAGAGATATAATTAAGTTTAATTTGATTAATATATTCAGGTAGGGTGTAAAATGAGAAGAAATACTAAAAAAATAAGAATTGGCGATAGATATATTGGAGGCGGTGAGCCCGTACTGATACAATCTATGACTAATACCAAGACCCATGATGCTGTTGGAACGGTAGAGCAGATAAAAAGGCTTCAGGAGGCAGGATGTGACATTATAAGAGTGGCAGTGCCGGATATGGAAGCTGCAAAGGCTCTAAAATACATAAAAAGTCATATCACTATACCGCTCGTTGCGGATATACATTTTGACTATAGATTAGCAATTCAATCAATCCAAAATGGCGTTGACAAGATAAGAATAAATCCCGGAAACATTGGAGATATGGAAAGAGTTAGACAAGTTGCAGAAGCTGCCAAGGAGAGGGGAATTCCGATAAGAATAGGAATCAACTCAGGCTCCTTGGAAAAAGAAGTGCTTAAAAAGCACGGTCACCCCACTTCAGACGCATTGGTTGAAAGTACATTGAATAATATAAGGCTTATGGAAGCTTTTAATTTCAATGATATTGTAATATCAATAAAATCTTCTGATGTTATGCTTACCATAGAAAGCTATATGAAGGCTTCCAAAGTTACAGACTACCCTCTTCATTTAGGGATTACAGAAGCAGGAACAGTTCTCGCAGGGTCTATAAAATCTTCTGTTGGCTTGGGAATTCTGCTTAATAGCAATATAGGCGATACGATAAGAGTCTCTTTGACAGGGGATCCAGTGGAAGAGGTATATGTTGCAAGGGAAATACTCAAAAGCTTGAACCTCATAAAGAGAGGGATAGAGATAATATCCTGTCCGACCTGTGGAAGAACAAATGTAGATCTCATAGGAGTAGCAAAAGAAGTGGAAGCACGAACCAAGAATATAGTTGTTAAGAAGCCCATGAAGCTTGCAGTTATGGGCTGTGCTGTAAACGGTCCAGGAGAAGCAAAGGAAGCAGACCTGGGAATTGCAGGCGGCCAGGGAGAGTTTCTACTGTTTGTAAAAGGGAATATAGTGAGAAAAATACCTCAGGAGAATGTTATAGAAGAGCTTCTAAAAGAAATTGATGCTTATCAATCCGAATAATTTTAACAAGCAAAGCCATCCTATACTATTAGAAATAAGTCCAAATAGGAGGAACTACGATGAATGTAACTGCAATAATTCCTGCTTATAATGAAGAACTGACCATTGCAAGCGTAATAAATTGCTTAAGCGATGTAGATAGAATTCAAAAAATAATAGTAGTCAGCGATGGCTCAACTGATAGGACTGCAGAAATAGCAAGGGAATGCGGCGCCGATGTTATCGAGTTGCAGGAAAATGTCGGAAAAGGCGGAGCGATAAAAGCAGGGGTCAACGAATGTGGATCAGAAGTCATACTTTTTCTGGATGCAGATCTAATCGGCCTGAAGGAGAAGCATGTAATAGATCTTATAAAGCCGGTCATAGACAACTATGCAGATATGACCATTGGAATATTTAGGAATGGCAGAATGGTAACAGACCTTGCACAAAAGGTTACTCCATATCTCTCTGGACAGAGGGCTATAAAAAAGAATATTATCGATAAGATACCCAACATAGATATAACAAGATACGGCGTCGAGGTGGCACTTACAAAATATGTGGAAAAGTTCTCAATACGAGTTCAGGAGGTTGAGCTTCCTGATATGACCCATGTGACAAAGGAAGAAAAACTTGGACTTATAAAGGGAGTGCATGCACGTCTAAAAATGTATTGGGATATTGTGAAGATATTAAGCAGCTCGAATAATAAAAAAGAATTGAAGTAAAAATATCATTAGTATTCCTATTGGGTATTGGCACGAGGTGCGAGGTGCGAGGTACGAGGATTTGAGCATATGCTTCGAAGACAGTACTTTAACCACGAACCCCGAACCACGAACCCCGTACCAGAATACATTCGGAGGTCAATATGCAAAGCAATACCAAGATAAATTCGGAGTTTTTTCTGAAATACAAGGACAAGTTCGAATTGAGAAAGATAAGGATTAAGAAGAAAGCCAGAGAGTGGGAGCTTGTAATAAGCTTAAAGGGACTTATTTCAATATCCGAGCTGAATAAAATTGAAGCGCAAACCTCTGAGTACTATGGTTTGAATGGAGTACGAACCGTTATTGAAGATTCAACCATAAGCATAGGAGCAGAAGAGTTCATTGCTTCCCATTGGGAGGATTTGAAAGGCGTAATCATTGCAAATAACCCGTCTTTTACGGGTTTTCTTATGAACTCCACTATTTATAATGAAAGCAGCATAATAAAGCTTAAGGTAGCATCCAAGGAAGCTGCGAGCTATTTGACTTCAAAAAAGTGTCACAGCATAGTAGCTCAGTACATAAAGGACTATTTCAACATAAATTCGCAGGTTTTGATATGTTTCAATGAGGAAGAGAAGCTTTGCAGCGATGAATACATGAAATGTTATATTGAAGAAGAGAATAAGATTGTAGCGGAAGCCTTAAAGCCGAGTAATGGTGCCAAGGACAGCAAAGACAAAGCAAAAGAGCGAAAAGACGCTGTCATAATGGGTAGAGGCTTTAATGACATTCCTATAAGTATAGCTTCAATAACAGAGGATTCCGGCAGGGTAGCTATTCAAGGAAGCATATTCAATACTGAAGTAAAAACATTGAATAATGGAAGGACAATTATAGTATTCAACGTGTCCGATAATACCAATTCCATTACTGCGAAGATATTCATTAAAGAAGAAAATGATACAGCTAAGCTGGTTGAAAATATAACTAATGGAAGATATGTCAGGATAAAAGGGGATATACAATACGATACGTATATTAAAGAGCTGGTTATATTCCCCAATAACATGGTAGAAGCGGAAAAAACAATCCGTACAGATAATTCTGAAGAAAAAAGGGTAGAGCTGCATGCACATACAGGTATGAGCAGCATGGACGGAATATGCTCTGCCACCGATCTTGTAAAAAGAGCCAAGGAATGGGGACACAAAGCCATTGCGATTACAGATCATGGGGTTGTACAGGCTTTTCCTGAAGCTTATGAAGCATCAAAAAAGCACGGAGTAAAAGTCATATACGGGGTTGAAGGATACTTTGTGAATGATGGTGCACCTATAGTATATAACTCCGGAAGCAGAAGCTTTGATGACGAATTCATAGTATTTGACATAGAGACAACAGGTCTTTATCCAATAAAAGACAGGATCACCGAAATAGGTGCTGTAAAAATTAGGCAGGGGCAGTTGGTGGACAGGTTCTCCGAGCTTATTAATCCTGAAATGCCTATACCTGATAATATCACCAAGCTGACAGGCATAACTAATGCTATGGTCAGAGACAAGGATACAATAAAGGAAGTATTGCCAAGATTCCTTGAATTTGTAGGCAGTTCGACCCTTGTTGCGCATAATGCCAGCTTTGACTGCGGTTTTATCAGAGCAAAAGCTGGAGAGCTGGGACTAGCAGTCAGCAACGTTTCCATTGATACACTGCAGCTTTCAAGAATGCTTCTGCCTGAACTGAAGAAGCACAAGCTCAATCTGGTATGCGAATATTTGGGAATAAGCCTGGAAAACCATCATAGAGCGGCTGACGATGCAGAAGCGACAGCACAGATGATGCTGAAATTCATTGAAATAATGCGTGACAAAGGAATACAGAATATAGAAGATATCAATAAACTTGCCTCAGGAGAAGGAAGCTATAAAAAGCTGGATTCCTATCATATTGTTCTGTTGGTAAAAAACATGACAGGGCTTAGGAACCTTTACAAGCTTATATCAATGGCACATCTGGACTATTTCTATAAAAAGCCCAGAATACCAAAGAGCCTGCTGATGCAGTATCGGGAGGGAATTATTATAGGTTCAGCCTGCGAGGCTGGAGAAGTGTTCCGGAATATAATGAACAGTGCAGACGAGACTACCATAACTGAGAATGCAAGGTTCTATGATTATTTGGAAATACAACCTAACGGTAACAACGATTTTCTGCTTAGAAACGGCAAACTTGCAAACAAGGGAGAGCTTGAAGCTATAAATAAACGTATTGTCGAGCTGGGCAAGAAGCTTAATAAATTGGTGGTTGCTACAGGAGATGTACACTTCCTTGAGCCTGAGGATGAAATATACAGGCGTATTATTATGGCTGGACAAGGATACTCGGATGCTGATGAACAGGCTCCTTTGTATTTCAAATCCACTGATGAAATGCTTGAAGAATTTAAATATCTTGGTAAGGAAATTGCTCAATCAGTAGTAATACAGAACCCAAATAAGATACTGGAGCAAATAGAGGATATAATACCAATACCAGAGGAGACGTACCCGCCAAAGATTGAAGGCGCTGAGGATCAGATAAGAGAGATGACCATGAAAAAGGTTCACCAGGTTTATGGAGAGGTGCTGCCTGAGGTTGTTGTAAAAAGACTTGAAAAGGAATTAAACTCTATAATAAACAATGGGTATGCAGTATTGTATCTAATAGCACAGAAGCTTGTTGCCAAGTCTTTGAAGGATGGCTATCTTGTCGGCTCCAGAGGTTCTGTTGGTTCCTCCTTTGTTGCAACTATGTGCGACATCACTGAGGTTAATCCGCTGCCGCCACATTACCTATGTCCTAAGTGCAAGCATTCGCACTTTTTCCTGGATGGCTCTGTAGCGTCAGGGGCGGATCTTGAAGATAGGAATTGTCCAGAATGCGGAACAGTACTCATAAAAGATGGTCATGATATTCCCTTTGAAATGTTCCTGGGCTTTGATGGAGACAAAGAGCCAGATATAGACTTGAATTTCGCAGGGGAATATCAACCTAAAGTACACAAGTACACCGAAGAGCTTTTCGGAAAGGGTTATGTATTCAGGGCAGGCACTATCGGCACTATTGCAGAAAAGACAGCTTACGGATATATTATAAAATATTATGAAGCAAAGGGCATAAAAGTTAACAGCGCCGAAATGAACAGGCTGATAAAGGGTTGTACTGGAATAAAGAGGACTACAGGGCAGCATCCTGGCGGAGTTATGATAGTGCCCAACTATACTGATATATATAATTTTACTCCTATACAGAGACCTGCAGACGATACAAGCTCAAGTATAATAACCACACACTTTGATTACCATTCAATTAGTGGAAGACTTCTTAAGCTTGATATACTCGGTCATGACGTACCGTCAATAATAAGGATGCTGGAAGATATAACAGGCTTTGGTGTAAATAACATACCGTTGGATGACTCAAAGACCATGAGCCTATTTACAACGACAGAAGCTCTCAATATAAATCTGGATGAAATTGATTGCAAGGTCGGAAGCTTAGGAATACCTGAGTTCGGTACAAAGTTTGTAAGACAGATGCTTATAGATACACAACCGAAGACTTTTGCAGAGCTGGTGCGTATTTCAGGACTTTCACACGGCACTGATGTGTGGCTGAACAACGCCCAGGACCTTATAAAAAATGGTACAACGACTCTTAAAGGAGTTATTTCAACGAGAGACGATATAATGCTTTTCCTGTTGCACGAGGGAGTGGAACCCAAGACCTCCTTTAAAATAGCGGAGGATGTAAGAAAAGGTAAAGGTTTGAAGCCTGAATATGAAGAGGCTATGAAGGCGCAGAATATTCCCGAATGGTACATACAGTCCTGTAAGACTGTAAAATATCTATTCCCTAAAGCGCATGCCACTGCATACGTAATGATGTCCTTCAGGATAGCTTATTATAAAATATATTATCCTGAAGCCTTCTATGCCACTTACTTCACAGTAAAGCTGGATGATTTTGATGCAGATTTGCTGACAAGAGGAATAGATTCAGTAAATGCTAAATGGATAGAAATCGATAGATTGGGGAATAATGCAACTACAAAGGAAAAGAATCTTATGACCCTGCTTGAGTCGGTTTATGAAATGTATCTCAGGGGTATAAAGCTTTTACCGGTAGACCTTTATAAATCTGATGCAAGCAAATTCATTGTAACTGATAATGGGATACTGCCACCGCTGGGATCACTTCAGGGTGTAGGGACTAATGCAGCTCAGAATATAGTGAATACGAGACAGGACTCAAGTTACATATCAATGGACGACCTTAGAGAAAGAGCCAAGGTTTCAAAGACTGTAATAGAGATAATGAAAAACCATGGCTGCTTGAGCGGAATCCCGGAAAGCAATCAATTAAGCTTATTCTCCGCTGGTGGCGGTTTGGAAGTATAATGACGGAATATGATGAAAGTAAAAACTTGCATGTGATTGCAAGAAGTGCTATAATTTTTTAGTGGGCAGGAAGATTATGCTTTTCCTGTGTTACAGAAAAAGATGAGACTGTAATAAACAGTACTTGTCAAATGACTTTTAAGATTAGAGTGGGCAATCCCACTCTTTCGTATTAATATGGGTATAATAAGTTAGAATAACAAATAAAAGGAGAATCAAATATGGCAAAACGGAAGGTTGAAGATATAGTCTATGATTTGGCAAAGCCCATAGTCGACAGGAACAACTTCGAGCTTGTGGAAGTAGAGCTCAAGAAGGAGGGTGCAGACTGGTACCTTAGAGTGTACATAGACAAAGAAGGCGGAATAACAATAGATGATTGCCAAGCCGTAAGCCAAGAGCTCAGTGACTTGTTAGATGAAACCGATCCTATCGAACAGTCATATATATTTGAGGTTTCTTCACCAGGTATAGACAGACCTCTAAAAACCGACAGAGACTATGAGAAAAACAATGGCAAGTTGGTTGAGATAAAGCTATTCTCACCATTGGATGGCAAGAAAGCTTATGAAGGTGTGCTTAAGGGACATACAGCCGACAAAGTTGAGATAGAAGCTGATGGAAAAGATATACACATAGAAAAGATCTCTATAGCCTTAATAAGGCCTGTAATAAAGTTTTAATTAATTATTGGATGGGAGGGAGCAAAAAATGAATGGAGAGTTTCTACAGGCGTTGGATCAGATAGCCAAAGAAAAGGGAATTTCTAAAGAATTACTTATTGAAGCAATTGATGTTGCGCTGGTTTCAGCCTTCAAGAAAAACTTCGGAACCTCACAGAATGTGAAGGTCACAATAAGCAGGGAAACAGGTGAAGTAGACGTATACGCTCTCAAAACAGTATCTGAGGAGATTGAGAGTGATTTACTTCAGATAAGCCTCCAGGATGCGAAGGCTTTAAATAAGAATTATGAAATCGGTGATGTGGTTGAGATGAAGGTTACTCCTAGGAATTTCGGGAGAATAGCAGCTCAAACAGCAAAACAGGTTGTTGTACAAAGGATTCGTGAGGCTGAAAGAGGCATTATATTTGACGAGTATATAAGCAGGGAAAATGAAATAGTGACAGGGCTTGTGCAGAGAAAGGAAAAGAACAGCGTATTTATTGATTTGGGTAAGACAGAAGCTATTCTTGGACCTGGAGAGCAGACGCCCAACGAGGTATATAACATAGGAGACAGAATAAAAACTTTTATAGTTGAAGTAAAAAAGACTACAAAAGGCCCTCAAATAGTACTTTCAAGAACTCACCCGGGACTTGTGAAGAGATTATTTGAGCTTGAGGTTCCCGAAATACAGAAGGGCATAGTTGAAATAAAGAGCATTGCCAGGGAAGCTGGCTCAAGGACAAAAATAGCGGTATACTCTCATGACGAGAACATTGATCCTGTTGGAGCATGTGTAGGACAGAGAGGTCAGAGAGTTCAGGTAATAGTTGATGAGCTAAAAGGGGAAAAGATAGACATAATTGAATGGAATGAAGACCCTGTAATATTTGTCGGAAGCGCATTAAGTCCTGCAAAAGCATTAGGTGTTAACATAGACAAAGAAATGAATGCTGCAAGGGTTATAGTGGGAGATACTCAACTTTCACTCGCCATTGGCAAGGAAGGTCAGAATGCAAGGTTAGCGGCTAAGTTAACCGGATGGAAAATAGATATAAAGAGTCAATCGCAGGTATCTGGTACTTAAAGGAGGTAGGTTCTATGCTCAAAATAAGGAAAGTGCCTCTCAGGAAATGTCTTGGCTGTAATGAAATGAAGCCTAAGAAGGAGCTCATAAGAATAGTAAGAAGCCCCGAAGGAAAGGTTGATATAGACAAGGTTGGAAAGGCACCCGGCAGAGGCTGCTATATATGTCCCAGCCTGAAATGCCTTGAAGCTGCAATAAAAGCAAAGAGAGTGGAGCGAGCACTGGAAGCACCGGTAAATGCTGAAGTGTTCAATAAACTGAGAGAGCAGCTTACTGATGAATAAGGCATATTCCATGTTAGGCCTTGCCAACAAAGCCGGTATGTTGGTTACAGGCGAGGATGCTGTGAGGTATTCAATAAGAAACGGCAAGGTAAAGCTTGCAATTGTGTCGGAGGATGCCTCGGATAATACAAAAAAACGTTTTATCAATTCAGCAGCATTTTATAAAGTGCCCCTCATTACATGGGGCCTGAAAGAAGAACTGGGAAACAGTATAGGAAAAAGTGAAAGGTCGGTACTAGGAATAACCGACGAGAACTTTAGCAAGAACTTTAAGGAAAAACTGACCGCTGAAGTTATTAAAAATGAAAAACCTGGGGGTGCTTTACTTGAATAAAGTAAGAATATATGAATTGGCAAAAGAACTGGGAGTTCAGAGTAAGGATCTTGTTACAATAGCACAGGATCTTAAAATTGACGTGCATAACCATATGAGCACGCTTGAAAATGCGGATATTACTGCAATTAAAGGGAAGCTTGAGAAAAAGGATGTTACGCCAGCGCCTGAGAAAAAGGCTGCACCGATAGAGAATAAAGCGGAAGCACCAAAGAAGCCTGAGCAAAAGCCACAAACACAAGAACAAACTCAACAGAGGCCTCCACAGACCCAACAGACTCAACAGAGACCGCCTCAGACACAACAAACTCAGCAGACGCAGCAGAGACCTCCGCAAGCTCAGCAGACGCAGCAGAGACCTCCGCAAGCTCAGCAGAATCAGCTGAGACCAAACACTAATAAGCCATTTAATAGCGCACAACAGAATCAGCTGAGACCAAACACTAATAAACCGTTTAATAATGCACACCAGAATCAGCTGAGACCAAACACAAATAGACCGGTGAATAATGCTCAACAGCACCCGGCAAGAGATACAAGACCTGCAGGCACTCCTGCAAATCCAAACAATGCACCAGTGAAAACTGCTGTTCCTGGGGAAACAATTGAAGAAACAGCGCAGCTTGACGCAAAAAAAGATTTCTCAAAGGTAGAAAGAATTCAAAAGAAGCCTCAGGTAAGGACTCCACAAGGCAGACCGCAACAGGGCAGACCTCCTTTCAGGAATCAGCAGGGCAAGGGAGGATATAACAGGAATTTCAGACCTAGAGGGTATGAAGAGCCAAAGAGGGAAGAAGTTCATGCACCTAAAAAACCAATAAAAGTCGGAGACACTATTTCAGTAAAAGAACTTAGTGAAAAGCTAGGTAAGCAGGCAACAGAGGTTATTAAGAAGCTTTTACTCCTAGGGGTAATGGCTACAATTAATCAGGAATTGGATTTTGATACTGCAACGCTTATAGCTACAGATTTCGGCGTAAGCGTAGAGCGACTCATAGATAAAGGAAGCGAAGAAGTGCTTCTTAAGACCGACGAGGATAGACCAGAGGATTTATTGCCTCGTTCACCTGTTGTGACAATAATGGGTCATGTTGACCATGGTAAGACTTCACTTTTGGACGCAGTCAGGGAAACAAACGTCATTGCAACAGAAGCTGGAGGCATCACACAGCATATAGGTGCTTATACAGTAAACATTGGCGACAAGAAAATAGCATTCCTTGATACTCCTGGTCATGAAGCTTTTACAGCAATGAGGGCCAGAGGAGCAAAGGTAACGGATATAGCGATACTTGTAGTAGCAGCAGATGATGGCGTTATGCCACAGACAGTTGAAGCAATAAACCATGTAAAGGCTGCTAATGTAGCTATTATTGTAGCTATAAACAAGATTGATAAACCTGGAGCAAATCCTGACAAAGTAAAGCAGGAGCTTACAGAATATGGACTCCTTTCAGAGGATTGGGGCGGAGATACTATCATGGTTCCTGTTTCTGCAAAGAAGAAGGAAGGAATAGACAATCTTCTTGAAATGGTACTCTTAGTTGCTGAAATGCAGGAGCTTAAGGCAAATCCAAATAAAAAAGGTACTGGTACAGTCATAGAAGCGGAGCTTGACAAAGGCAAAGGTCCCGTTGCTACAGTGCTGATACAGGACGGCTGTTTGAATATAGGAGATTTTTTCATAGCTGGAAACACTTATGGAAAAGTAAGAGGCATGATAGACGACAAGGGTAAGAGACTCAAGAAGGCTGGCCCTTCAACTCCTGTAGAGATACAAGGACTTGATGAGGTTCCGGATGCTGGAGATCTGTTTATAGTTGTCGATGACGAAAAGACTGCAAAGACAATTTCTGAAAAGAGAAAAGAAAAGCAGCGTCTTACACAGATTCAGAGCAAGCAGACTGTATCCCTGGAAGAGCTGTTCAACCAAATACAGGAAGGCAAGGTTAAGGAACTTAACCTAATAGTAAAGGCTGATGTGCAGGGTTCTGTGGAAGCTGTTAAACAATCCCTTGCCAAACTTAGCAATGAAGAGGTTAAGGTAAGGACAATACATGGCGGTGTTGGTGCAATCACTGAATCAGACGTAATGCTGGCATCAGCTTCAAATGCCGTAATTATAGGCTTCAATGTCAGACCTCAGCCTGCAGCAGTTGCGCTGGCTGAAAAAGACAAAGTTAATATAAGGCTTTACAGAGTCATATACAATGCCATAGAAGACGTAGAAGCAGCTATGAAAGGCATGCTTGAGCCAGAATACAAGGAAGTGGTGCTGGGACACGCAGAAGTTCGTGCTACCTTCAAGGCATCCAGTGTTGGAACTATTGCAGGCTGCTATGTAACTGACGGCAAGATAAACAGAAACAATGATATAAGAATAATAAGAGACAGTATAGTAGTACATGAAGGCAAGCTGGCATCATTAAAGAGATTCAAGGATGATGCAAAAGAAGTAAATACAGGCTACGAATGTGGATTGAACATCGATAGGTTCAATGACATAAAAGAAGGCGACGTTATAGAATCCTACACCATCGAAGCCGTTCCAAGAAAATAACATTCGGGCAGGTGCATTATAATGGCTAAACATAGAATCGACAGAATTTCGGAAGAAGTTAAAAAGGTCGTAAGCGACATCATAAGAAATGATATTAATGACCCAAGGGTGTCAAAACTCAGCAGCGTAATGGCTGCAGAGGTGACCCCTGATTTGAGGTATGCTAAGATATTCATCAGTGTACTTGGAACTGATGAAGAACAAAAGGATACTATAAAGGGTTTGACCAGTGCTGCAGGGTTTATAAGGCGTGAGCTGGGAAGAAATATTGAGCTTAGACATTCACCAGAAGTGATTTTTGAACTTGATAAGTCCATTGAACACGGCGCTTATATTAACAAGCTCTTGAAGGACGTACAGAAGAAGGACGGAGGAGAGAGCCTTTGATTTATCCCAAGATAATAAGTAAAATCAAAGAAAGCAGCAAGATTGCCATAATGTCTCATATTATGCCCGACGGCGACAACGTCGGGTCTAGCCTTGCCCTTTATAATGCATTGAAGAAGCTGGGCAAGGATGTACACTTTATACTGGATGACAATATACCAAAGGTATATAGATTCTTAAAAGACTCTGACAAGGTTGAGATGCCTGGTCAGTATGAGCATTTCGATGCAATAATAGCTCTTGATTGCGGTGACGCTAACAGACTGGGAAAATCGAGGCTGTACCTTGAGAACAATTTCGTAATTAATATTGACCACCATATTAGCAATGATGAATTCGGCAATCTCAACATGGTGGACTCCAACGCATCTGCTACCGGTGAAATAGTGTACCAGATAATAAAGGTACTTGGTGTACCAATGGATACAGAAATATCAGAGTGCCTTTACATTGCTATTGTAACAGATACCGGACAATTCCAGTACAGCAATACAACCTCTATTACTCACCAAATTGCTGGAGACCTTATAAACAATGGAGTAAATGTTTCTCTGATGTTTGAAAGGATATACCAGAACAGCTCAAAGGAAAAGGTTATGCTGATGAAAACAGCACTGGATACTTTGGAGTTCTATCATAATGACAGCATTTCCTGTATAACCCTGACTCTAAAGCAAATGGAAGAAGTAAATGCAATTGAAGTAGACAGTGATGGAATCATCAATCTTGCTAGAGACATAGAATGCGTCGAAGCTGCAATATTTTTGAAAGAACTTGAGCAGGGGAAAATAAAGGTTGGACTCAGGTCGAAGAAGGTTGTTGATATGGCAGCTGTAGCTCTTCGATTTGGCGGCGGCGGACATGTACGAGCTGCAGGATGTACTCTTCACGGCACAATTGAAGAGGTCAAGGAGAAAATACTCGAAGCAATAATTGAGGAGTACAGATAACATGAACGGAATGAATGGAATTATTAATGTATTGAAGCCTCCTGGAATGACCTCTCATGATGTCGTATCCTTCATGCGAAAGGTACTGAATACAAAGAAGGTAGGGCATACTGGAACACTGGATCCGGAAGCTGCGGGAGTGCTTCCTATATGTATAGGAAAGGCTACCAAGGTTGTCCAATATATTACTGATAAGCAGAAGCGATACAGAGCTAATATAAAGTTTGGCATAGTAACTGATACTTATGACAGCTATGGCAAAATCATTAGTGAATCGGGACAAGTAAGTATTGAGCAAAAAATGCTTGAAGAGGTTTTGAAGAGCTTTACAGGTACAATCAATCAAAAGCCTCCAATATATTCAGCATTAAAAGTAAAGGGTAAGAAGCTTTATGAATATGCCCGTGAAGGTAAAGAAGTGGAGATTGAGGAAAGACCTGTAAATATATATGAGTTGAAGCTTGTAGATATGGAAGCCGCGGATGAGGCAACGATAGACATACTTTGCTCCAAGGGCACTTACATACGGACACTGTGCTATGACATTGGTGAAGCCTTGGACTGTGGAGCATATATGTCTCAGTTGGTAAGACTTGAATCCTCGCCCTTTACAATAGAGAACTCCAATACCTTGGAGGAGATAAAATCTGCAGCTGAAGAAAATCGAATAGATGATATAATGAACGGTGTAGAGATAATATTCAAAGATTATAAAGTCATTACAATAAAGCCATCTGCTTTAAGCTCTATTATGAATGGCAACCCTCTCTTCGAGCAGGGAGTACAGCAAGGCTTTGAAAAACTGAATGCAGATGATAACGCTAGCATATATGGTGAGGACGGATTCATAGGAATCGGCGTTGTGAGATATGAAGAAGCTGGACAGAGATTATATATAAAGATAAAAAACATATTTATTTGAATAGTGATGGAAGGTAGGTTTTCCGGCCAGTCCATTGCGTATAAGGGTGGTTGTCTTGAAAATTGAAGAAAAATATGAGGATGCAATAAAGTCTGCACCATGGTGTATTGCTCTGGGAAGCTTTGACGGAGTTCATCTGGGACACAGGAAGCTTATAGAACTTTTGATAGAAGAGTCCAAGAAGTACGGAACAGGAAGCATGGTATATACTTTTCACACGCATCCTAGAAAAATACTTATGCCCGATAAGCATATTTATCTGATTACAGATAACGAAAAAAGGGCAGAAATAATGCAAGGCATGGGAGTAGACATGCTGTATCTGGAGGATTTCAACAGGGTCAAGGATATGACCGCTGAAGCCTTTGTGAAGAATATACTTGTAGATAGCTTCAAGGCGAAATCTATCGTCGTTGGCTACAACTACAGGTTTGGTAACAAAGGGGAAGGCGATGCTAAAAGCCTAAAGAAATTTGGAGAAAAATTCGGCTTCAAGGTAAATGTGATAGATGCAGTTGAGATTCATGGGCATTCAGTGTCCAGCAGTCTTATCAGGCATACAATAAGAAGTGGCAATGTTGACAAGGTGGCGGATTATCTCGGCAGGGATTTTTCTGTACACGGGAATGTAATTTATGGCAAGCAAAACGGTGAGGTAATGGGAATCAAAACTGCCAACATAGATGTAAAGAAGGACATAACTCTTCCCAAGAAGGGAGTTTATTACACATCTACAACCGTTTCCGGGAAGCTGTATAAAAGCATTTCAAACATAGGCTTCAATCCGACCTTTGATGGTGAAAGCTTGAGTGTGGAAACTCATTTAATAAATTTTTCCGATAATATTTATGGAGAAGAAATAGAAATATTTTTTCACAAGCATATAAGAGATGAAATGAAGTTTGTATCCATGGAGGAATTAGTGAAGCAGATCCGCAAGGATATTGAGTCCAGACTAGCCTATTAGAATAAATATCCTTTACATGGAGAAATATATATGTTAAAATCAAATTTGTTACACAGATACCATTTGCTCAGTATACCGATTCACCAACGGTTTGCTTGGCTTTTGGAGATATAATAAGGAGGTGAAATTAATGGCATTTACAAAGGAAACAAAGGGCAGCGTTATTCAGAAGTTTCAGACCAAAGAAGGCGACACAGGCTCTCCTGAAGTACAGATAGCTATACTTACAGAGAGAATCAATAACCTTAATGGTCATCTTCAGATAAACAAGAAGGACCATCACTCAAGAAGAGGACTTCTCAAGATGGTTGGACAGAGAAGAGGACTTCTGAACTACCTCAAGGCTAAAGACATCGAGAGATACCGTGCTATTATTGAAAAATTAGGATTAAGAAAATAGTAGTTGAAGGGCGGGGATCAATCCCGCCCTTTTTGTAAGTTTTTTTTGAGACAAGAAGGAAATACTAAATACATATAGAAGTTTATATTTTGGAGCTGGTAAATTTATCTTACCTTAGTTTCAGAAATATACTGTATATATACAGATTCGAAAGGAGGAAAAAACGTGGAGATATTTGAATTAGAACTGGGTGGACGAAAGTTAAGCATAGAGACAGGACGAATAGCCCAGTTGGCCGATGCAGCAGTCTTAGTTAGGTATGGCGATACAGTTGTACTTGTAACAGCATGTGCTTCAGATAAGCCAAAGCAGGGAATTGATTTTTTCCCGCTGAGTGTTGATTATGAAGAAAGACTGTATGCGGTAGGAAAGATTCCGGGAGGCTTTATAAAGAGGGAAGGCAGGCCGACGGAAAAAGCCATATTATCAGCAAGATTGATAGACAGACCAATAAGACCATTATTCCCTCATGGCTACAGAAATGATGTTCAGGTAGTTGCTACAATAATGTCTGTAGACCAGGACAATCTACCTGAAATATGTGCAATGGTAGGTTCATCAGCAGCACTTTCTATTTCCTCAATTCCATTTGGAGGACCAACAGGCTCAGTATTGGTTGGACGCGTAGATGGAAAGCTCATAGTTAATCCGAACAATGATGAAAGAGGAAAAAGCGATCTGCACTTAGTTGTATCTGGCACAAAAGATGCTGTTATGATGGTTGAAGCAGGAGCAAAAGAAATTCCTGAAGATGTAATGCTTGAAGCAATCATGTTCGCACATGACAATATCAAGAAGATTGTTGCATTCATTGAGGGCATTGCTGCAAAGGTAGGCAAGGAAAAGAAAGAGTATGATGTTTTCGAGGCTGAAGAAGAGATTGAAAATGCAGTGAGAGAATACGCAACTCAGAAAACTCTTGATGCAGTCAGAACTCCTGACAAACTTGAAAGACAGGAAAAGATGGACTCTGTAAAAGAGGAAGCTTTTGCTCATTTTGCTGAAATCTTTCCTGAGAAAGAAAAGCAAATTGATTCAGTGATGTATGACATCCTTAAGGAACAGGTAAGAAAGCTCATTACTGAAGAAGGCGTCAGACCTGATGACAGAAAACTTGATGAGATAAGACCAATTAGCAGCGAAGTTGGAATACTTCCAAGAGTACATGGATCAGGACTTTTCACAAGAGGGCAGACTCAGGTTCTCACAATTGCAACATTAGGTGCTCTAGGTGATGTACAGATACTTGATGGTCTCAGTGATGAAGAAACAAAGAGATACATGCATCATTACAATTTTCCGCCATACAGCGTAGGCGAGACAAGGTTTATGCGAGGACCAGGAAGAAGAGAAATAGGTCACGGAGCTCTTGCTGAAAGAGCATTGGAGCCAATGATACCTTCCGAAGAGGAATTCCCATATGCAATAAGGCTTGTATCCGAAGTAGTAAGCTCCAATGGCTCAACCTCACAGGGAAGCGTATGCGGAAGCACTCTGGCTCTTATGGATGCCGGTGTACCGATTAAAGCACCTGTAGCAGGAATTGCAATGGGACTTATGAAGGAAAAGGGCAATGTAGCCATACTTTCTGACATACAGGGTATGGAAGACTTCTTAGGAGACATGGACTTCAAAGTTGCCGGAACAAAAAAAGGAATAACCGCAATTCAGATGGACATAAAGATAGCAGGCATAGACAGGTCTATACTTGAAAGAGCTTTAGAGCAGGCAAGAGTTGGAAGAATATTTATACTCGACAAAATGCTCACTGCAATAAGCACTCCAAGAAAAGAACTCTCACAATATGCTCCGAAGATAATAACCTATAAGATTGACCCTGACAAGATTAGAGATATAATCGGCCCAGGTGGAAAGACAATCAATAGGATAATTGCAGAAACTGGCGTAAAGATAGACATCGAGGATGATGGAAGAGTATTCATAGCTGCTACAAATCAAACAGCTGGTGATAAAGCTCTTAAGATAATCGAAGGCTTGGTAAAGGAAGTCAAAGAAGGCGAGATTTACTTAGGCAAGGTTGTCAGGTTAATGACCTTCGGTGCATTTGTAGAAATACTCCCAGGCAAGGAAGGCCTTGTACACATCTCCAAGCTTGATACCAAGAGGGTTGAAAAAGTTGAAGATGTTGTAGCTGTTGGCGATGAGATACTTGTAAAAGTAACCGAAATTGACAAACAGGGAAGGATAAACCTTTCAAGAAAAGATGCAATGGCACCTCCACCAGCAGAAGAGAAACCAGAAGTAAAGACAGAAGAGTAAAACATAAACCAAAGGTTTATGTTTTTCCTTTTTTTGCGTCAGTAATGAGCATGATTAATTCATGCTTTTTTCACTTTTTGGAAGGTATTATGGCAAAATGTGGAGAAATTATAAAGTATGTAATAATGTACAACTATATAGAAATATTCACGACATATGTCATGAATGCACCCTATTATGGATGTGTTGACGACATAGTGTCGTAGTTGTAGTAGTTATCTGATATAGGTGCTAATTAGTTTATATAAGTAATACTGTGCTTTTATTACATATTCGTAGGGAATTGCGATATATTCTGATAAAACTGCGACATAACATGTAAAAAACTTTGTTCTTTGAAAACTGAATAATACGGTATTTATAATATTTGCGTTTCTGTGGAAAATTTAGTATGATTTACTCATAATTACCATATGGGTGAATTGAGATTGAATGATATTATTCATTAGTGGGGGGTTATTGTATGGAAGCTATAGGAGGTTTTGCTAGCGCTTATGGTTTTTTAGTGCTTATCAAACCAATATTGGAGATATTTGTATATATGTCCATTATTGCAGTATCATTTAAAGCTTTACGTGCTTTAAATATATATATTAATAAAAACTTATAACAATTATAAAGTCAGGCAATATTGCAAGATACCGTATTATTCAGTAATGAATCTTACGGTATTTTTATGTCGCAGTCCATGATTTATATGCTGTATTATATGATATGGGAGATTTCATACTAGTCATCGCATTCTTCTTATATGGTGCAAACTTCTATGCGGAGTTTGTGAGATATTTGAGCCCGAAACAGATAATATTTACTCAATTGACTCAAGTCAGGTTCCAGATAGCGGAAATGGTATAGATAATTTTTAGGGTGGGTCTCTGTGGGGCACCATACATCAGATAACAATGCACTCAAGCGGCGGCACGGAGGGAAAGAGCAAGGAGCAGGCCGTGCCTTGGGTTGTCGGATGAACTTGCTTTGAAGCGGGGGCAGGGCAACCATACCCCTTAACCGGGTGCGAGCACTGCCAGGAGGACATTCTTTGTGGTCCGATTCAGTGGTGTCGTGAGTGCGGAGACGTTATCTAAAATTCTTCATGCTATTCCCGCCATGCGGGGCGAGAACTGTATAAATTGATAAAATGTAATTGTACAAAATGAGGTGTTATTCGTGGCAAAACGTTCAATTCCACCACAGAGAGGATTTTTTCCTCAACCATCCTATTTAATTGGTACATACAAAGAGGAAGACAAGCCTAATTTCGCTTTGATTACATGGGTAACATTCTGTTCTGTAGAGCCGCCTATGTTGATGTTTGCTTCTCGCGGGAAAAAGATAACTAGGGAACAAGTTGAGAAGAACAGAATGTTTTCAGTTAATTTGGTAACCACAGAGATGATTGATATTGCAGATTATTTCGGAACTCAATCAGGTTTCTCTATAAATAAATGTGATGCGATTAATGTAACTTGTTCAAAGGGAGAAGTAGTAAATGCTCCTGTTTTAGATATGTCTCCATGGGTATATGAGTGTATGCTGGTTGATATGATACAAGTTGGCAGTGGAGCAATTTACATTGGAGAAGTGAAGAATATTGTAGTTGATGAGAAAATTACTGATACGGCTTATGGGAAGATAGATATGATTAATGTTGATCCTTTGATTTATTCTCCAGGGGGCTATTACAATTTAGGAAGAAGAGTCGGGAATGTGGGGGAATCAAAATGTAGGCTTAAAAAGTAGCTGGTTGTAATCCATGCCAACTACTGAAGCTAGGGGCACGAAGAACTTCAGATAACAAAGTATTTGCGACCATCCCGAACCTAACACAGTAGCTATGTAAGATTCGGAACGGTCTCAAACACGGAGATGTCATACGACAGACCGAGTAAGCGACGCGTCGTCCTGGACCGATTCATTAGTGGTTAGGCTACACAAGATATGATTCGTATTAGTAGGATTATACATAGTAAGGAGATGGCTTATTATTCTTATTATTGAACATTTAGCAGACCACAAAGACCACATTGATACTGTAATAAATTGGCTTTGGAATGAATTTGGAAACGAAAACAATTATAATTTTTTTCAAAGCATAATAAGAAACAGCTTAATAAAGAATAGATTACCTTTAACATTTATTGCACTTGAAGATAATGAATTAGTTGGAACTATCGGTTTGTGGAGAAGTGACTTAGTGAGTAGACAAGACCTTTATCCTTGGCTGTCTGCATTATTTGTAAAAGAAGATTTCAGAGGAAAAAAGATTGGACAGGAATTACAACATTTTTTGATTGAATATTGCAGAGAAGCAGGGTATACTGAACTCTTTCTCTATACTGATATTTGCGACTATTATGAAAAAACTGGATGGATATACCTTGGAGATGGTGTTGAATATTCAGGGGAATATCTAAAAATATACAAGAAAGAAATAAGTAAGTAAGTAATACACAATATTCTTATAATGTGATAAAGAAGAAGTTTAAGGCCGCAGCATACTTGCTGCTCTTGACTTGGTGGGGCTCGGCCCATCGTGTAACAATGCCCTCACGCTGTGGCACGGCGGGCTAGAGCAGGAAGCAAGCGTGCCTTGGGTTGCCGGATGCTATGAAGTTTATCAAATGGGGGAGATTATGATAATGAAAGATATTTATGAAGAATGCCCAATGTATATAAAGAAACTTATTACATTAAGGCAGACAAATATGGAAGATGCTCAAGAATTATTAAAATGCTATTCTGACGAAAAGGCAGTACCATTTTTTAATTCTGATAATTGCCATGGAGATAATTTTCACTACACAACAATTGCAAGAATGAAACAAGCAATTGACTTTTGGAACTTTTCTTATAAAAGCAAGTATTTTGTAAGGTGGACAGTAATTTTGAATGATACAAACGAGAAAATTGGCACAATTGAAATGTTTCATAGAATTGCAGATGATGAATTTAATCACTATGGGGTATTACGAATTGATTTACAAAGCAATTACGAAACCCAACGAATTATTGATGAGGTTTTAGAAATTGTTAATGAAAATTTCTATAAAGCATTTGATGTTGATGCTATTCTCACAAAAGCTATTCCATATGCTACTGAACGAACTGCCTCATTAGTACAAAAAGGATACCAGCCAATCAATAGAAAACTTATGATATACAATGACTACTTTGTAAACTTTGAGAATAAGTAAATCTGAAAAGAAGAAGTTTAAGGCGGCAGTTGCATTTGCGCTGGGTTTGGAGCAGCAACCACACCACCTCGCCGGGTGACAAGCACCACCATGGGGAAGGGCTTTGTGGGTCCGACTCGGAGGTGTCGTAAGTGCGAGACCGTTAGGCGACAGATATGCAAATGGTTAATTCAATGTCATGTATGAGTAGCATACAAATATTGATTAGAGGAGACGGTGTAAATGAGTGAGATAACCAGATATGAAGTAGACGAGGAAGTTGCATATTCCGGATTTGTTGAAGCAGGTGATTTTATATTTCTCAGCTTCTGTGTTGGAAATGTTGGGCAGCCAGTTGAAAAGCAGGTTGAAGGAGCTCTCGATGATATGAGTGCCAGATTAGAAAAGGTGAACCTTACCCTTGAATCAGTAGTTAAGGTTGACGTTTTACTTAGGGATGTCTGGGATATTCCAGTAATGGAGGAAGTTTTCAGACGGAGATTTAAAGGTAGCTATCCTGCAAGAAAAACTATTTCTACAGAGTTTGCACATATAGGTGGACCAAATGGACTTAAAGTACAGATTGATGGTATAGCATATAAACCCAAGAAAATTTAAGTTCTAGTCAATGGGTAATCTTATGTTTTATGAAGTTGGTTTAAGAAGTAAGATTTGTGGAGTTATTGCCTTTGGGGTATAAGTACTGTCAGAATAAGTGAATGAAGATTCTCTTTTACGTAACTATTTGATAGTTTTTGAAAGGAGAAAAAATTTTGAGTGAGGTTAAATATTACGAGGAACTGACTAATATCATATATTCAAATGTATGGCTTATGAATGTATTGCGTACTTCACGAGAATGTGACCTTCCTGATTGGTTCGTTGCAGCAGGGGCTATTCGGAGTATAGTATGGGATAAGCTGCATGGCTACAAAGATCCTACTCCAATAAGTGATGTTGATGTCATTTTTTATGATCGATATGATTTGACACAAGAGAGAGACAAAAAAGCTGAAGTCGAATTGTCTAGTTGCATGCCTAGTGTAGAATGGGATGCTAAGAACCAAGCAGCGGTTCATTTGTGGTACGAAGATGTTTTTGGATTTCCCATTGAACCGATAGTATCAAGTGAAGATGCAATTAATAGATGGAGTCCAGCAAGCATAGGGGTAAGGTTATTATTAGATGATAGTTTATATATATATGCACCTTATGGTCTTACTGATTTATTTGAAATGAAGTTTCGAAGGAATCAGACGTATATACCAATAGACTCTTTCTTAAAGAAGGTAAAAAAGAGTGCTATTAAAGAAAAATGGCCTATGGCTCAGATTGTTTGGGATTAGTTTTATAATGGCATTTACATGCTACTCAGGGCGGAAGCATTTAGATAATTACAAGGAACTGATATTCTGGGCGATGCTACGTGGGGCATAGTCCATCGACTAACACGACACTCACGCTGCGGCACGGAGGGTAGGAGCAAGAGGTAGACGTACCTTGGGTTGTCGGATGTATTTGCTTCAGAGTGGGGCAGGGCAACCACACCCCTTCACCGGGAGCGAAGCTCCGCAGGGGGGGAAGGGCTATGAGGGTCCAGTTCAGTGGTGTCGTGAGTGCGAAACCGTTATATGAAAGGTCACTCGCTTGACAAATAGTTTTGTAACTATTATTCTAATTTGATATAAGGAGTTAATATGGAGAGTTTTAATAATTCATCAGAAAATATGAGACCTATTAACAAAATTGACTATGTGCATTTGGAATTGAGGGTCATGCTGTTCCATTTACTTGTTAACACATTCTGTTTCATTTTAATTCTCTTACTACCAATGATTCTTGCCTCAATTATAGGCACACTCACATTATCGGTATACTTTTTTCTTGGAGTTTATATAAGACGTAATTGCGGCAGAAAACCTAGTATCTTTACAATTCCTGTTTTTTACACTCTAGTAGGTATTGCTGTATTAGCACTTGCTATTATTATTAATATAATAGGTGGATTAGAAATTGGATACCCTTTTGCTTTTTTCATTAGCGTAACACTAATGCCTTTATATTTACTTTTAAATGGTTTCGAAGAATACTCATATTATCTTTTCAATATGTCGATAATACCCATTTTCTTACTGCCAGCTATTCTTATACAATTAGGCTATGTATTTTATGGTAGCGTTTCAAACTGCTTTTTCAAAGTAATCAATGTTCTTAATATCATATTTGCAAAGTGGAAGAATACATTACTTACTACCGCACTATTATTGTTAATATTTTTCCCTGTATCAACCATCGGTTTTTCGTATAAAGTAGAAACCTGCAGTTTTGGTATAGATATTTATGAATATACAGTACACCCTAACAGAAATTTTGAAACAGTCAGCCGTTCTTTTTCAAACGAAATAGAAGAAAAAGTTGATGGGAAGTTAGCATATTTTGATTACTTACTACTAAGCAGCAGTAAGATGCTAGAGGTGCCTATGAAGATTATGTTTGATTATAGAGGTTATAATCCTCATGTTTTGTCTGAAAGCTATACATACGAGGAAATTTATTGGGCCTGGCGTAAGTTTTAAATATTGAGACACTTAAATGTTGTTTTAGTTTTTTACTAATGTACATTTGTAGAAAAGAACAACATAAAGACTATTTACATAATGCGCTATTACATTATGTTAGGGAGTAAAAATTATGAATATAGAAGTTGTAAAAGTACTTTTAGAAGAGAAACAAATATTAGATAATTTATTAAAAATGTATTGTTATGAGTGGTCACAGTATAATAAATTTGATGTTAATCATCAAGGCGAATACGAATTTGAATATCAGATTTCTGATTATTGGGATAAAGAAAATCACTATCCATATTTTGTTAAAGTAAATGGAATATTAGCAGGTTTTGTTTTAATAGATGGTAAGTTTGAGTTATATTTGAATCACGATTATGAAATGGCTGAATTTTTTATTATGTATAAGTATCGTCGAGCAGGAGTAGGACGATATGTAGCAAAAGCTGTATTTGACATGTTTCACGGAAAGTGGGAAATAGGAATACATCCGCATAATATTACGTCACTTAGATTTTGGGGCAGCATTGTTGACGAATATACAGATGGTAAATATGAAATCATGAAATCTTGCCATGATGTTGTATATCATGATGGAACATGCGCTGACATTATTTCATTTGAGAATTAGTAGTTTTCTGTATAAAAAAAGTATCCTAAGTGTCTCAGGGTCTCAAGTGCCCGTCCGATATACGACAGAATGAGCAATGTCGCAATATCGTGTCTCGCCATTATGGGAATGAGTTTTTTAAAATATACTTATAGAGAAGTGTGAAGCAACGATAATTTATATTTTGTGAGGATGATTTTTACGAACATAATGTTAAAAACAAGAACTATGAATCATGTTGTTGTTTTCTGGGATAGGACTCAAGATGAAAAAATAAAAAGATTATTTCCTATCAGTATTGAATCCTTAGAAGAAGCACTGATATTATTCGAGGAGTCCCTAAAAAAAGATGCCTCAAGCTATGGCAAAGTAATCTATTTTGAAGGAAAATATATTGGAGATATTTGGTGTTACGGTATAGATGAAAACAATGAGAAAGTGGTTATGCTAAGTATTGTCATTTTTGAAAAGGAGCTATGGGGAAAAGGGATAGCAACAGAGGCTGCAAAAGTTTTTGTCGAGGACGTTTTTGATAAGTTTGACATAGTAAAAATAGGAGCATTTACATATTCCAATAATTACGCTTCAATAGGTATGTTAGAGAAGGCTGGATTTATAGAAATCGAAAAATTTGTTGAACATGGAATTGAATCAAAATATTATGAAATACGTGAAGTTAAATAGATTATGAGCATAAACCTTGGTATATAACTATAAAGTTTCAAGTTAATTAACTGGGAACTCATTAACCCTTTAAGTTAGTACATATATAATAGTGGGAGGAAAACGGATTGGTATTAGAAATGAAAAAGAAAAACATATTGGTATTGACCGGAAGCCCAAGAAGAAATGGGAATAGCGATAGGATGGGAGACGCGTTTATTCAAGGCGCATTATCGGCAGGGCATGAAGTGACGAAATATGAAACCGCAAGAAAAGTAATCAGTGGATGTAAAGCCTGTAAGACGTGCTGGAGCAAAGGAACCCCGTGCTCTTTTAATGATGATTTTGATGAGCTGGCGTCTTTATTAGAAGCAGCAGATATCATAGCTTTTGTTACGCCTTTATATTGGTTTGGCTTTCCTGCACAAATCAAAGCAGCAATTGATAAAATGTATGCCTATGTGGGAAAAAATTGTAAACACCCGCTTAAAATCAGAAAAAGCCTCTTACTGGTATGTGGTGCAGATGAGGGTATGAAAATATTCGATGGAATAATAGCAACCTATAATGAAATTGCCCACTATATGAAGTGGGAAAGCAGAGGGGTGCTAGCAGTACCGAAGGTTAATGAAAAAGGTGATATTGAAGCAACGGACGCACTTGTGAAAGCAGAGGAATTCGGGAAGTCGTTGGTATTTCTTCGCTAAGAGGTCGCCCTAAAGCTCAGAAACATCAGGCAGATACAATTCATAGTGTGAAAGGTGATAGATAGAATGATAATGGAAAATGGAGTTATGTTTATCTTATATGTAAGGGATCAAGAGAAGTCTAAGCATTTTTATGAAAGTTTATTGAATATTAGTCCATCCTTAGATGTTCCTGGGATGACAGAATTTACTCTTTCTAAAGGTATAATTTTAGGTATTATGCCAGGGGATGGTATTGAAAAAATTCTTGACAATAAAGTCGGAAATCCTAATAGAATAGATGGACTGCCAAGATGTGAAGTATATTTATTTGTAGATAATCCAGATAATTATTATGAAAAGGCAATAGAAATTGGTGGACAAGGTATAAGTAAAGGTGCAAAGCGGAATTGGGGAGATTATGTTTCTTATTGCTCAGACTTTGATGGAAACATAATAGCTTTTGCTACATGATAATAATGGTTTATTTAAGCAGAAGCATTAATACTATGTATTATTTATTACTTTAATAATTGGATGAAAGAAGGTAAATGGCTTTGAAAAATGAAAATAAATACAAGCTTAACATGGATATAAAATATGATTATCTTGAAGTAATAAAAGTTCCAGAGATTATTGAAAACTGCAAAGAAAAATGGTTTAATCAGACTCTTTGTAAAGTAAACTCCTCTGTTTTAAGACTTGGAATATTCGAAGGCGAATTTCATATGCATAAGCATGAAAATGATGATGAAGTATTCTATGTATTAGATGGTGAGCTTTTAATTGAAAGTGAAAAAGGTAATTTTAAGTTAGCAAAGAATGAAGGAATATGCATTCCAAAGGGTACTATGCATAGGCCAATTGCAAACGCTAAGACGATAGTCTTAATGATTGAAAATGAAGGGATAAAGCCGATTGGTGATTAATTAGCTTATTTAACCACATGATACAATGGACCAATAATGAGTTCGATTAAAGAAAGTAGGTGAATAGTACAATGATCAGACTTGCCACAACACATGATGCAGAACAAATTCTAGATATATATACCCCATACGTACAAAATACTACTATTTCCTTCGAGACGATTGTACCGTCTGTTGAAGAAATGGCGACAAGAATCGAGCATGTATTAGAGAATAATCCATGGATTGTACTTATAGAGGGAAATAGCATTCTAGGCTATGCATACGCTTCTAAACATCGTGAGCGAGCTGCTTATAGGTGGGCGGTAGACATTTCTATCTATATAAGACAGGATTGCAGAGGCAAAGGAGCAGGCAAGGCATTGTATACTGCTCTAATATCCATTCTAAAGCTTCAAGGGTATTACAATGTCTATGCTGGGATTTGCTTGCCCAATGAAGCAAGCGTAGGAATCCACGAGTATTTTGGCTTTAAGAAAATTGCTCAATATAATAATGTGGGATACAAATTCGGACAATGGCATGATGTAGGATGGTGGGAGCTGTCTCTAATGCAGCATAATTCGGAACCAAGCGAACCGGTTTCCTTGAATAGTATAAGAAAAGAAGAAATTCTAAGAGTAATAAGCATTTAAGGAGAGTAGATATGAGATTGAATCTGATATTTTGGGCCATTTTATTATCTATGAATAGTGTTTCTTGGAGTGAAGGTGATTTAATAGACAAAGCTAATGATATTTTGGGGAGTAATGAATCCGTTATTATTATTGAAACAAAAGACGAGTCAGTACAAGTAGTTGACTTAATAAATAGCTATGAAATTAGTTTTGTAGAGGCTGTTAACCATAATGATTTCTCACTTGTTGAGCCATATTTAGCAGTAGGTAGCTCGTTATATGATTCTCAGAAAAAGCTAGTGCACGATTTATATATAAAAGGAATAAAAGAAAAATATGTTTCTCATGAGATAGGTTTTTTATATTACGACTCGAGCAGCAGTTATGAGGTCGAGGTTATAGAAACTATTAATATAGCATATCCGGGGAAAGGTGAATCAAATAAAGATTTTCAATGGATTTATACTGTAAATAAAATTGATAATAAATTAAAATTAAGTCAAATAGTAAAATGGGAGAGTTTTGAAAAAGATATTGAATTGAGAAAAAGTAATGCCAGACCTGACGAGTTTTATTTATATTGGCTTTATGAGAGTTATGAAGCTGAGCTTATTGATTTGTTGAATAATGGTAACTCACAGTATTTATCCGGACTATTTAACGAAAATTCAGTCAAGACACAACATGATGCTTTAATTAATAGCTTAAAGGCAAAAGGGAAGGAATTTAGCCTGGTAAAAACTGAGTATCTTAAACATTGGAGCACTTCTAATAACCCTTATACTGGTAAGAAGAAAACTACATTGAGTTATGTTGATGAAAATTCATGTAAGAGAGAATTGAACTTATATATAACTTTAACTGTTGAAGTGTCCAGGTCAAAAGATAAGCTTTCATTTGGCGGATATGCAAGAATAACAAAAGTCGAATATTTGATAGAGTAATTCTACTAAATCGCACCTGATCTGATAAAAGCGAGCGCATATTTGTTAAAGACAGCAGTCATTACATTCAAACAGATCAGCCAAAAGTAGTTATAGATGCTGCCAACAAGCTGGTTACTATAGCTAGTGATGCAAGGAAAAACTAGCAAAGCTTTAGAGAGTATGAGGCAAGGGGGAAAAGTCATGGCTAGAAAATCGTTCAATGAAAAACTCCATAACTCTAAAGATTTGCCAAAGGTAGAGTTCATAGGATTCGATAATAAGATGTCGAAACGCTTTGGTACTGGCAATATGCTTATTGCGGCACCTATGGAATATGATGAAGTAATGAAAAGAATACCCATAGGTAAGCTTACTACATCATATGAAATCATGGCATTTCTTGCTAAAAAGCATAACGCTGATTTTACTTGCCAGCTTACAGCGGGTATATTTATAAATATAGCTGCCAATGCATCAAAGGAAAGAGAAAATATGGGGAGCAGTGATATAACACCCTATTGGCGCACCTTGAAAAAGGGTGGCGAGCTTAATGAAAAATATCCTGGTGGTATAGACCAGCATAGGTTTTTGCTTGAAATAGAGGGTCATGAAATAATGCAGCAGGGCAAGCGTTATTTTGTCAAGGATTATGAAAAAGTATTATATCAAATGTGATAAATGCAGAGAGTATATTAGGTCAAATACACTGCATACACAACAAAAATGACTAGGAGTAAACGAATATGGAATATATGGGAAATAAAGAATACTGGGATGAAAAATTCATGCAAAGAGGTGATAAAGCACTAGAGCCAGAAGCTTCATTGGTAAACAGCATTAAGTATTTTAAGGAAGGCTCAGTCATTGATATAGCATGCGGAGACGGCAGAAACAGTTTGTTTCTTCTTAGTAACAATTTTAAAGTAACAGGGATAGATTTTAGTAATAAGGCTCTTGAAAGGCTGGCGAGGTTTGCAGCAGGACTGAATTATTCTATAGAGACACAACAAATCGATTTAAATATTCCTGGCTCGCTAAAGCATATTGGTGTATTTGATAACGTTTTGATCAATCACTATAGATTGAATCAAGAGCAATTAAAGGATATTCAGAGGCATATATCTGAGAAGGGAATTCTATTTGTATCCGGATTTAGACATAAACATAAGGCTGACCAGAAGATAAGAAAAGAAGACTTAATCGAACCTACTGATTTCGATTTATTAAATAATTCATTCGATCTAATAGAGTATATTGAAAATGATGATGACAGGGGATTCTTTGTAACCTATATTTTTCAAAAGAAATAAGTTTCTTAAAGACAATTAAGGGGGTAAAAAATGTTAGTAGGAAAAAATGTTAAGATAAGAGCAATAGAAAAAACTGATTTAGAACTGTCTTATGCTTGGATGAGTAACCAGGAAAACGTGGGCGGCTTTATGGATGCTCATTTGGTTCATAAGGAATCTTTTATTGAAGGTATGGAGGTCCTGATAAAAGACAAAAGCAAGCTTTTTACAATGATTGAAGATAGTAATGGCAAGTCAATCGGAATAATGAACTATAGAGAAGTTCCCGGAAGTACCACTACTTTAGAAATTGGGATTTTGATTGCAGAAAGCTCTGTAAGAGGAAAGGGCTTTGGAAGAGAGTGTCTGCAGCTGTTTATAGACTATATTTTTAATACTAAAAATGTTATGCGAATACAATTTTTAACAAGAGTTGAGAATGCAGGAATGAAGGTAATCGGGGAAAAAGCTGGATTTACGTTGGAAGGAGTATTGAAGAAATATAAATTGGAGCAAGGTGACTACAGAGATTATTCTATAATGGCTGTAACTCGTGAAGAATGGTCTTTGAAAAAAACTAAAGAGGGAGTTCATATATGATAAAACAGTTTGAAACGCGTAGAAGTATAAGAAAATATTCTGATAAGCCCGTAGAAGACGAAAAAATAATTCAATTACTGGAAGGGGCAAGGCTTGCTCCATCGGGCAGCAATACACAGCCTTGGCATTTCATAGTTGTAAAATCAGAAGTGACTAAACAAAAATTAGCAGAGATATCTCATGACCAGAAATGGATGCTTTCAGCACCGATTTTTATAGTGTGCGTGGCAGACATTCGCTGCAGGGTAAAAGAAGATGTGGAAATTTCATTGAATGACAACAGCCCAGAGAAGGAACTAAAGCAGATTATAAGAGACACATCAATTGCAGTAGAGCATATTGTACTAGAAGCTGATAATCTAGGCTTGGGTACCTGCTGGGTTGCGTGGTTCATACAGAATGAAATAAGACCGATTTTAAATATACCTTCCGACAAATATGTAGTTTGTATTCTAACCCTTGGATATGCCGATGAAACTCCTAAAGCTCGTCCCCGAAAGAGGCTTGAGGAGATAATACACTATGAAAACTGGTGAGAAAATAAGAGTTGTTCATGATACCAATATAGTGTGCGAATATCTAAAGGGTAAAACGAGATATGATTATATCTATCAATTTAATAATCTATCAGATGATCAATGGAAAAATGTTGTGTGCTATGGTTTATATGATAATGATGAATTGAAGGAAATAGCCATGGTAAATATCAATTATTCCATTCCGGTATTACTTGCAGCTAGTTTTAATAATGTAGAGTATAATATTGAACTCATTAGAAGAATGAAGAGATTCCTTCCGTCTAGATTCTATACTCATATAGATAAAGCCACACTAGAAGCGGTGTTCGCTCAAAACTGCATTCATGAATATGAAGAATATTTAAATATGGGATTCTGCGAATATGATACAATAGATAAAAAGCAGAATAACGAGATTGTGAGGCTTGGTTATAAGGATATAAAAGACATTAAAGAGTTGATAGATAATAGTTATCCTGAGGCTTGGCTGGATGATGAGTCAGTGAAAACCAATGAGAATTTTGGAGCTTATGATAATGGAAAGCTAGTAAGCTTTGCAGGCATACTCGCTTATTCTGAACAATATCAAGTTGCTGCTGTAGCTCATGTAACTACTCTTCCCGAATATAGAAAGAGTGGTTATGCAGAAAAGGTTGTAGCAGAGCTGTTAAAAAGCCTGATAACGAAAATACAGTTTATAGGGCTTAATGTAAAGGTCAATAATCTAACGGCTATAAATTGTTATAAAAAATTAGGCTTCAAAGAATTCGGAAGATTCATTGCTTGTGTGATAGAAAATTAAATAGGGGGGTATAAAATTATGAAAACATTGATAGTATATGATTCAGTCTTTGGCAATACAGAGAAAATAGCTAAGGCAATGGGTGATTCCTTGGGTAATCAAGAAAATGTTGAGGTTTTAAAGGTGACCGATATTAATCTTGATCAATTAACAGGCGTAAATTTGCTGATAGTTGGCTCTCCTACAAGAGCATTTAAACCAACAAAGGCAACTGTTGACTTCCTGATTAAAATTCCTTTAAATGGTCTCAACGGTATTAATGTGGCTGCTTTTGACACAAGGATTAGCGCTACAGATGTAAATTCTAAAGTCCTTAACGGCTTCGTTAAAATATTCGGATATGCAGCTAAACCTATAGCTGATAAGCTCGTAAAAAAGGGTGGAAAGCTGATAATCCAGCCTGAAGGATTTTATGTTAAAGAATCCGAAGGTCCTTTGAGAGACGGAGAGCTTGAGCGAGCCGCTGAATGGGTAAAATCAGCTTTAAACGCATAAGACTAAGACTAATTCTACATAAGGAGAATGATCAATGAAAGCTGAGGTAAAGCCTAACATTGAGATGGAATTGCTAGAGAAGATTGATATAAGAGTCGGAACAATTATACAAGTTGAGGACATAGAGAAATCTAATAAGCTGGTAAAGCTGACAGTGGATTTTGGAGATTTTAAAAGAACAATACTCGTAGGCATGAAGGGTGAAAGAGCTAACCCAAAGGAAATAGAAGGACAACAGGCACTTTTTGTTGTTAATCTTGCACCGAAAAAAATGGCTGGACAAATATCTGAGGGCATGTTATTTGATATTGGCTACGCAGACGGAATAACACCAGTCTTAGCTCAACCGGAAAAACCGGTGCCAGCTGGGACTAGGGTTGGATAAATTACTTAGAAGGGAGAAAATAAATGTCAGATACAAAAGATTTAAGACTTGCGGTACTTATTGATGCAGAAAATGTTCCATACAAGAATATAAGGGGTATATTGGAGGAGGTGGCTAAATACGGGACACCTACAATAAAAAGGATTTATGGGGACTGGACGAAAGCCACCTTATCAGGCTGGAAGAATTCCTTGCTGGAAAATGCAATAACTCCAATACAGCAGTATAGTTATACATCCGGGAAGAACTCTTCAGACTCTGCCTTGATAATTGATGCAATGGATATATTATATTCCGAAAAGGTTGACGGCTTTTGCATAATATCAAGCGACAGCGACTTCACAAGACTGGCTACACGACTGCGTGAAGCAGGTATGAAGGTCTTTGGCATAGGTGAGAGAAAAACGCCCAGTGCATTTATTGTCGCATGCGATAAGTTCATATATATTGAAATTATAAATGCACCTGTCAAACATGATGAAATAGACGTCAACGACAGCCGTAAAGCTGATGTTGTTGAACATGAAACTAAAATCAGCTCCGTGGAGATTGGCACCGAAATAATCAACCTGATATCTGCATCTGTAAACGATGTTGCAGATGATAATGGATGGGCTTTTCTTGCTGATGTTGGTAATCTTATATCCAAGAAACAACCTGATTTTGATGCCAGGAACTACGGCTTTTCCAAGCTGACTCCTCTTGTTAAGAGTCTAAAACGCTTTCAGATTGAGGAAAGGGAGTCCAGCAATTCAAGGATAAAGCATATATATATCAGGAATAAGGATAAATAATCTATTGAAGCTATATAACTTCAGATGCTAAAAAAGTTATTTGGAGGGGGTTAAGATGCTAATAGAGCTAATTGAGCTGTCTGCTCAGGATGGTATCGATGTATTTGATATGTTGAAGGAAATAGGACCGGGAGAAAACGGGTTTATGAACAGTGCCTATGGAATAACTTCAGAGGAATTTCCCAACTATCTTGAAGAGATCATGAATTATTCTAAAGGTATAAATCTTCTGCCTGGATATGTGCCCCAGACAATTTATTGGCTGTACATTGATTCTAAGCCTGTAGGAATAGCAAAGTTCAGGCACTGTTTAAATGACTTCTTGCGCGAGCATGGCGGACATATAGGTTATTGCATAAGACCTACAGAGCGTGGTAAAGGATATGGCACTATCATTTTAAGGGAAGCTCTAAAGAAAGCAAAGGATAAGGCCATTGATGAAGCACTTATCACATGCAATGCGACAAATATCCCTTCAAGAAGAGTCATTGAAGGAAACAATGGCAAATTGGAGAGCATCATTGAAGGTGAATGCAAATATTGGATAAAGCTATAGCTGTTCTAGCAGGGGGTTAATTATGTTCAATTATAAAACTTTAGAAAATGTAGATATAGAAATAATACATCAAGCATTTATAAATGCATTCTCAGATTACCAAGTACAAATTGACTTACCTCTTTGGAAGCTTAAGCAAATGCTTCAGAGAAGGGGTTATATTCCCGATAAATCGATGGGAGCATTTAACGGTGAGGTTCTGGTTGGTTTTATCCTTAACGGCTTCAGAGAATGGAACGGGAAGCTTACAGCCTACGATACCGGAACCGGTGTTGTCCCAGAGTACAGAAAGCAAGGAATAACGACTAAGATGTTCCATAATGTTTTGGATCAGCTTAAATGTGAAGGAGCCGAGCAGTATTTATTGGAGGTACTACAACAGAATATATCAGCTTACCAGCTTTATAGAAAGCAAGGCTTTGAAATATCAAGAACCTTTTCATGCTTTAAACTGGATAAAAGTAAATATCAGTCACAGAAGACCTTTGCTGTAGAGCATTTAGAGGGCTTTACAACCGATGATTGGGAGCAGTTGAAGGAATTTTGGGATATTCAGCCCGCCTGGCAGAATTCTATTGAGTCTATCTGTGCTTTAAAGAATGCTTTTGTATACTCTGTAGTTCGGACTGATAGCAAAATAGTTGGCTATGGAATAATTGATAAAAGAACAGGGGATATTCCTCAGATAAGTGTAGATAGAAATTACAGGCGCAAAGGAATTGCCAGAAGCATAATGACTGATCTGATTAACAACACTGAATCGGACAAAGCTGCAGTTTTAAATTTAGATGACCGCTCAAAAGTATCAAAGGACTTTTTAAGTACATTGGGATTTGAGTGCTATGTTGAGCAGTATGAGATGATTCTGGAGATTAATGCTTAAGGAGAAGCTTAAGGATGAATATACAAATATTTGGGATAGATAAATGCTTTGATACCAAAAAGGCTCAGCGATATTTCAAGGAACGCAATATAAAGTTCCAATACATTGATTTGACAGTAAAGAGTCTCAGCAAAAGGGAGTTGGACAGCGTGGAGGCTGCTGTAGGTCTGGCTAATCTCATGAATAGGAACTTAAATGATTATGAGAGGCTAAACCTAAACAAGATAAACAGCAGTATCATAAAGAAAGAAATATTGCTTGAGAACCCTAAGCTGTACATAACTCCTATTGTGAGAAATGGCAAGCTGGCAACTGTGGGATATGTGCCTGATGTCTGGAAAACATGGGAGTAGCTGGTAGGTAAGAGTATGACAAACGTAAAGAAGTTTTATGTTTCTATAACTCTATTTATTATACTAGCCTTGAGCATCTGGTTCATAATACTTGACTTTTCAAGGTTTTACAGCCAGAATTACAGCTATGACATTTATCCAAGTGCACTTTTGAAGCGAATAAATGTATTACTTGCTGCTTCTATTGCTGCGATGTTCTGGTAGGGCTTGACGCTGCTATGGAGGCAGGTATAATAATATTGACAAACGAACAGATGTTCTGCATACTATTACCAAGAAAAGAAAACCGAGGTATTAATGTGGATGGAAGCAATAAAAATCACAAAAAAGCAGGCTCGCCAATTCATTCTTACATATCATGGCTTGATGGGCAAACAAATGTTCGCCGGAAAGCAAGGGATAATAGATTATATCAGCAAGGTGGGATGCATTCAGTTTGACCCGCTGAATATCGTAGGGCATAATCATGAACTAGTACTGCAAGCAAGGATTAAAGACTTTAAGCCAAAGCTGCTGCAGGAGCTGTTGTATGAGGATCGCAAGCTTATAGATGGCTGGGATAAAAACATGTCCATTTATTGCATAAAAGATTGGCCATATTTCAACCGATTAAGGGAAGCGGCAAAACAAAGGCTGGGAAACAGTGACAGGCCTATCAATAATGTATTGTCCAAGATACGTAAAGATATAGAAGATAGAGGACCTGTGTCCTCCATCGATTTGGGCTATTCAGAAACAGTTGATTGGTCTTGGGCACCCACAAGCATATCCCGTGCAGCATTGGAAAGCATGTATTTCTGGGGAGAACTCATCATACATCACAAGGCTTATACTCGCAGAATATATGATTTTGCTTATCGTCACATTTCAGAAGAACTGTTGTTCGCATTAGATCCAAACACTACTGACAGTCAGTATTATCGCTGGTATGTTCTTAGGAGAATAGGCGGTATAGGCATGCTTTGGAACAAAGCAGGGGATGCCTGGCTTGGGATAAATGGATTAAAAAGCAAAGAGAGAAATGCTGCTTTTGCACAGCTTTTAGAAGAGAATATTATTTTAGAGGTATTGGTTGAGGGAGTAAAGTATCCACTTTATATTAAGTGTGAGGACAAGGGACTGTTGGATAGCATATTAAATGGCAAAACGTCATCAAAGCATGCCGCTGTTCTGGCTCCATTAGACAATTTGCTCTGGGACAGGAAGCTTATAAAGGAACTGTTTGACTTTGATTACAGGTGGGAGGTATATAAGCCCGCTTCAGAGCGAAGCTACGGCTATTATGTACTGCCGGTGCTTTATGGTGATAAGTTCGTAGCAAGGTTTGAGCCGGGTTGGGATAAGAGCGCTGGGACCTTGATTGTGAAAAACTGGTGGTGGGAACCTGGAATTAAACAGAGTAAGGGGTTAATGGATGAACTCTATAAATGCTTTAAGCAGTTTGCAGAGTTTTTAGAGGCAGATGGAATTAGAATCGAAGAAAAAACTTCAGTATTGAATGAATTAGGATGGTTAGAATAAAGCGATATACAAATGTAAAGGAGTAATGACATGAACGGAATATTGTTTTCAATAGCAGCAGGAATATTTATAAGCCTGCAGGGAGTATTCAATACAAGATTAAGTGAAAAGATAGGTTTTTGGGAAACAAATACCTTTGTTCATGCAAGTGGGTTTGTATTCACATTTATTATAATGATGGCCGTAGGAAGTGGAAGCTTTAAAAGAATTGGAGAGGCAAATAAACTGTATTTAATTGGAGGCATGCTGGGAGTACTAATACTATTCAGCGTAATGAATGCAATTTCAGCTCTTGGTGCAACCTATAGCGTAGCTATCTTACTGGTTACGCAGCTTATAGCTGCAACAATCATTGATTCCTTTGGGTTATTCAGCAGCCCGGTGATAAAGTTTGATATTACAAAACTCCTTGGAATTGCCATTATGATTTCAGGAATTATTGTTTTCAAGATAAAGGGTTGAGGGGGAAGCGTAAATGGTTATGAATCGATAAATAGGATGGTGCACTTAATGAATAATAAGAAATATCTTAGGATTTTAGTAGTTTTGATTGTGTCGATTGGCCTTAACACCCTTTCGGTACTGCTGGCACCTTATACTTCACCAGATGATTTGGGGCAACTGGCTTTCTTGCTGGTTATACTCTTTCCTGCTTCAGCACTTATATCAGGAATATTATCTCAGCGTCTGAGGATAGGCTTGGTTGCTGCTGCAATTATTTCGGCACTGGCAGCAGCTCTGGTGATATTAGTAAGGTTCAATAGCTCAGGACTTGCATATGCTCTCATATATGCAGCAATAGCAATATTGGGATACCTGCTGTCATGGGGTTTGGATAGGATAATTAAAAAAATCAGGCATTAATCAAAACGATCGAAAGGTCGTTTTTCTTTGTTTTACACGAGCCTCGAGCCACGTGCCACGAGTAAGATTTTTTTATGTTTTAAATACCTGTATTTTGGACTTCTTCTCTGAATATGAATAACTATACCCATATATTTAAATTTGGAGGGATAGTCTTGAAATCCAGGTTAATAATAATCAGTAAGAAAAAGCTTCTAGTGATACTCATAATGCTCGCGTTTCTGCTTCTTTTCATAGCAGCATTACGGATGATAAGCATAAATACAATGAACTACTATGAACCAATATATAAAGGTCTGGAAGATGAAAAGAAGATAGCCTTCGCTTGCAATGTAGTTTGGGGAGAAGAATACTTGCCTCAGATGCTTAAGCTGTTTAAAGAAAACAATATGGAAATAACCTTCTTTATCGGAGGTCAATGGGCGGAGAAGAATGAGGAGTTGTTAAAGAGCATACATAATGACAAGCATGAGTTGGGCAATCATGGCTACAAGCATTTATACCACAGCAAACTGACACCTGAAGCGAACAAACAGGAAATTTTAAAAACAGAAGAAATCGTTAAAAGGATTACCGGCTGTAAGACCGAGCTCTTTGCACCGCCATATGGCGATTTGAATGATACTGTGGTATCCTCTGCAGAAGCCTTGGGGTATAAGGTTATAATGTGGAGCATAGACACGATAGACTGGAATACCAAGGATTATAACAAGATACTGCAACGCTTGGAGAAAAAGCATCATAATGGTGCAATAGTACTAATGCATCCCACAAAGGTTACTATAGAAGCTCTTCCACAGATGATTGAAAGCTTAAAAGGCCATGGCTATGAAATAACGACAGTAAGTGACGTTTTAGAAAATAATTGAAAAAAAATAACACTTTATATATAATGAGATGTACAGTTTAGAATACTAAATACTTCAGGAGGTTAACAATGTTTCAAAAAGAACTTTTGATAAATGGCATACGATTGGTTACTGAAGAAATATCATATGTTAATTCAGTTTCTATCGGTATATGGGTTAAAGTGGGCTCACGATACGAAAATTTTGAAAACAACGGAATTTCGCATTTCATCGAGCATATGCTTTTTAAGGGGACAAAAAACAGATCAGCGAAGGAAATTGCCAATAGCATCGATAAAATTGGAGGACAACTTAATGCCTTCACTTCCAAGGAATGTACATGCTTTTACGCCAAGGTGCTCGATACGCATTTTGATATAGCTCTGGATGTATTGGCGGATATGTTTTTCAACTCCAACTTTTCCAGTGAAGAAATAGATAAGGAGAGAGGCGTAGTCATAGAAGAAATAAGTATGTACGAGGATTCTCCAGAGGATCTTGTTCATGACCTTTTTAGTCAGGCAGTATGGTCAGGAAACCCGCTGGGAATGTCTATTCTGGGAACTGAAGATTCTTTGGAGAACCTTAATAGAGAAAGAATAGTGCATTACTTTAATGAAAACTACATTCCTCAGAATATAGTCATCTCTGTAGTAGGGAATTTCAAACATAATGAGGTAGTCAAAAAGATAAAAGGATATTTTGAGAAGGCAGAGCAGAAGGATAATAGTTCTGCGAACATCATAATCCCAAGGTTTGAGTCTGAGTATACACTCAAGAGCAAGGTTACGGAACAGGTGCACCTTTGCATGGGTTTTAATGGGGTTGATATAAAGAATGAAGCCTTCTATCCAATGCTGATTTTGAACAATGTGTTTGGAGGAGCCATGAGCTCAAGGCTTTTCCAAAAGATTAGAGAAGACAGAGGACTTGCATACTCAGTATTCTCATATCCATCCTCCTTCGAGGACTGCGGCTTGTTTTCCATTTATGCGGGTTCAAAGCCTGACAATTTGAAAAGCGTAGCAACGCTCATAATGGAGGAAATACGGGAAATGAAGAAAACAGGAATTACAGAGGAAGAGCTTTACGACTCTAAGGAGCAGCTTAAAGGCAGCTATATACTTGGGTTGGAGAGCACAAGCGGAAGAATGATTTCTATTGGGAAATCTGAGCTTTTGCTTGATAGAATATATTCTCCCACTGAAGTATTGGAAAGAATAAACAATGTAGATATGGACAGCGTAAGCAGCATAATAAAGCATATATTCGATACAGACAGCATGGGTGCTGCAGTAATCGGTTCTATGGAAAACAATACCGATATAAGAGATATGTTTAAATAAGGCAGCGTGAAAAATTGGAAACTCTTTTAAGGAGGAGTTGCAGTGGACGAGATAATTGTAAAATACATAAGGACAAGCAGTGATAAAGGCTTGGAGGCGAAGATTCCGGAATATGCTACAGCAGGGTCTGCAGGCATGGACTTAAGTGCCTGTATCCCGGAGGACATTATAATAAAAGCCGGTGAAAGAGCCATGGTGAAAACTGGTATAGCAATACAGATTCCCCGCAGCGGTATCGGTGGTTTTGTTTTTCCCAGAAGCGGGCTATCCAGCAGATATGGTATATCCCTCGCAAACTGTGTTGGAGTAATTGATTCTGATTATACCGGTGAGATAATTTGTCCGGTAATTAACCTCAGCATCAGCGATTACATAATAAAGTCCGGAGATAGAATAGCACAGATAGTATTCATGCCGGTAATAAATGCAAAGCTTCATGAAGTGGATAAGCTTGAGGTAACAGAGAGAGGCGCTGGCGGCTTCGGCTCAACAGGGACATAAATTAGGAATATTTGTCTACTTTACTAATATACTTAAGTATGGCTTTTATATTTAATTTATTGGTGAGGTGATACCATGAGATTCAGTAAGTTAAGCGGTAAGGAAATAGTGTCTCTTCCGGATTGTGAAAGGTTGGGATACCTTGGAGACTGTGATTTGCTCCTGGATGGAGAGACTGGCAAGATTAAAGCACTGATAGTCCCTGAGAATAAAGGCACACTATCCTTTTTCATTGATAAGAGATATATTGAGATTCCATGGGAAAGAATAAAGAAAATAGGCAATGACATGATAATAATAGATTTTGCGGATATTTTAAAATGAGAAAAGAGTTACAAGCAAAGCAAAGCTTGTAACTCTTTTTGTATGTTAAAAATTGGCTGAACCAGCATTGGTGTGGGACAATCACCAGTAGAGTAAAAATGACATATTATATACTAGTTTTGTATAATGGAGGAATTAATATGAAAAGCGCAAGATACCTTATTGTAGGCGGTGATGACAGGCTTGTTGAACTTGCAGCAATATTCAAAAAGAACGGAATGACAATCTCTACTTATGGAATGGACAAAGTGGAGATAAAGGACGTCGAGAATTATTTGCACATGGATGAAGCATTGGAGAATTCTGATGTAATAGTCTGTCCCATACCGTTTTCTAAGGATGTACACAAAATCAATTCAAAGTATTCCAGCATTGATATTGAAATCGAAGAATTGTTTAAGAAACTCGGAACAGGCAAGAAACTAATATTAGGAGCAATTAACAACTATTCAAAGGAGCTTGCAAAAAAATACAGTGTAGAATATTTGGATTACTATAACGATGAAGGTTATCAGATACTAAACACCATCCCAACAGCTGAAGGAGCATTGTCAATAATAATAAACGAGACGAGGGATACATTGTTCGGAAGCAAGGTACTCGTTCTTGGTTATGGAAGGATAGGCAAACTCCTCTCAGAGTATTTAAAGGGTTTGAATGCGGATGTGTACGTGGAAGCAAGGAAGGACTCCGATCAGGCCTGGATAAATGCAAGAGGCATGAAGGCTGTGCCAATAGAACAGCTTCCGTCTTACTTGGGAGAAATGGATGTAATAGTGAATACAGTTCCTGCAATGATGTTGGATTGCGGGATGCTTGAATTGGTTAAAAAAGAAGTGTTTATACTGGACCTGGCGTCAACCCCTGGTGGAATTGATTTTGCATATGCAGCAGAAAAAGGCATAAAAACAGTTCATGCACTTGGAATTCCGGGGAAGGTTGCATGCAGGTCAGCGGCGGTTTATATTTACGACACCATAAAGAAGATTCTTAAAGATATATAATGGGAGGAGCTTATTATGAAGCTAGAAGGCTTAAATATAGGATTAGCAATAACCGGATCATTTTGTACCTTTGATAAGTTAGTTCCCGAGGTGGAAAAGCTTGTTTCCCTAAAAGCCAATGTATACCCGATATTTTCCACAAATGCAGCTGCCATGGACACAAGGTTCGGAAATGCTGAAGAGTGGGTAAAGAGGTTTGAGGAAATAACCGGACACAATGCTATAAAAACTATAGCTGATGCAGAACCAATAGGACCAAAAGAGCTCATGGATATATTAGTAATAGCACCCTGTACAGGCAATACTTTAGCAAAACTAGCAAACGCAATAACAGATACACCAGTGCTCATGGCAGCAAAATCCCATATAAGGAACGGGAAACCTATAGTAATAGGCATCTCCTCCAATGACGGACTTGGTATGAGTGCAAAGAACCTGGCAGTACTCCTTAATTCCAAGCATTATTATTTCATCCCCTTTGGACAGGATAATCCAACAGTCAAGAGAAATTCTCTGGTCGCGAAAATGGAACTCCTGGCGCCCACTGTGGAGATGGCAATGGAAGGCAAGCAGTACCAACCCATGATTATTGAAAATTTTAAATCGTGATACGTCGTATTTAGGAGGATGCATCGATGAAAATACTAGTACAGAAGTTTGGAGGAACTTCAGTTGCTACCAATGAGAGAAGAGAGATGGTAGTCGATAAGATAGAAGGCGCTATAAATAAGGGGTTTCTTCCTGTTGTTGTTGTTTCTGCTATTGGAAGAAGTGGAGATCCTTACGCGACTGATACTTTGATAAACCTGGCCAACTCAGTAGGAGTGAGCAGCAATCCAAGAGAAATGGATTTGCTTATGTCCTGTGGAGAAATCATATCCTGTGTAATACTGGCAAACACAATAAAGAAGCGGGGATTTGAAAGCATAGTGCTTACAGGAGGGCAAGCAGGAATAATAACCGACGAGAACTTTGGTGATGCAGAAGTATTGAGAGTCGAACCACAATTCATTTATGACTGCATAGCAGAAAATATAATACCGGTAATTGCAGGCTTCCAGGGCAAGTCTGAAAAGGGTGAAATAACAACTCTCGGCAGAGGCGGCAGTGATGTTACCGGTGCAATTATGGGTGAAGCACTCAACGCTGAAGCAGTTGAGATATACACTGATGTTGAGGGAGTTATGACAGCCGATCCAAGGATTGTACCGGATGCTATGGTTATGGATACCATATATTACAATGAAGTTTTTCAGATGGCGGAGTATGGCGCAAAGGTCATCCATCCCAGAGCCGTAGAAGTGGCTATGAGAAGCAGCATTCCGCTTCTTATAAAGAATACAATGACTGACTCAGCAGGCACTTTGATAACTAATTGTGATAAGAATAGAAGATATAGATATGATAAGCGTGACAAGCTGCTGACAGCCATAGCACATGTAAGCGGCAGGGCAAGAGTGAGGATACGCTTTGATGGTTCAGGCGGTGAATATGAAAGTGACAACCAACTTTTCAATACAATAGCAGCAGAAGGAATAAGCATCGACATGATCAATGTCAACCCTGACTTCAAGGTATTCATAGTTGAGGAGATCAATATCGAAAAACTTAAAGAAGCACTTGGCAAGTATGGCTACAACTATGAGCTCAGGACAAACTGCAGTAAGGTAACTATAATCGGTAACAAAATGAGAGGAGTGCCCGGCGTAATGGCAAAGGCTATAAACGCACTCGCAAAACAAAATATTGAGGTTCTTCAGACCTCAGACTCTCATACCACTATTTCCTGTCTTGTAGAAAGTGTAAATGCCAATGCAGCAGTCAATGCTCTGCATCAGGAATTCGATATGGGGAAAACAACCGTATAATACTTTCTGAATGCTCCAAACCGTTTAAAAAAGCAAATCATTAGGATTTGCTTTTTTTTTGCATACTGTTTCTTTTTAAGGTAAAAATATAAACTACAATAGCAATACAAATGAGGACTGACTTTCAAATAAAACCCGGGAGTGTGATTTGCTTGAATAATATGTATGGATTCAGATCAGCTGGAAACACTGATGCTGAAGAAACAAATAATGAAAATAAGGAAAAGACTGTTGAAAACATAAAGGAACTGGGAGAAACTCGAGTGCCCCAATTCAGGAGCAACATACACTGCATAACTATAATTGGCCAGATTGAAGGGCATTTAGTGCTGCCGCCTCAAAACAAGGCGACCAAATATGAGCATATAATTCCGCAGATTGTAGCAGTAGAAGAGAATCCGGAGATTGAGGGACTGCTTCTGATACTCAATACAGTAGGCGGAGATGTAGAAGCAGGTTTAGCGCTTTCAGAGCTTATTGTAAGCATGAATAAACCATCGGTTTCTCTTGTATTGGGAGGAGGGCACAGTATAGGAGTGCCGCTGGCGGTATCGGCAACTCATTCTTACATAGCACCAACTGCAACGATGACAATACATCCTATTAGGATGAACGGTTTGATTATAGGCGTTCCACAGACCTTCGAATATTTTAATAAGATGCAGGAACGCATAATCAGATTTATAGTGGAGCACAGTCATATAGATTTAGAAACTGTAAAGAGGCTAATGTTTACAACCAGCGAGTTAGCTAATGATGTTGGAACAGTACTGGTAGGTCAGGAAGCTGTAAAGTATGGATTAATTAAGGAAATAGGAGGGCTGCATCAAGCACTCACCAAACTCCAAAGTCTAATAAAGGCTGCGAAGCAAGAAAAGGAAAAACAATAAAAAAACTAGTTAAAGCTGCTTCGTGCATATATTGCGTGGAGCAGCTTTTTTTGTATTGCATGACCAAAGCATAGTCTCTGCAATGCACAATAAATGATGGCTTAGTTGCAACAACTGCCAAATAAGGATATAATATCATTAGAATTAGAGTTAAACGCTTGAATTCATTATGTATTTTATGAGGTGATATCTTGTCGAAGAAAAATATACAGAACGATATAAAGTATGAAATTGCAGGCGTATCCTTGATATTGGCCAGTATATACATATATATAAGCCTTTTCAGCAAAAACTCAGGTATAGTAGGCGAACAGATTAGAATTCTCATTCTTGGAGTATTTGGTCTGGGTGCTTACATAATCCCAATATTAATTATCATACTTGGATTGGCTATGGTATACAGAAGAAATGAAATGCAGATTAACATCAAGTTTTATTCTTTCTGTATATTTCTGATTGCTACGCTTATAGCACTTTTCATCGCAAACTACGACATATTAAAAGGTGCTGATTCCAAATGGCTTGATGCAGTGAAATACTCCTATGACCTGGGTTCTTTGAATGTAGGGGCAGGAGGAGGTGCTGTAGGCGGCTTCCTGGGTTATGCTTTAATCAAGTTGTTCGGAATGATTGGAACCATAGTACTTGTTGCAGCGCTCTACATTATCTCAGTACTTATGTTTACCGAGATAGCCTTCTCACATATTCTTGAGTATATAAAGCAATCGGTATTAAACTTGTATGCGAAACTCAAGAACAAAGACATGGAAGCTGCGGTTACAAGGGAACTTCAGAAGAAAACAGCTGCGCAGAAGCAGGAAGAACATAGTTTATTAGAAATTGATGATGAAGCGAGAATAAAAAGTATAGACAAGAAAATCAAAATACTGGATTTCACCAAGCATTTTGATAAAGGCTTCAAAACCAAAGAAGAAAATGAGACAAATGAAAAGGCTAAAGATATCGCAGAGCTTTCAGAACTGAAGGATAAACCCACAAAAGACAATCAGACTTCAAAAACTGATGCTGTACCAACCATAGTTCCGATAAATAACAAGCAATACGCAAATTATAAGCTGCCACCAACAAATCTTCTGAATTTACCGGTTGAAAACAAGACGGGCAATGCGAAAAAAGAAGTAATGACCAATGTTAAAATTTTGGAGGATACACTCAAGAATTTCGGTGTCAGTGCCAATATAGCACAGGTTTCTGTTGGTCCTACAATCACAAGATATGAGCTTCAGTTGAGTCCAGGTGTAAAAGTAAGCAAGATATTGAGTCTTGCTGATGACATTTCTCTCAGCCTTGCATCTCCTGGGATTAGGATAGAGGCTCCTATACCGGGAAAAGCTGCAATAGGAATCGAAGTGCCCAATAAAGACGTATCCAGCGTGCTTTTGAGAGAAGTGTTGGAGTCAGATGAATTTAAAAATCAAAAGTCAAAGATATCCTTTTCGATTGGTAAGGATGTGGCCGGCGCAAATATTGTAGGGGATCTGGCAAAGATGCCGCATCTGCTTATTGCCGGTTCTACAGGTTCAGGAAAGAGCGTATGCATAAACACATTAATAGCAAGCATTCTTTGTAAGGCTACTCCAGATGAAGTAAAACTGCTGCTAATTGATCCAAAGGTGGTTGAGCTTAGCGTATACAAGTGCATTCCTCACCTTTTGGTCCCGGTGGTGACAGATCCGAAGAAAGCAGCAGGAGCCTTGAACTGGGCTGTCATGGAAATGACTGAGCGTTATAAGAAGTTTGCGGCTAATAATGTTAGAGACATATATGGTTACAATAGTATTAATAAAGAAGGTATAGAGAAGCTTCCGCAGATAGTAGTCGTAATAGATGAATTGGCGGATTTGATGATGGTTGCTCCCGGCGAAGTTGAAGATTCTATTTGCAGGCTGGCTCAGATGGCCCGTGCTGCAGGAATACACCTTGTTGTGGCGACACAGAGGCCTTCTGTTGACGTAATAACCGGACTTATAAAAGCAAATATTCCTTCAAGAATATCCTTTGCAGTATCGTCACAGATAGACTCGAGAACTATATTGGACATGGGCGGCGCTGAAAAGCTTTTGGGAAAAGGGGATGCCCTTTATTACCCTGTTGGAGAAGCAAAGCCTTTAAGAGTACAGGGTGCCTTTGTATCAGATAAGGAAATTGAAAAGCTGGTCAACTATATTAAGGATCAAGTGCCTGTGAACTTTAATAATGAAATACTTAAAGAAATAGAACATAGTGTTGAGTTTGATGAGAATGCCGATGTTGATGTGTTATTAAAGGGAGCCATTGAGATAGTTGTAGAAAGCGGACAGGCATCAATACTCATGCTTCAAAGAAGGCTGAAAATAGGCTACAGCAGAGCTGCAAGGCTTATTGACCAAATGGAGGAGCGAAGGATAATCGGCGGCTACGAAGGCAGCAAGCCCAGAAAGGTACTTATAAGCAAGGAAGATCTGGACGAAATGATATAATGCTTTGACACCTGCATATTAATATAATATACTTTTCATAGATATTGTGTCATGCTGCTAGAAACGAATTCCAGCACAGGGCACTAGAAGGAAATGGGAGGAGCGAAATTTTTGAAGCTGAAAGCAGCAATTGTATCTCTTGGATGCTCAAAGAATCTTGTTGATTCAGAGGTTATGGTTCAGAGCATTCTTAATGATAATTATGAAATCACAAACGATGCTTCAATAGCAGAGGTAATAATAGTAAATACCTGCGGCTTTATAGAAGGTGCAAAACAAGAGTCAATTGATACCATACTTGAAATGTCCGAATACAAGAATAATGGGAAATGCAAGGTGCTCATAGCATCAGGCTGTATGGCAGAACGCTATAAGGAAGAGCTTATAAAAGAGCTTCCCGAGCTTGATGCAGTTATCGGCACCGGAGATTACAAGGATATAACAGAAGTAATACTAAAAACCCTACAGGGTGAAAAGATAGTTAGATATGGGCACCAAGAGCTGGTTGACATTGATAAGCTTCCAAGACGTATTTCTACCTTTGGTGCGTCAGCATATCTGAAGATAGCAGAAGGCTGTGACAACAGGTGCAGCTACTGCATCATACCGACTCTGCGCGGAAGATACAGAAGCAGAAAAATGGAAGATATTCTTGAAGAAGCAGAAGAGCTTTCAAAGAATGGAATACAGGAACTGAATATAATAGCACAGGATATAACCCGTTATGGCATAGACCTTTATGGAAAATACAGGTTAAGCGAGCTTCTAATAGAGCTTGCTGCAATTGAAGGTATAGAATGGATAAGACTTATGTACTCTTATCCTGACGAATTCAGCGATGAACTCATTGATACTATCGCTAAGGAAGAAAAAATATGCAAATACCTGGACATACCCATACAGCATGCAAGCAATGGCATCCTAAAGAAAATGGCCCGCAGAAGCAGCAAGGAAAAAATACTGGAGCTTATTAGGAAGCTTAGGACAAGTATGCCGGGAATAATCCTAAGAACATCTCTTATAGTGGGTTTTCCAGGAGAGACTGAGAAGGATTTCGAAGAGCTGTATGATTTTGTATCTGAAGTGAAGTTCAACAGACTTGGAGTGTTCACATATTCCAGAGAAGAGGATACAGCCGCTTACGGTATGCCCGATCAAGTTGACGAAGCAGTAAAGCAGGAGAGGCTGCAGAAAATAATGCTTCTTCAAAAGGACATATCACAGGAAAACAACAGGAAGCTTATTGGAAAGACTATTAAAGTGCTGATAGAAGGCATATCCTCCGGCGAATACTTCGGACGCAGCTATATGGATGCGCCTGAAATTGATGGAAAAGTATATTTCAAATCCAGTAAGGATTTGATACCTGGTGATTTTTGCTTTGTGAAAATCAATAAGGCTTATGAATACGATTTGGTGGGGGGGAGAATTGATGAACCTGGCAAATAAAATTACAATAATAAGAATACTTATGGTTCCAATTTTCATGGTATTGATGCTGGTAGAATTTCCTTATCATATGGAAGCCGCATTAGCAGTGTTTCTTACAGCTTCACTGACAGATAAATTGGACGGGTATATTGCACGAAAATATAATATGATTACCGACTTCGGCAAATTCATGGATCCCCTTGCCGATAAGTTGCTGGTTACCGGTGCTTTTGTTGTACTTATACAGCTTGGCAGGATAGAAGCCTGGATAGTTTTTGTTATACTTGCAAGAGAATTTGCTGTCACAGGTCTTAGAAGCCTTGCCGCAGCTCAGAATGTTATTATAGCCGCAAGTAATTACGGCAAAATAAAAACTGTAATACAGATTATTGCAATAGCAGTGCTCGTACTGGGCAATTATCCATTCAGCCTTGTGAATCTGCCAATGGATATTATAATGGTTTATGCAGCACTTATAATTACTGTACTATCAGGGCTTGATTATTTTGGCAAGAACATTCGGGTATTGCAAAATATAAAACAGTAGCAGATAAAATGAAAAGGCTTAAATCTATAAGTTTAAGCCTTTTTTAATATTCAAACATAATGATGTAACATGGAGGCCATATAAAATGAAATGCGAAATTGTAGCTGTAGGTACTGAATTGCTGCTGGGCAATATTGTTAACACAAACGCCCAGTATCTGTCCCAGAAGCTTGCTGACCTTGGGATAGACGTATTCTATCATGTAGCAGTGGGAGACAACCTGCAAAGGCTATCAGACACCATTAAGTCAAGCCTTGAGCGTGCCGACCTTGTCATTACCAGTGGCGGCTTGGGTCCCACAGTTGATGATCTGACAAAGGAAGGTGTTGCAGATGCGTTAGGATTGAAGCTGCTGCCTGATGAAGCCAGTATCAAAAAAATTGAAAGCATGTTCAAGGCCATGGAAAGACCTATGACTGAGAACAACCTCAAACAGGGTAATATCCCAGAAGGTGCTGCAATATTGGAAAACGACAACGGAACTGCTCCGGGTGTATTGATTGAGAAGAATGGCAAGATAGTAATAATGCTCCCAGGCCCGCCAAAAGAGCTGTATCCTATGTTTGAAGATAAGGTACTGCCATACCTCAAGACAAAAGTACATTCCACCATTAAGTCCAGAATGCTTCGTATAATCGGTATAGGTGAATCAGCTGCTGAGGATATGCTTAAAGAAATATTCAAAACACAGACTAATCCTACAATTGCACCTTACGCAAAGGATGGGGAAGTACATCTGCGAATTACTGCAAAGACCGATGCTTCAGAGGAGGCCGACCGACTGATTGATCAGATGGAGGAAAGAGTAAGAGCAATACTGGGTGAAGCCATTTACGGTTATGACGATGAAAGTCTGGAAGACGTAGTTATGAACCTGCTTATAGAAAACAGTGCGACCCTATCTCTTGCAGAATCCTGTACAGGTGGGCTGATAGCCAGCCGCTTGACGGATGTTCCCGGAGCCTCTGCAAGTCTTATGTGTGGCGTTGTCAGCTATAGCAATGAGGCAAAGATTAAGATTTTGGGAGTAAAAGAAGATACCATAAAGAATTATGGTGCCGTAAGCAGCCAAACTGCAGAAGAAATGGCTGCAGGCGTAAAAAGAATCAATGCTACAGATATCGGACTTTCCATAACCGGCATAGCAGGACCAGACGGAGGCAGCAAAGAAAAGCCAGTTGGACTATGTTATGTTGGGATTGCAATAGGTGATACTGTAAAGGCACATAAATTCTTGTTCAACGGAAACAGGAAAAGGATAAAATGGAACTCCAGCAGCAGGGCGCTTGATTTGCTAAGAAAAGAGCTGCTATTGCTAAAGAAAAAATAGTAAAATTATGTAATATTCTTGACTAATATATAGCAGTATAATATAATATAAATATAAGAACATTTGTTCGATATGCTGTTTAAGGCATACATGTATGAAAGGAAGGTGTAGCAGTTAATGAGCGCTGCAATGAATGATAAAATGACGGATAAAAAGAAAGCGATAGAACTCGCTTTAGGCCAGGTTGAAAAGCAATTTGGTAAAGGATCAATAATGAAACTTGGTGACTCTACAAAAATGAATGTGGAAGCTGTTTCTACAGGCTCCATTGAACTTGACATCGCATTGGGTATAGGTGGAGTTCCAAGAGGAAGAATAGTTGAGATATATGGACCTGAATCCTCAGGTAAGACCACAGTAGCACTTCACATAATAGCTGAAGCGCAAAGAAATGGCGGCGAAGTAGCCTTTATTGATGCAGAACATGCCTTGGATCCTGTATATGCTAAAAACCTGGGAGTTGATACTGAGAACCTAATTGTTTCTCAGCCGGATACAGGGGAACAAGCTCTTGAAATAGCAGAAACACTTGTTCGCAGCGGAGCAGTTGATGTAGTTGTTGTTGACTCCGTTGCAGCATTGGTTCCAAAGGCGGAAATAGATGGAGAAATGGGCGATGCTCATGTAGGCTTGCAGGCAAGACTTATGTCTCAGGCACTTAGAAAGCTTGCGGGAGCCATCAGTAAATCAAAGTCCACTGTAATATTCATAAACCAGCTTAGAGAAAAAGTCGGCGTTATGTTTGGCAACCCTGAAACAACGTCAGGCGGAAGAGCACTCAAGTTTTATGCTTCAGTAAGACTTGATATAAGAAAAATTGAGAATATTAAAGTAGGCAACGATGTAGTCGGCAGCAGAACAAGAGTCAAGGTAGTTAAGAATAAGGTTGCGCCGCCATTTAAGCAGGCAGAGTTTGATATAATGTATGGTACAGGCATTTCAAGAGAAGGCAGCGTACTTGACGTTGCAGCAAACAACGACGTAGTATTGAAGAGTGGTGCATGGTATTCCTACGGAGATACAAGAATAGGACAAGGTAGAGAAAATGCAAAGCAATACCTGAAAGAAAATCCTGAACTTACAAAAGAAATAGAAGCTAAGCTCAGAGAAATGTTCAACATGGGACAATCAAAAGCCATACCTGCAGTTTTAGAAGATGCAGCTGAGGACGATGAATTTTAATAAATAATAATTTATGAATCACAATAACCTCTATCTAGCGATAGAGGTTAATTTCTATAGTTAGGGTGTGAAGTCTATGAAAATTACAAAGATTGAAGTACAAAAAAAGAATAGCAACCGATGCAGTATATACATAGATGGTGAATATCATAGTTCTATCGATAAGGATATACAGGAAGAGCTGAAGCTTCGCGAAGGAATGGAGCTAAATGAGGATGAATTCAATCAAAAGTTGGAAATAATACAGAATAAGAGTGCGCTTAGAGCAGCACTCTATATAGTGGCGCGCGCTTCAAAGACAGAAAGCGAGATCAGAAAGCGCTTGAAGGAAAAACAGCATAATGAAAAAGCAATAAGCTTAGCATTGGAGTATTTGAGGGAAGTCGGATATATAAATGACGAAAGTTACACCGAGAGTTTTATAAGGAGCTCGAAGGATGTGACTGGCACCAGCAAACGCACTTTATATTACAAGCTGGCAAATAAGGGAGTGGATAGCGAAGTCATCCAGCAAAAGCTTGAAGAAGCTGATATCGACGATTACGCATCTGCTATGAAAGCTGCTCAAAAAAAAGCAGCAAGTATAAAAGGAGATAAGCGAGAAAGGGCATCAAAGCTTTTGAGCTATCTATATAGAAAAGGCTATGGAGTAGATGTATGCAAGAAAATAATTGATACTCTTGACCTTGAGGAAAACTGAAAAATACTACTTTACTAGCAAAATTCTCGGAATTTTGCAAATCGTTCTTAAATTGTTTGAATTGTCACAATAACTTGACAAAATTTTGTATAAGATATAAAATTATTTTGATGTGGTGTATCAGTTGAGAGTGAGATGTTCTTATAAGATTTTTAATGATTATGTAAATGATGATTTGAAAAAAGGTTTTGTGGAAGCCGTTACCGATAGTCGAGAATAAATATTATACAAGGAGGTGAAATTGTTATCGAGCTTATAGTTTATATAGCAATTGCACTAATTACCTTTTTTATTGGGTTTTTAGTTAGAAGATATATTGCTGAATCAAAGATAAAAAACGCTGAGACTCAAGCTGCTAAGATTGTTTCAGAGGCCGAGAAGCAAGCAGAAACCAAGAAAAAAGAACTGGTGCTTGAAGCGAAGGAAGAGGTTCATAAGCTTAGAGGTGAACTGGAAAGAGAAACCCGAGACAGAAGGAATGAAATACAGAGGATTGAAAGAAGATTGCTCCAGAGGGAAGAACTTTTGGATAAGAAGGTTGAAACCCTGGAACAAAGAGACGAAGCGAACATAAAAAAACAAAAAGAAATACAAAAATCCCACGAAGAAGTACAAGAACTCTACAAGAAACAGGTAGAGGAGCTTGAAAGATTATCGGGCTTATCATCAGACGAGGCAAAACATTTACTTTTGAATGATATTGAAAAAGAAATCAGGCATGAAGCTGCAATGATGATCAAGGATATTGAGGCCAAGGCTAAAGAAGAAGGCGATAGAAAAGCCAAGGAAATCGTTGCGAGTGCCATTCAAAAGTGTTCAGCTGACCATGTTGCAGAAACCACAGTATCTGTTGTACAACTGCCTAATGATGAAATGAAGGGCAGAATAATAGGCCGTGAAGGCAGAAATATAAGAACGTTGGAAACACTCACAGGCATCGATTTGATTATTGATGACACACCAGAAGCGGTAATATTATCTGGTTTTGATCCTATAAGAAGAGAAGTTGCAAGAGTTGCTCTTGAAAAACTCATAGTTGATGGAAGAATACATCCTGCAAGGATTGAAGAAATGGTTGAAAAGTCCAAGAAGGAAGTAGATAACTACATTAGAGAGCAGGGCGAACAAGCTACCTTCGATACTGGAGTGCACGGATTGCACCCAGAGATTATAAGACTTTTAGGAAGATTGAAATACAGAACAAGTTATGGACAGAATGTTTTGAAGCATTCTATAGAAGTAGCACACCTAGCAGCGGCAATGGCTGCAGAGCTTGGAGTAGATGTCAAGCTCGCAAAAAGGGCTGGTCTTTTGCATGACATAGGAAAAGCAGTAGACCATGAAGTAGAAGGCCCTCATGTTCAGATAGGTGCTGACCTTTGTAAGAAATACAAGGAATCTGCTGAAGTAATCCACGCTGTGGCAGCGCATCACGGCGATATAGAAGCCACAACTGTTGAAGCAGTGTTAGTACAGGCAGCCGATGCTATATCCGCTGCAAGACCTGGAGCACGAAGGGAAACCTTGGAATCCTATATTAAACGTTTGGAAAAAATCGAAGAGATAGCAAATTCGTTTACTGGAGTTGAAAAATCTTTTGCTATTCAAGCCGGTAGGGAAGTTAGAATCATGGTTAAACCAGAGGATGTAAGCGACAGCGAAATCGTCTATATAGCCAGAGATATAGTCAAGAGAATTGAAGACGAGCTTGAATACCCTGGTCAGATAAAAGTCAATGTAATCAGGGAAACTAGGGCAATTGAATATGCAAAATAGAAAATGAGCGGCAATACATGCATAATGCATGTTGCCGCCTTTTTTAATCATAATAATATATTATCGGGTTCGAGGTGCGAGGTTCGAGGTTACGTGGGGGAATGTCATCCTGAACATAGTGAAGTATCTGAAACCCTAAGGAATATCCATACTTACCACGTAGCACGTGGCACGAAGCACGTAGCAAAAAAGTTGGAGGTACATATGAACATTTTATTTATCGGTGATGTAGTAGGGAGACCGGGCAGGAATTATCTGGCTATGAATCTCCAAAAGCTTGTGAATGATAATAATATTGATTTTATCATTGTAAACGGTGAAAACAGTGCTGGTGGTGTTGGCATAACCAAAAGTACATATGATGAGCTGCTTGGCATGGGAGTTGATATGATTACATTGGGCAACCACTCTTGGGCAAAAAAAGAGATATTTGAATTCATAGAGGAATCAGATAAGCTGGTAAGACCTGCTAACTATCCCAAGGGTACTCCTGGTAAAGGATTCAGAATAACAGAAAAGGTAGGAAAGCGAATAGCAGTAATCAATCTGTGCGGCAGGGTTTTTATGGATTGTATTGAGTGTCCCTTCAAGATAATTGATGAAATACTTGAAGAATTAAAAGGCAAGACAGATATTATAATAGTTGATTTCCATGCTGAAGCTACCTCAGAAAAGCTTGCCATGGGCTGGTATCTTGATGGACGGGTAAAAGCTGTACTTGGTACGCACACCCACATCCAAACCTCTGATGAGAGGGTACTTCCAGGCGGAACTGCATATATAACTGATGTAGGAATGACTGGTCCCAGAGATTCCATATTAGGAGTTGATAAGGACATCGTAATAAGGAAATTTATTACTGGCATGCCTGCACGTTTTGAAGTTGCAAGCGGTGAAGCTGTTCTTGGAGCCGTAAAAATAGCACTTGATGATAATAGCGCTGTGACAAGCATTATTAGGATTATTTAAGCAATCCCCACTAAAATAATTCAAAATTCAAAATTGTAGAAAAAAGGAGGAATTGCGAATTATTTGTAGAATTAACAACTAGAATATTTAAATAGAATATTTTGGATTAATTACTATTAATTAAGGGGGGCTTTAAATGGATGTATTAAAGGTATCAGCTAAATCGAACCCTAATTCTGTTGCAGGAGCTTTAGCAGGAGTGTTGAGAGAAAAAGGCTCCGCAGAAATACAAACTATTGGTGCTGGCGCACTGAATCAAGCCGTTAAAGCAGTTGCAATCGCTAGAGGATTTGTAGCACCAGGAGGAATAAACCTGATATGCATACCAGCCTTCACTGATATTCAGATAGACGGTGAAGAAAGGACAGCTATTAAGCTGATAATAGAACCCAGATAGGCTTGTATACCTGCTTAAGTATAAGCAGGTATTATTTTTTAAATAAAAAATAAAAATACTTTTGTGCGCTTTGTTGAAATAATGATATAATGTTATTTGTTGGTGAAATATATATCATATAACGTATTTATTTTTAGAGGTTGTACAGCTTTTACTGTACAGGAGGCTTTATATGCAAAAAGCTGATTTACATATACATACAACGGCTTCTGACGGACTTTTGAGTCCCGAAGAGGTGGTAAGATGGGCTAGTGTGAAAAGATTGACAGCAATCGGAATAACTGATCACGACACTGTCAATGGCATCATACCAGCTATGGAAGCTTCATCAAAGTATGGAATTGAGGTAGTACCGGGAATTGAGCTTAGCACTTTATATGAAGAGGAAGAAATCCATATTCTTGGCTACTACATTGATTATAAGGCTGAATGGTTCCTGAATACACTCGAAAAAATACAGAATTCTAGATACGAGAGAGCTTCTAAGATAGTAAACAAGCTGAACGGCATGGGTGTTAATATAACACTTGAAGAGGTTAAAGATATAGCTGATAATGGGGCAATAGGCAGGCCGCATATTGCCAGAGCAATGATTGTCAAAGGATATATTAACAATATTAAGGAAGCTTTTCAAGGATACATTGGAAAGGGCTGTCCGGCCTATGTAGAGAGGTATAAGCTCAGCTGCCGGGAAGCAATAGAAATGATAGAACGATTAGGAGGGGTATCAGTACTGGCACACCCCGGACTAATAAGAAATAAAATACATATTGGAAAGATTATAGACCTTGGAATAGGCGGAATTGAAGCATACCATACAAAGCATGATGATGAGACTATAAGAAATTCACTGGCAATTGCAAATACCAGAAGGCTATTAATTACAGGCGGTTCTGACTGCCATGGCATCAAGTTGCATAATGAGCCGATAATAGGAAACTGTTCGGTTGATTATAAATATGTTCAACAGCTCAAAGAAGCTGCAAACAGCAAAATCTGGAGGGGAAGAGATGGAAATCAAACTTTCTAAAAAAATATCGAATATTGCTCCGTCAATGACGCTTGCTATAGATGCAAAGCTTAAGCAAATGGTTGCAGATGGAGTCAAGGTTTATGGCTTTGGTGCAGGTGAACCTGATTTTAACACACCAAAATATATAAATGATGCAGCTATAGAAGCTATAGAAAAAGGCTTCACAAGATATACTGCTGCACAAGGTACCCTTGATCTCAGAAAAGCCATATGCGCCAAATTTAAAAGAGATAACATGCTTACTTATGAACCCAGCCAAATAATAGCATCAAGTGGTGCCAAGCACACACTTTCTAACGCTTTTGCAGCAATTCTTAATCCGGGGGATGAGGTTATTGTACCAGTGCCTTACTGGGTTAGTTATACAGAAATAATAAAGCTTAATGATGGAGTACCCGTATTGGTTCCAACAAAAAAGGAAAACAATTTCAAGCTTACTAAGGAAGAACTCCTGAAGGCTGTAAATCCAAGAAGCAAGGCTATACTATTGAATTCACCCAGCAATCCTACGGGTGCAGTATACTCTGAACAGGAGCTTAGGGATATCGCCGAAGTTGCAGTAGCAAATAATCTATTTGTAGTATCCGATGAGATATATGAAAAGCTGATATATGATGGCAAAAAGCATATAAGCATAGCTTCTCTTGGTGCTGAAATTAAAGAACTGACAATCGTGATTAACGGGATGTCCAAGGCTTATGCTATGACAGGTTGGAGATTAGGTTATGCAGCAGGGAATGAAAAGGTTATAAAAGCAATGTCCAGTGTCCAGAGTCACGCTGTATCACACCCGAATTCCGTTACTCAATATGCTTCAACAGCAGCTTTGAACGGACCACAGGATGATGTAGCAAAAATGGTGCAGGAATTCGAAAAAAGAAGAACCTATATGTTTGAGAGAATAAATACAATGGAAGGTCTTAGCTGTGCTAAACCTGAAGGGGCCTTCTATGTGTATACCGATATAAGCAACTATATGGGAAAGAAATTATGTGGAGTCAAGCTTAATTCCTCCCTGGATTTTGCACAGATAATGCTTGAAAAAGGCCATGTTGCAGTAATACCAGGAGCTGCCTTTGGAAATGATACTTATATCAGGCTCTCGTACGCAACTTCAATGGAAATAATAAGAACCGGACTCGACGCCTTTGAAAGCTTTATAAAAGAAAATCTTAAATAGGAAGGTACATTGCCGTGGATAGGAAGGAATATCAGAACCCTTTAATAAGCAGATATGCAAGCAAGGAAATGTCCTTTATCTTTTCTGAAGACTTCAAATTCTCTACATGGAGAAAGCTTTGGGTGGCACTTGCAGAAAGCGAGATGGAGCTGGGGCTTAAAATCACACAGGAACAGATAAACGAATTAAACGAGCATATATATGACATAAATTATGAAGATGCTGAAAAGCGGGAAAAAGAGACGCGCCATGATGTCATGTCTCATGTTCATGCTTACGGTCTCCAATGCCCAAAGGCAAAACCCATAATACACCTGGGCGCCACCAGCGCATTTGTAGGTGACAACACAGATGTAATACAAATGTCGGAAGGCTTGAAGCTTATAAGGACTAAGCTTCTCAATGTTATAAAGAATCTTTCTGATTTTGCAGAAAGATACAAGATGATGCCTACTTTGGGCTTTACGCATTTTCAGCCGGCACAGCTTACCACTGTTGGAAAGAGAGGCTGCTTGTGGCTTCAGGACTTCCTTATGGATATGGAAGAGCTTGATTCTCGGCTAAAAAGGCTGAAGCTCAGGGGCGTAAAAGGTACTACTGGTACACAGGCCAGCTTCATGTCGCTTTTTAATGGGGATCATGAGAAGATTAAGGAGCTGGACAGGAGAGTTACAGAAAAGATGGGCTTCGACAAGAGCTTTGCTGTTACAGGCCAGACATACTCCAGGAAGCTAGACAGCCAGGTACTTGATGTTCTGACACAAATTGCAGAATCCGCTCATAAGTTCAGCAACGACATTAGATTGCTTCAGAGTCTTAAGGAAATAGAAGAACCTTTTGAAAAGAACCAGATAGGCTCCTCTGCAATGGCATATAAGAGGAATCCAATGCGCTGCGAAAGAATTGCAGCTCTATCACGGTTTGTAATAGTGAATTCTCTTAATCCGGCTATAACTGCTGCAACCCAATGGTTTGAACGGACCCTTGATGATTCTGCCAATAAGAGGCTCGCAATACCGCAGGCTTTCCTTGCAATAGACAGCATACTTAATATAATGATAAATGTATCCAATGGCCTTGTAGTGTATGAAAAGATGATAAATCGCCATATTAACGATGAGCTTCCTTTCATGGCCACGGAGAACATATTGATGGAAGCAGTTAAAGCAGGTGGAGACAGGCAGGAGCTTCATGAAAAGATTAGACTGTACTCTATTGAAGCAGGCAGAAGGGTAAAGGAAGAAGGCTTGGATAACAATCTGATAAGCCTTATAGAGAAGGATGAAAGCTTCAAATTGAATAAAGACAAAATGTATGAGCTTTTAGATGCCAGAAACTTCACCGGCAGAGCGCCAGAGCAGGTTGATGAGTTTCTTGAAGAGCATGTATATCCGCTTCTCCGTGAGAATAGTGATAAATTGAATGTGAAAGTTGACCTTAAGGTATAAAAGTAATATGAGTATATTGTAAAAATATACAACTATGTATATAATATATTAATAAGCTAAGAGAACGAACCTTTAAGCGGTTCGTTCTCTACATAGTTAGCTTAGCTAGGAGGAAAGCATATGAGCAGCACAATGATTAAACAGTTATACAGAAGCACTGGAGAGTACCTGAACAAGAATATCATGGTATCAGGGTGGGTGAAGACTGAGAGAACCTCCAAGAATTTTGGCTTTATAGAATTGAATGACGGAAGTTTTTTCAAGAATCTTCAGGTGGTATTCGAAGAAGGCTTGGAAAACTTCAATGATATAGCAAAACTTTCTGTAGGTTCTGCCATAAGTGTTGAAGGGTTGCTTGTAGAGTCTCCGGGAGCTAAGCAGCCTTTTGAATTAAAAGCAACCAAGATAGTCATTGAAGGACTCTCAACTCCGGATTATCCGCTTCAGAAAAAGAGACATTCCAATGAATTCTTAAGATCAATAGCACACCTTAGGCCAAGGACAAATACTTTCTCTGCAGTATTCAGGGTGAGATCACTGGTAGCATACGCAATACACAGGTTCTTTCAGGATCAAGGCTTTGTGTATGTCCACGCTCCATTAATCACAGGCAGTGATGCGGAAGGCGCTGGAGAAATGTTCAAGGTAACTACTTTGGATATCAATAACCCTCCCAGAACAGAAGATGGAGAGATTGATTATTCCAAGGATTTCTTCGGTAAAGCTGCAAACCTCACTGTAAGCGGACAGCTTAACGTTGAAACCTTCTGCATGGCCTTCAGAAATGTCTACACCTTCGGGCCTACCTTTAGAGCGGAGAATTCAAATACTGCAAGACATGCTGCAGAGTTCTGGATGATAGAGCCGGAAATAGCCTTTGCAGAGCTTTCTGACAATATGAAGCTGGCTGAAGATATGGTAAAGTATATTATTAATTATATTCTGGAGAATGCTCCTGAGGAAATGGAGTTTTTCAACAGTTTCATAGACAATACACTGCTTGAAAGGCTGAATAATGTTGTAAGCGCCGATTTTGGCACTGTCACATATACAGAAGCTGTTGATATACTGATGAAGTCTGGCGTGGATTTCGAATACCCTGTAAAATGGGGCACAGACCTTCAGACAGAACATGAAAGATATCTCACTGAGCAGGTGTTTAAGAAGCCCGTATTCGTAACTGATTACCCGAAAGAGATAAAAGCCTTCTATATGAGGATTAATGAAGATAACAAGACAGTAGCAGCAATGGACCTTCTGGTGCCAGGAGTTGGTGAAATCATAGGAGGCAGCCAGAGAGAAGAAAGACTTGATGTACTGGAAAAGAAAATGGACAAAATGGGACTTGATAAGGAAGACTACTGGTGGTATCTTGACACAAGAAGGTACGGCGGTGTAAAGCATGCCGGATATGGACTTGGCTTCGAAAGAATGATAATGTATATTACAGGTATAAGCAATATAAGGGATGTAGTGCCATTCCCCAGAACTGTTAAGTCTGCTGAATTCTAATTTAATGATTTTTAAAAGTCTGTTGATTTTTCAACAGACTTTTTTTGTTCACAATGTAATTTCTGTAAATATTAGATTTGGAACATAACAAAATTTAATCTACAAATAATATTATTATTAAAGCTATTTAGGAGGGATTTAATGCGAAAAATGTTACTGACCGCGGTTATAATGTTGTTTTCACTATTTATGCTTAATATATATGGAGAACCTAATACTGAACTAATACAAGAAATCGTGGCATGTCCAGAGGAAGAAGTCATCTCTGCAATGAGCAGCTATAAGTATATAGAAGCTTTGAAATCAATGGGCTATTATAAGTATGACTATAAGGATAATAACATAAACATGAGAAATGCAATACTAAGGTTTCAAAGTGATTGCAACCTGACTGCAGATGGCGTTCAAGGCAAAAATTTCAAAAGTGCCATGATAAAGAGACTGATGGTCAATAGCAACTTCAAATCACCAGATATTATAGCAAGAGCTCCATCCAGTGGTCGTTGGATAGCGATTAACCGAACAAAGAGAACTCTTACCCTGTATAATGGGAGAACTGTAATAAAAAAATACCCGATTGCAATAGGAAGGGATTCTTACAGGACACCGCAAGGGAAGTTTTATGTATATCTCAAGAGAAAGAATCCCTACTGGACAGGTGGAGGCCATGCAAAACCGGTTGCCGGAGGTTCTCCTAAAAACCCGCTTGGTAAGAGATGGATAGGTCTTTCGCCTGGAAAAGGCAATTTGTATGGCATTCATGGGAATAATAGTCCGTATTCCATTGGGCAAGCGGTTTCAAAAGGCTGCATCAGGATGATAAATACAGATGTATTGAGTTTATATAATATGGTATCACCGGGAACACCCGTGTGGATAGGTAATGATTCAACATTGAGGAATTGGGGAGTAACACAGAGGAGCTTCTACTAATAAATATGCAAAAAATAAAAAAACCGCAAATTAATTGCGATTACTTAACTTTATTTTGGCAGGGGTACAGGGACTCGAACCCGGAACCAACGGTTTTGGAGACCGCTACTCTACCAATTGAGCTATACCCCTGCGACACAGACTAATTATATATAAAAAACCAAGCTAAGTCAAGAGCTTATTATAACCTTTATTAGCATTTTAGAGGAAGTGCTCTGTAATAATTTTCATTTGGTATATGCATAATATATATGCATATACCTTTTTTGTTAATAATTGTTTGCAGTAGAGGTGCAACATGAATGTTTCAAATGATATACAAGAAAATATGAAAATGCTGAAAAACACCTTCAAGGAAGACGAGTCACTGCTTCTTAGAGAATTTTCTATTGGTGGAGCTAAAAATGTGGAATGTCTTGCTGTTTATATTGATGGTATGGTGGATGTTGCCAGGATAAATACTGAAATCATAAGCCCACTATTGGAAATGAAAAAGGAAGCGACAGATACAGACATTTATCTGCCGGCAATATTGAAGAACAAAATAACTTCTGCTCAGGTAGAAAAAACTGCCGATTTTACAAAGCTTATAAGCTATTTGATAAACGGATATACAGCAATATTCATTGATGGGTATGAAGATGCACTTGCTATAAATACACAGAGCATCAGCAGGAGGAGAGTAAGTGAGCCTGTATCAGAAAAGGTGGTTAGAGGGCCCAGAGATGGTTTTAACGAATCCTTACTCAGCAACATTGGCCTAATAAGAGCGAGAATAAAGAGTGAAAACTTGAAAATTCACTTTAGAGAGATAGGAAGGGAAACCAAAACGAAAGTATGCCTATGCTATATGGATAATATAGCAGATGGTGGAATTGTCAAGGAAGCTGAAAAAAGGCTTGATGCCATAGATATAGATGGGATATTGGATTCCGGATATATTCAGGAATTGATAAGCGATGAAGGTTATTCACCCTTCAGGACTTTAGGTCATACAGAAAGGCCGGATGTAGTAGCAGGAAAGCTGCTTGAGGGCAGAATAGCAATTCTGTGTGATGAAAGCCCCTTTGCTTTAACACTGCCTTTTCTTTTCGTAGAATATTTCAGCGCTAATGAAAATTACTATAATCACTTTTACTATGCTACATTCAACAGGATGTTGAGCTTGATAGGCTTCATCCTCTCAACCAGTGTACCTGCAATATACATTGCGCTTATAACGTTTCACCAAGAAATGCTTCCAACCCCTCTGATACTAAGCATTTCAGCTGCTAGACAGGGTATTCCGCTGCCTACTATTGCAGAGATTATACTTATACTTTTTGTGTTTGAGGTACTGAGAGAAGCTTCTATAAGAATACCTGAGGTTATTGGTCAAACTATAAGCATCGTCGGTGCTCTAATAATAGGGCAGGCCGCTGTTGAGGCAAGGCTTATAAGCGCACCCATAATAATAGTTGGTGCTTTGTCAGGCATTACAAGCTATTTAGTTCCTAAAATGGAGCAGGCTGTCATAGTAGTCAGGCTGGTTATTCTTCTTGCTTCAGCCTTCTTAGGACTCTACGGGTATACTTTCTGCGGCATATTACTATTTATTCACCTCACATCTATGAGATCCTTCGGCGTTCCTTATATGCTTTTTAGTGCTTCATTGGCTGCTGATGACCAAAAGGATGTGATATTCAGGGCTCCCTGGTGGGCTATGAATAAACGCCCAAGAATACTCGCTTCAAAGAATATTGTAAGAAAGAAAAGCTAATTTTGAATGGATTGATAAGTGTGAGAAAAAATAGGACAGTATCGCTCATTGCTTTTATGATCATATGCACTTGCTTCTTGACAGGCTGCTGGAACTATAGGGAGGTTGAACAGCTGGCAATAGTTTCAGGAGTTGCTGTTGATAAGGATGGAAAGGACAAGGTGCTTGTCACTGCTGAAATAGTGAGTGTGCAGCAGGAGCAAAAACAGTCCACACTAAAGCCGGTATATATACAGGCAGTGGGGATGACTTTTTTTGACGCTGCTAGGTCAATGATTGCCCTTGATGGCAAAAGATTATATTGGAGCCATGCCAAGGTGGTAATAGTAGGCGAGGAAATAGCAAAACAAGGTATAAGTGAGGTTTTAGACTTTATAAACAGAGATGCAGAGGTCAGGGAAGACATGTGGGTGCTCCTGTCAAGAGAGAAATCAGCAAGTGAAATATTCAATTCGAAGCCTGAACTTGAAAGTATACTCTCCTTCCAGATCGATAATACAATGAGGGCACAGGAATCAATATCACGATATCCTGCCATAGAATTGTACGAGTTTCTTGATAATATTGGAAGTGAGGAAACTTCTACGACAATTCCCACGGTAAAGCTTATTGATTATAGGGGCAAAACTGAGGTTTATATCACTGGATCAGCAATTATCAAGAAAGATAAACTTCTGGGGTATTTGGGTGAAACTGATACAAGAAGCATGCTCTGGGTACAAAATGAAATAAAAGGGGGGGTATACCCGGTGAAGGATGTCGCTGATACTCAGACAACTGTTTCCTTGGAAATATTCAGAAATAAGACGAAAATAAAACCCGAAGTGAAAGACGGTGTACCAATCATCAAAGTTAATGTATTAACAGACGTGAATATAGGAGAAATTATGGGACATGAAAATTTTATAGGTGAAAAGGGCAGGAAGTTGCTGGAAAAGGATGCGGAGTCACAAATAAAAAAGGATATTGAAGGTGTCATTGAGAAAGCACAAAAAGAATATAAGACTGATTTCCTTGGCTTTGGAGAAAATGTTAAACGTTCTATGCCAAGTGTCTGGAGAAGCATTGAAAAGGAATGGAATGAAATCTTCATGGATATCGAAGTCAGCGTTGAAGTGGATGTCAGGATAAGGGGAAGTGCTACTACAAGTAAACCTATAAAGGTAGGAGAGTAATCTATGTGGCTCATTATGATAATATTATATTTTTTTGTATCTTACATTGATACAAAATCGTTTACCAGACTGAAAGAAAAAGGCATACTACCGCTTTATATCATATTGATGGTGATATCGTGCGCAATAGGCACCGCAAGCGCTTATGTCAATAATTTGCCTAGTCCTGCAGATCCAATAAAGAATTTTATACTATCAATAATTGGCAGTTAAATGGAGGGTACATATGAATAAAGAATTAATATCAGACAAGCAGGGGATCAATCTGACAGTACTTTTTATTTTTGGAAGCACACTGGTAATAGGAACAGGAGGGCAAGCCAAGAACGATATGTGGATTGCGATTATGTTGGCTCTACTTATTTCCGTCCCCATCCTGATGATTTATGCGCGTATACTTAGCCGATATCCTGGGAAGGATTTATATGACATTTTAGAAGAAGTATTTGGCAAATACCTTGGAAGAATCTTCAGTTTGACATTCATTTGGTTTTCATTTCACCTGGGTGCATTAGTGCTTAGGAATTTCGGCGAATTCATGAATACAGTCGGTCTGCCGGAAACTCCTAAAATAGTACCCATAATAATGTTTGCTTTAATATGTGCTTTGGTGGTAAAGAGCGGGATTGAGACTCTTGCCAAATGCAGCAGTCTTTTCATAGTAGGTGTATTTTCACTTCTGTTTCTTCTTGCTTTCTTAACCATACCTGATATGAAGTCTGAAAACTTGCTTCCTATTATGTATAATGGATTCAAACCTGTACTGCAGGGAGCCTTTTCGGCTTTTTCCTTCCCCTTTGGGGAGTTGGTCGTGCTCATGATGGTTTTTGACTCATTGAAGACGCCCAATTCAAACTACAAAGTGTACCTGATCTCATTAGTGATAGGAGGCTTCATAGTACTTTTTATTGCAATTAGAAACATCATGGTACTGGGTCCTGAAACTATTGGAAGTGTATATTTTCCATCTTACACAGCTATAAGCAGGGTCAATATCGGGAATTTTCTTCAAAGACTTGAAATCACAGTTGCACTAGTCTTTATCCTTTCAGGATTTATCAAGATAAGCATCTGCTTGCTGGCAGCAACAAAAGGAATAGCGAAGCTGTTCGGATTCAAGGATTACAGGATACTTGTTACCCCTGTGGGGCTCTTAATGGTTAACCTTGCTTACTTGATATATGACAGTATTATGGAGATGTCTGAATGGGCGCAAGATATTTGGCCTTATTATGCTTTTCCCTTTCAGGTAATATTACCGCTGTTAATACTTATAGCAGTAGAGGTAAAAGCAAAGCTGCAGAAGAAGGCCGGGCAGGCAAAGAATGAAGCCCAGGTGTGAAAACCAGGGCTTAATCCTTGAATAAACCACCAAACATCTTGCCGCTTATTTTGGGGAAGAATAGAAAGATGATCAGCAGCAAAAGCCACCAGTTATCATTCAGAACCAATCCTCTTACAGTATTGCTGACTCCTCCGACTATATCTCCAACTGGCAGTGCAGGTAATGAAAACGGTATAGGTGATGCAGATTTAGTTGGCGTTATTAACGAGAGCAGGCTCCGTACTGGTGAAACCGCTGGCGTTGGTACAGGTTCAGGTGCAGGTGCAGGTGGTATAATAGCCTGAGGTATGGCGTTATAACTTGAAGATCTGTGTCTACGACTCATTATTTAGCCTCCCTTCATTATATATGAGGGATATAAACAAACCCTTAATTACATAATATGAGGCTTTGTCTTTTTAGTTACTATTGAAAAAATGGAAAAGGAGAGAATTAACTCTCCTTTTATTAGAATCTTGTTCTGGTTGTTCCTGTTGTAATGGTTGTTCCAGCTGTTCCTGCCATACTTCTTTCAGCTGTTTCAATTAATCTCTTTACCATTTGTCCGCCGATTCTTCCAGCATCTCTAGCTGTAATATCACCGTTGTAGCCTTCTTTTAAATTAACACCTACTTCAGTAGCTATTTCATACTTAAACCTATCAAGTGCTGCTGTTGCTTGAGGTACTACCTTTTGATTATTTCTTGCCATCTGTGTTCACCTCCTAAAGTATTATGTAAGTAGAGCTGCTTATCACAACTCATTATTATTTTGGTTTAGCTTCAAATTTTTAAACCAAGTAATTATTGCCTAATATGGAGTTATATTTATAGCATTAAAATGCAAGGTTATCATTAATCTGCCACAAAATCCATCACAAAAAAGACATAACAAATGCAAACAATAATAGTGTCATGGAAATGATAATTTAACAGAAAGGAGTTTATCGGATGAAAAAAACAAAGACAGCGAAAAATGCACTATGCGCGGTTTTGGTAATTTGCATGACTTTTTTTGCCGGAATTTCAACTTTTGCAGAAAACAATATAGTTGCGTATCCCAACTCAGACACAACATTGAAAGCAAGCGCTGACAACCATAAGCAATATTTGGAGGATGCTGTCATTAAGCTAGTCCAGGAAGGTAAACTATCCAAGGATAAAGCAGACAGAATAATTGAATTCAAACAGAAAAAATCAGAGGAACTTGACAAGCTTTCTAAAGAGCAAAGGCATAAAATGAAGATGTATGGCAAAAAAGGAAGTCTGCTGAGTGAATTAAAACAGGAAGGAATAATAACAGATGCTGAAGCACAAATCATCAGGCTCAAGCTCCATGAAATGAAGGAAGCAAGGCTTGAAGACGGGATGCAAAGCTTGGTGGATAAGGGAGTGCTCACGCCTAAAGACATTGACAATATAAGAGGTTATATGGTTAAAACAAGGGAGGAACGAAAGGCACGAATTGAAAAGCTAAAATCCATGACTCCTGAAGAAAGGAAAGAGTACTTCAGAGAAAGTAAAAAAGAACGGAAAGATATCATAACCAAGATGGTAGAAGACAAGGTAATAACTGAAAAACAAGCAGAAGAGATCAGAAAGGCAGTACCTGAATTAAATAGATCCAGATCAAAGGAATTAAAACAGAATCGTTCAGTACAGTAATAAATTTAGAAGCCCTTGCTATTTACAAGGGCTTTCTTGATAAAACTATGCAATAGGAAGCTCAACTATAAACAAAGCACCCGATTCAGAGTTTTCTGCAGTTATTCTTCCCTTATGTTTTTCTATAACGGTCTTGGTTATCGCTAACCCAAGTCCAAAATTACCTTTTGAACCTTTGAAGAACCTTTCAAAAATATTAGGAAGTACGCTGGGTTCGAAGCCGGGGCCATCATCAGATATAGTAACCCTTACAGTGCTTTCATCAATGAGTTCAGACTTTATTTGGACAATACTTCCCGCATAACGTAAGCAGTTGCTTAGTATATTGGTAATTGCTCGCGAAAGCTTTTCCTCATCAGCAAATATATTAACTGCCGATGCCAACGCATCTACTTCAATAGAAATGTTTCTATTTTCAGCAATGACCTTCATTCTATCAACGCTGCAGTGAATCAGTTCATTAAAGTTCAGAACACTGAAGTTATAGCTTTCCTCAATTGCATCCAAACGAGACAAGTATAGCAGGTTTTCTACGAGATGGGTCAAACGTTTGGATTCATCGATTATAATATCAGCAGCAGAAGTGGAATCGGTAACACTGTATTTAATGCCTTCTGCATAGCTTTGTATGGACATAAGAGGAGTCCTGAACTCATGAGAGGCGTTCTGCAAAAAGGTTTTCTGAGCCTTGTCATAGGTTTCAAGCTTCTCAGACATCACATTGATATTGTTTACAAATTCGCTCAGTTCATCATATACCGGTGTATCTATCTTTGTTCCGAAGTTTCTTTCTGATATAGAACGTATGTGCTGATTCAGAGTGCTGAAAGGAGCAGAAATTTTCCTTGCCACGACGGTGGAAAACAAAACAATGATTAACGCTGACAAGAGAAGGATTACCAGAAGAATCATATTAATACCCATTTGAAGCTGATTCACCTTTTCAAGACTGGAAAAAATAACTATCCAGCCCAAGCCAAAGTTGTTCTTCTGGGATACAGGCTTTATAATTGCAATATACTCTGTGCCAGAAAGGTGAAAGTTCAAGTACTTTTCCTTTGTGAATTCTCTGGATTTGCCTAATTCTTGTGAAATCTTCGTTAGCAGTCCGACACCGGCAGTAGAATACCATTCAATAGGAGATTTGATTATGTTTCCATTTATATCCAGCAAAATATAATCAGCGTTTAATACTGACAGAGGCTCTCTTAGCGATCTATCCAGCATGAAATAAAATCTGAATACATCATTAGCCCTTTCCTTTTCCATGGAAAGAGAGGGGGGCAGTTTTTTGTTAAAAATAAAGATATCCGGACCTTTTTCCAAGGCTGTATCCTCAGTGCGAGAGGATATTCTGCTCAGTTGTCCTACGAGATCCTTCTCAATGTAAAAACGAATGGTAACATTGAAGATCACGGCAACCAAAGCTATAAGCGTTATGATAATTATAAGATTATATTTGAAAATTCTCCATCTGATTGTATTACTTTTCATAATATCATTCTCCTAGACATTTTGCGGATATCATTTTATTCTTCAATCAAATTCGCATAAATGTTTCATTGCTTTTATTGAATTCGCGCTTTGCCCACTACACATTCTTTACGCGTTCAATCTAATAATCTGAAGCCGAAGCCCCATACAGTCTCAATTTTAAGTACAGAACCTGCATCGGAAAGCTTCTTTCTTATTCTTTTTATCATATCATCAGTCGCCCGGGTTTCTACTTCATTTTCAAAGCCCCACACTTTATCCAGAAGTTCAGTCCGGCTGATAGCCCTGTTTTTATTTATTGACAGGTAATACAACAGGGAAAACTCCATACCTGTAAGTCCAATATCCCTTCCATTAAACTCTGCTCTTTTTATATTGCAATTAATAGTAATATCCGCGGTTTTCACAACCTCGCTGTTTCCTTCGTGTGCTTTATCCAGTTCAACTCTGCGGAAGATGCTTTTAATCCTGGCAATCAGCTCCATTGGACTGAAAGGCTTGGTAAGATAGTCGTCGCTTCCCAATGTAAGCCCTGCAATTTTATCAGTTTCAGTATCCTTAGCGGACACTATGATAATCGGCACGCTGCTCTTTTGGCGTACCTGCGCACACAGTGAGTATCCATCCATTCCAGGCATCATTATATCTATAACAAGCATGTCAGCGGGCTTTGCATTAAAAGCTTCAAGTATTGATTGTCCATTGCTGTATGTCTCAACATCATAACCTTCATTTATAAGAAAGGACTTTATAATATTGCATATATTTACTTCATCATCTGCTATATATATCAGCTTTTTATCCATGCATATATTCACCTCTTAACAATACGTTTTGCGAAATATCCATTGTATTATTCATTCAAATTTCGCAAAAAGTTTCCTTAGTTATTATTGAATTCGCACTTTGCCCAATACAGGTTCTTTCGTGCGTTCAATATAATTCTATCACGAAAGCTGTCGAAATACATTTCAAAAAAATTCTTGCTTTAATTTTGCCACAGTTTTGCGGAGATTTTATCATTCTTTCAAAGATAAAATAAGAATGTAGTTAACAAATACATACCAAAAGGAGAGTAAATTATGTTTGAAAAGATTAGTAAGAAGAAATTAACAGGAGCTATACTCGCGGGGGTACTTACTGTTGCAGGAGCAACATCTGCTTTTGCAGCGGAGCTTCCGAACATCGGGCAAGCAGCTAATGGAGTTAAGATAGCTAAATACGAACAATTTCGTAAAATTGACATTTCAAAAATGTCTACTGCAATTAAGTCTGCAATAGATAGTCTTGTATCAGCAGGAACTATTACACAAGCTCAGGCAGATGCCGTGGCAAAAGCATATACGCCTGGTGAGGGAAGGAAAATGCAGGGAAAGGAAGTGCGTCAAGTATTCCTTAGAAATCCTATGGATGCACTTGTGACTGCAGGTACTATAACCCAAGCACAGGCTGATGCTGTCAATAGTGCAATGAAGTCAATCAGAGAAACTAAAAAGACAGCAGAAGACGTTCTAAAAGAGTTGGTATCTGCCGGAACAATCACACAGACTCAATCTGACGCTGTATTGAAATGCTTTACTCCCGGGGACAGAAAATTTGATAACATTAAATTTGGCAGGAATCCGCTAAGCGAATTGTTAACCTCAGGCACTTTGACCCAAACTCAGATAGATGCAATCAATAAAGCAATTAAGTCTGCAATGAATTCGTTGATTAAACAATAAAAGACATTATAAAACTTAGGGAGCTTAACATAATAACGCTTCCTTTCAAATAATGTAGAAGGAGCCTTTAATTTGGGCTCCTTCTTAAATTTCTTTTATTTTGCCACAGTTTTGCGGAGATTTATAATGATGAAAAGAGGTAGAATTATAAAAGAAAGCGAAAAGGTATAATCGTATCAGGAAAGATCAAGGAGGTAGCATTAATGAATTTGAACACAGGTCTAGGCAGTAAGTTCGCGAGTAAAATAACCAAGAAAAAGTTGATTTCTGTAATTATCCTACTTCTTATTGCCACAGCAGCAGCAACAATAGGCATTAATTACTATAATTCCAAAAATGCAAAAACAGCGAATAAACAACAGACAACAGCCATTGCCCGAAAAGGAGACTTGAGTGTCAGCGTATCTGGCTCAGGACCAATAAGCTCAACAAACAAGTATGATTTGACTTCGAATGTAAGCGGAACACTCACAAAGATATATTTTAAAGATGGAGACAAGGTCAAAGCCGGTGATCTAATCTTTGAAATAGATGACAAAGATACACAGCTGCAGATAAGACAGCTCAGGAACAGCATCGCGCAAGCGCAGCTTACAAAGGATAACAATCTGAAGGATTTGACATCCAGCACAGTCACCGCGCCAATAGATGGAGAGGTTCTAGACCTTCAAGTCAAGGAGGGGGATAGTCTTTCGAACAATAGTACTCTATTGACCATCACCGACAAGTCGAAGCTGAAGCTTTTAGTTTCTTTCAATAATACATATAGAAATAAGTTATCAGTTGATCAGGAAGTTATGGTAAACGCCTTCGATACAACCAAGGAAGAGCTGCAAAAAGTAAAAGGGAAAATATCTAGCATTAGCTCACCCAGCTACAAAACAAGTGATGGAGCCGAAGTGTATAATGTTGGTGTAATAATTGACAATTCCAGTTCTTTAATCGAAGGTATGGTAGGTAATGTAGAAATCAATATATACGGCACTGCCATACAGAGTAAAGGAAGCAGCACCCTTGGATTCATAAAGAGTATGACGATCAAAGCTGCTTCGGGAGGGACTGTATCCACATTAAACGTAGAGAATGGTCAAAATGTTAAGAAGGGCGATACCTTAGCCAAGCTTAATAACGATGATTTGGAGCTCACTATCCAGACAAATGACCTGAAGCTTGAGGACTTGAATTCGCAGCTTCAGACTGCAGAAGAAAAGCTTTTAGACTATAAGATTTATGCACCTTTCGATGGCACTTTTACTTTAAATGATATTGAGCAAGGAAACAGTATTAAACAGGGTGATATCTTGGGAAGTGTAGCAAATTATGATACAATGCAGTTCAGCATTGATGTAGATGAATTGGATATAGCAAAAATTCAGGCAGGACAGAATGCAAAGGTCACTATTGACGCTCTTACTGAAACAAATGATAAACCACTTAATGGGACAGTTACAAAAATTGCAGTAGAAGGAACTTCAGAAAACGGGGTTTCTACATATCCGGTAACTATACAAATTGAAGAAAACTCTGCACTGAAGGGCAGCATGAACGCAAATGCTGAAATTGTTGTCAATGAAAAGAAAGATGTGCTGTATGTACCTGTTGATGCGGTACAAAAAAGGAATGGCAAAAGCTTTGTAAGAGTCGTAAGCGGAGCAGGTCTACCAAGTAAAACAGCAACCGCTTCAAAGGCTGAAGCAACTACAGAAACAAAGAAACAGCAAAGCGTTGAGCAGAAAATAGAGATGAAAGAAGTTAAGACAGGAATAAGCACTGAGCAATATATAGAAATATTAAGCGGCATTAACGAGGGAGATGCAGTAGTCGTAACCGCCGCCGCAGGTTCCGGCAATAATGCATTACGAGGAAAAGAAATGGTTATTATGGGTGCTCCTCCATCAGGTGGTGGTGGTAGTAATTTCAGAAGGAGTAATTAGAGAGGAGTACATCATGATAGAAATAAACAATATGAGTAAAATCTATCGAATTGGTAATGTAGAAGTAAAGGCATTAAATGATGTGAGCCTTACCATAAAGCAACATGAATTTGTATCAATAATTGGACCTTCAGGCTCAGGAAAGTCAACACTTATGAATATGATAGGCTGTCTTGATGTTCCTACTAAAGGAGAATACTATCTTGACGGTGTAGAGATAAGCAAACTTAATGATGAACAGCTTGCAGATATAAGAAACCATAAGATAGGCTTCATATTCCAAGGGTTCAATCTGCTGCAAAAACTCACAGCCGTGGAAAATGTTGAGTTACCCTTGATTTATCAGGGCTTGCATACCAAGGAGCGATATGACAAATCAGTAGAAGCATTAAGGATGGTTGATCTGGAGGACAGAGCGCAGCATAAGCCGACGGAGCTATCCGGCGGGCAGCAGCAGCGTGTTGCTATTGCCAGAGCTTTGGTAGGCAATCCTCCAATGATATTGGCAGATGAACCTACCGGAAACCTGGATTCAAAATCCGGCAAGGAGATAATGCGAATGCTCAAGGATCTGCATCAAAAGGGCAACACCATAGTACTAATCACACATGATAATGAAATTGCAATGCAGGCTGAAAGAGTCATAAGAATACAGGATGGAGAAATCATTGAGGACAGGATGGTGGGATAGATGGGTTTTATGCAAGCATATAAAATGGCTATAAAGAGCATCCGAAGCAACAAGGTGCGTTCCTTCCTCACCATGCTGGGAGTAATAATAGGAGTGTCCTCAGTTATAGCGGCAGTAAGCTTTGCACAGGGCAGTACAAAAAGCATAACAGATACCATAGAGAGCATGGGCACAAATCTTATTCAGGTTAATATAATGGGAAGAAACAGTAACAGGAACGTTACATATAAGCAAATAAAAGAATTCGCAGAAGAAAACAGTACCGATATTGCTGCTGTTGCCCCGCAGTCCAACTCCACAGCTACAGTAAAGTTCAAGACTAATAACAGAGAAACAACTGTTCTGGGAACAAGTCCGGACTATCAAATAATTAAGAGCATTAAAGCACAGCAAGGGCGATTTTTAGTCCAAAATGATCTTGATAATTTGCAAAAAGTAGCGATAATCGGAACAGCAGTGGTCAATGATATCTTTGAAGGTGGAAACCCTATAAACCAAAAGATAAAAATCAATGGGCAAATGTTTACGGTAGTTGGAGTTCTTGAAGAAAAAGATAATGGACAGGATGAAGGGGCAGATGACACAGTTATAATCCCGGTTAGCGTTGCACAGAGACTCTTCCGCTCAGGTACTATCAGAAATTTCGCCGTTCAGGCAGTAAGTCCTGATACAGTTGAAAGTGCAATGACGAAATTGAATGAATTTCTTACAAAAACGTACAAGAATGCAGATGCTTTCAGGGTTTTCAATCAGGCAGAAATGCTTTCCAATCTTGACAGTATGACCGGAACCATGACGGCTGTACTTGCAGGTATAGCAGCTATTTCATTAGTGGTAGGCGGCATTGGAATAATGAATATCATGCTTGTATCTGTTACAGAGAGAACAAGGGAGATAGGCATCAGAAAGGCAATTGGGGCCAAGAAGAAGAACATACTTGTTCAGTTCCTCATTGAAGCAATCATTGTGACTGGTATCGGAGGAATCTTGGGTGTGCTGATTGGCGTATCAATAATACGTTTTATTATTGGAGGGTTCAACCTTGTACCGGAAGTATATTCAATACCATGGATAATGATATCCTTTGGAATCTCACTGGTTGTAGGTGTGGTCTTCGGGCTGTTCCCAGCATATAAGGCAGCGAGCTTGAATCCAATAGAAGCTTTAAGATCGGAATAAGGAGGAGAGAAATGAAAAAACTATGTTTGATAATATCTGTCATATTGTGTGTGGTATTATTGTTTAATAGTATTGCTGCTTTTGCTGATGCTGAGGATGATGGAATATTGACCCTTGAGGAGGCAAAAGCGCTGGCACTGAAAAACGATGTGCAGTTCAACCTGCAGCAAAGCTACATCCAGCAGGCTTCTGAGAGTTATGAAGAGGTATATGATAATAACACCAAGACTGACAATACCAACTACAATAGCCTCGCTGATAGAGCTTCAGCGGCAGTATCCCGCAAAGTATCAATAGAGAGCGCTGCGTCAAGTAGCCGTAGAGCTGTTTTTGAACGAAACGATTTGAAAAGAGCCTCTGATTACAATGTGACAGAAGCCTTCTATGGTGTGATTGAGGCTAAGTATTCACTAATGGATGCAGAAGCAGAAATGGAGCTTAAGAGAAAAGACTTGGAAATAGCCAAGATAAAATATGGACTAAGTATTATTACAAAGAATTCCTTATCCCAGGTGGAATCTGCAGTTACATCCTCACAAACAGCGTACAACAAAACCTTCTCCGAATTGCAGAATAGCATGTCCAAGCTTAGCAAGAATATTGGAAAAAACCTTGATGTATTCAACGATAAGCTGGATATGACCCTCAACGTTCCTGACATCAAAAGTCTTGACTTGAACAAAATAAAAGTAGATTATATGAAAAACAATTCAAGCTACTACTCGGCGAAGGAACAATACGATTTAGCGGAATATAAGCTGCAGCTGACAGAAGAACAGTATGATTACTACTATAAGAGACTGCCCAATAGAACATCAACAATCGTTGAGCAGTTTGATGAAATGTTAAGTAAGGCAAAAAGGGATTTTGCTGATGCAAAGTACAGCTTCAGCGAAAAGGAAAAGGATTTGGACGTTACCTTAAACAGTCAATATACCAGTATTAACAATCTCTATGAAAGCTATGAAACTCAGAAAAAAGAAATAGAGGATACAAAGCTGACAATTGAACAAAATAGAATAAAGTACCAGATGGGACTTATTACAAAAGCGGTTTTGGAAAGCAGTGCTGCAAGTCTTAACAAGCTTGTTAACCAGCTTAATGCAACAATTATAAACCTGAACACACAGTATATGAATATGACGCAGTACAGTCTGGATTAGAAAGAGAGCTTAAAGCTCTCTTCTTTTTGCAATAAGAATGGCTGTCTTTAGCAGCTGCCAGTAAAAAGTTGGACAGACAAATACGATTGAAAGGTAGACTATTATAATTATTTACTTTATTATTATAGTATAAGATATATTTTGTTTAGATGAAGGGGGATGTTTAATGAATGAGATTCTATTGTTAAGTGGGGCAATATTAGTAATATGTGTACTTTCCAGTAAGCTTTTGTATAAGTTTGGAATACCTACATTGATTATTTTTCTTTGCCTAGGCATGTTATTGGGTTCTGATGGTCCGGGAGGAATATACTTTTATGATTACACGATGGCTCAGCATGTGTGCTCACTAGGCCTTGCTTTTATTATGTTTTATGGTGGGTTCGGTTTCAATTGGAAAACTGCCAAGCCTGTAGTATTGCAATCAGTCTTTCTATCAACCGTAGGAGTTGTGATAACAGCATTCCTTGTCGGAATATTTTCTTGGTGGCTTCTGAAAATCTCACTTCTTGAGGGTATGCTCCTTGGAGCTATTGTATCCTCCACTGATGCCGCATCAGTATTTTCGATTTTACGTTCAAAAAAACTGAATCTCAAAGGCGGAATGGCTTCCATGCTGGAAATGGAAAGCGGCAGCAATGATCCAATTTCTTATATGCTTACGATAGTAATCCTATCTTTAATATCAAATAATGGTCAGCAGTCAATTATACAATTGCTCACAAATCAAATTTTATTCGGATTTCTTATAGGCTTCTCACTTGCATTGCTTGCAGTATTAGTAATGAGACATATCCGTTTGGAAATAGACGGCTTATACCCTATCTTTGTCACCGGCATAATATTATTGGGATACTCTTTGAACGAATGGCTTGGTGGCAACGGTTTCCTAGCGGTTTACATAATTGGAATTGTGATGGGTAATAGTAAAATCCTTCATAAAAAGAGCTTGGTTCATTTCTTTGATGGAATGTCTTGGCTTATGCAAATTATTTTGTTTTTTACCTTGGGACTGTTGGTTTTTCCCTCACAGCTTCCTGCGGTTTCTTTAAGTGCAATTATAATTGCATTATTCTTAATATTTGTTGCACGTCCGGTTGCAATATTTAGCATATTGAGCTGGTTCAAAACCCCGCTAAAGCAGCAGCTGTTGGTATCCTGGGTCGGCCTTAGGGGTGCAGCTTCTATAGTATTTGCAACCTATGCACTTACAAATCAAATTTCAGTTGCAAACCAAATATTCAACACAGTTTTCTTCATTGCACTGCTTTCAGTTCTTGTACAGGGAACAATGCTTCCGAAGGTAGCAAAGCTTCTGGATGTAGTAGAGAAAGAAGAAACTGTTTATAAAACCTTTAGTGATTATCAGGATGAAACACATACAAAGCTAATTGAGTGCCCTATCAGAAAAAGTAATCCCTGGGCAGGCAAATCAATAATGGAGGCTAATATTCCTGAAGAGATATTAGTAGTTATGATAAAAAGAAAAGGTGAAGTCATTACACCAAAAGGCTCAACTGTTATCAATGCCGGAGATACTTTAGTTCTAATAGGAAATAAGTTCGATGGGATTAGATCTGGTAAAGAGTAAAATATCTATAAACCTAAGGCTCCTGATTTGACAGTTTAACTGTCAAATCAGGAGCCTTTTCAGATATTGGCATATATATTTTCTATACAGCATAATGTGTATTACGTCTACATTATTGCAATATATTACAAATAAAACAATAGAGGTGATACCATGAAAAAGATACTCGTTATAGGAATAGGCAGCCGGATTATGATGGATGATGCAATCGGCATTTATATTGTTGAGGACTTGAGACAGCTTGGTACAAACCCTAATATAACATATATACTCGGAGAGACTGATGTGGATTATTGTATTGAAGATGTTCTTGATTTTGATTTTGTTATTATTATTGATGCATTTTTATCAGGGAAGCAGCCAGGTGAGATTACAATATTGCCATTAAACGAGTTAAATGAGGAAAGCGAAGACAGTCTCTATTCTGCGCATGGAGTACATTTGTTAAACATGCTGCGATGTGCTAAACGCCTTCCAGATGGCATTATTGTTGGGATTGAGCCACATGAGATTATTTATGGTTTTTCACTGAGCGACAGACTTCAAAACTGCTTCGATCGTATTTTAAACGAAGTCCACAGATATATTGGAAGCTATACTGTACAGTATGGTGGAAAGTAAGCAGGATATTGAAAACATTACCGCTGAAAAACCCGGCAAGGGGTGGACTAGCTGTGGATTCACATATATCCCGGGTATTGATATTTAAGTGACGCATTTGAGCAGTAAAAGCATATACTATATAGAGCTTAATATATGTAATCGTTAATTCCATGTTAACTATCAACATGTATATTGACGTTGTTTTAATCTTGTTGTATATTATATATAGATGCATATCTATGTACGAGGTGATTTAATGATTCAGAACTATGATGATAATGCAAAAATTATTAAAGCCTTTTCAGATCCCAACAGGCTTAAAATAATAGACATCTTATCCTGTGGGGAAAGATGTGCCTGTAATATATTAGAGCATTTCGATTTTACGCAGCCAACACTTTCGCATCATATGAAGGTGTTAATGGACTGTGGTATTGTGGAATGCAGAAAAGAAGGCCTCTGGAGTTATTATTCTCTAGATAGTTCCAACTGCAATAAACTTATTCTATTTCTTATGAATCTTATAACAGATACGGATGAATGTATTTGTAAAGATAAATCTAAATGTGAGTGTAAGTAAAGGAGGTGTAAATATGAAAAGAATGGTAATATTCGAACCAGCAATGTGCTGTTCTACTGGTGTATGCGGACCATCCGTGGACCCTGAGTTGTTGAGAATTTCAACAGTGATAAACAACCTTAAGAACAACGGTATACTAGTTGAAAGGTATAACCTATCTAGTAATCCACAAATTTTTATTGATAGCAAAGAAATAAATAGAATGCTAATTAATAATGGAATAGAAGTACTTCCAGTCTCAATGGTTGATGGTACTGTGGTTAAAACCAAAGCTTATCCAACTAATGAAGAGATTTGCAAGTTTTTAGGAGTTACTGAAAAATACTTAAAGGGTACTGTTGCAAGAACAGCTAAGGGATGTGGCAGCAGTTGTGGCTGAAAATAAGAAATGAGGGATCAAGGATTGATCAAAGATTATAATATATCAGAGTTTAACTTAACAAAGTATTTGTTTTTTACAGGGAAGGGAGGAGTCGGCAAGACCTCTGCAGCATGTGCTACGGCAGTAGCCTTAGCTGACAAAGGCAAGAAGATAATGCTGATCAGCACCGATCCCGCGTCCAACCTTCAGGATGTTTTTAACACCTCCCTGGATAACAAGGGAGTTCCCATAAAAGGAGTTCCTAATTTAACAGTTGCAAACTTTGATCCGGTGGAGGCTGCTGCTGAGTATAGGGAAGGTGTAATAGCACCCTATCGCGGCAAACTGCCGGATGCAGTATTGAAAAACATGGAGGAACAGCTCTCTGGTTCATGCACAGTTGAGATAGCTGCATTTAATGAATTCTCAAACTTCATAACGGATGAGAAAGCAGCAACGGAGTATAACCATATTATATTTGATACTGCACCAACAGGGCATACCTTGAGAATGCTGCAGCTTCCTTCAGCCTGGAGCAATTTTATAAGTGAAAACACACACGGCGCGTCATGCCTTGGGCAGCTTTCAGGACTTGAAAGCAAAAGGGAAGTGTATAAAAACGCAGTCGACAATTTAGCTGACGAAGAGAAAACAACCCTTATACTTGTTTCACGTCCTGAGCCATCACCGCTGAAAGAAGCCGAAAGAGCATCTAAAGAGCTTCAGGATATAGGAGTAAATAATCAAGTTTTAATTATTAACGGTGTGCTTGAGATACATGATGACTTTCTTTCAGATGCTATTTACGAAAAACAGCAGAATGCATTGAATGATATGCCTGAAGCACTCAAATTAATTGAAACCTATAAAATACCTCTAAGACCATATAATATAACAGGCTTGGAAAATATAAGAGCCTTTTTAAAGGATAACAACGTAAAATATAACAATGAAACACTAAATACAGAGAATATACCTAAACTAAAAACTGTAATTGACGATTTATATAATAGCGGTAAGAAAGTAATATTCACAATGGGTAAGGGTGGTGTTGGCAAAACTACGATAGCTGCTGCCATTGCTCTAGGTTTAGCTGAGAAGGGAAAAAAAGTGCATTTGACAACGACTGACCCGGCAGCGCATTTAAAGTTTGTACTAGATGAAAGTTATGGTGTAACTTTGAGCAGTATTGATGAAAAAGAAGAGCTTGAGAGGTATAAGGAAGAAGTATTAAGCAAAGCAAGAGAAACAATGAGCGGTGATGATCTGGCTTATGTTGAAGAAGATTTAAGATCTCCTTGCACCCAAGAAATTGCAGTATTTAGAGCTTTTGCGGAAATAGTGGATAGCTCAGATAATGAAGTTGTAGTTATTGATACTGCGCCGACTGGACATACATTGCTGCTCTTGGATTCTACTCAAAGGTATCATAAAGAAATTCAGCGTTCTCAGGGAGATATTCCAGAGTCAGTTAAGAAGCTTTTACCTAAATTAAAGAACGAAGAGGAAGCAGAAGTAATTATTGTAACACTTGCAGAAACTACTCCGGTCTATGAAGCTTTGAGATTGCAAAGTGACCTGAATAGAGCAGGCATCCACAGTAAGTGGTGGGTCATTAATTCAAGCTTCTACGCAGCTAATACAACCAATGCTATTCTAAAAGTAAAGGCAAGTAATGAAGTGCAGTGGATTAACAAAGTGAATGAAATATCAAAGGGTAATTTTGCAGTGATAGAGTGGATGCCCGAAGAGGTAAAGGGCGAGAAGCTCATCGAATTGATAAGATAAAGTCTGATTCCACTACAAAGAACTAGAGACGCTTTGTAGTGGAATTTCCAATATAACAATAATTTAATTAATGAAGGTAGAGGTCATGATTATGAATCCTCAAATAGTTTCATTTACTCCACGAGAAGTATTTGAATACATAAATGCCGGTGCCATTATTGTAGATATTCGTCCTGCGTATGAAACTGATTTACGCGTATTTGATGTTCCCAGAGTAATTTATCTCTCTGGCGACTCTAATAACGAGATAATAGATAATTTACCTAGGAATAATTTATTAATAGTTGCAGATAGTGTTGGTAATCAAAGCAAAGAATTTGCCCTATCCCTTGTGGAACATGGTTATTCAGAGGTTGCATGTCTTGCTGGAGGGGTCGTGGCATGGGACCATGCTGGATTGCCACTTGCCAAGGACTTAGATTATGAGATGATAGGGGGTTGTGCCTGCAGACTTCAGCCTCAAAAAATACGAATGGAGGGCTCATCAGTCTCACCAAAATAGAATAAAAAAATTAATTTAATAAAAAATGAAGCTATACTATATTTTAATAATAATAAGGGGAGTAATTAATGCGCAATACTAAAGATAACAAAAATAGTGATAATAACGCACTAGGTTTCTTTGCAAAGTACCTTACGGTATGGGTGGCAATATGTATAGCAGCCGGGGTTATTCTAGGCCAGATGCTTCCCAAAGTACCGCAAACGCTTAGTAAATTTGAATATGCCAATGTATCAATACCTGTAGCAATACTCATATGGCTGATGATTTATCCTATGATGCTTAAGATAGACTTTTCAAGCATAGTAAATGCAACTAAAAAGCCCAAAGGCTTAATAGTTACTTGTGTTACCAATTGGCTTATTAAACCATTCACAATGTATGCAATTGCCTCTTTTTTCTTCTATGTGGTATTCAAGAATCTGATCCCTGCTGATTTAGCCAAGGAATATCTGGCTGGAGCAGTATTATTGGGCGCAGCTCCTTGTACCGCTATGGTGTTTGTATGGAGTCATCTTACAAATGGAGACCCGGCTTACACCTTGGTGCAAGTAGCAGTCAACGACTTAATAATACTAGTTGCATTTACGCCTATAGTTGCATTCCTTCTGGGAGTGAGCAAGGTAGTAGTACCTTATGATACATTGATTATAGCAACGATTCTGTTCGTTGTTATTCCACTTGCAGGGGGATACTTTACCAGGAAATATGTAATAAAGGGCAAGGGCTTGGATTATTTCAACAATGTGTTTTTAAAGAAGTTTGATAATATCACAGTAATAGGCCTACTGCTCACATTGGTTATAGTTTTTTCTTTTCAAGGGAAAATTATCTTGAACAATCCGCTTCACATAGCTCTCATAGCTGTACCGCTGACAATACAGACATTCTTTATATTCTTCCTGTCCTACGGGTGGGCAAGGGCGTGGAAGCTTAAGCATGATATAGCAGCTCCAGCTGGAATGATAGGTGCCAGCAATTTTTTTGAACTTGCGGTGGCAGTCGCCATTTCGCTTTTCGGGCTTGAATCAGGTGCAGCATTAGCTACCGTTGTGGGTGTTCTTGTTGAAGTTCCAGTTATGTTAGCACTGGTAAGGATAGCAAATAATACTAAACATTGGTTTACTGAGAATTAATAACAAAGGAGAAACCTATGAGAATAGCAGTAATCGCGGACATACACAGCAATATATTTGCCCTTAACGAAGTGCTCTTGGATATAGACAATAAAAATGTGGATTTAATTTTATGTTTGGGTGACCTGGTGGGCTATGCAACATATCCAAATGAGGTTATAGACACTATCCGTGAAAACAGAATATTGACAATTAAGGGAAACTACGATGAAGCAGTTGGAGAAGAGCTTATGGTCTGCGGCTGTGATTATCCTGATCAAAAGGATGCAGAAAACGCAGGGTTATCATTAAATTGGACTATAGACGAAACGAGAGAAGATAACAAAGAGTTTTTGAGAAACTTACCAATGGAAGTGGATATGAGTTTTGAAGTCAAGACAATAAAGTTCGTTCATGGCAGTCCAAGAAAGATAAATGAATATCTCAAAGAGAATTCAACTGAAGCCGAAGAGGTAATGAGTGCTTTTGAAGCCGATATACTGGTCTGCGGACATACACATAAGCCATATTACAAAATGTACGGTGATAAGATGCTTGTGAATGCTGGCAGTGCAGGCAAGCCAAAGACAGGGACTCCAAAGGCCAACTATGTGGTACTTGATTTATTTGGAGAGAACGCAAAGGTTGAAATATATGAAGTGGATTACGAATACGAAAATACTGCAAAAGCGATAGAAGAAATGGGACTGCCGCATGAGTTTGCAAACATTATAAGAACCGGAAAGGCTTAATCCTTATATAAGGGGGCATAAGTATGCGAAAAGCCTCAGTATCTCCTTGGCTTTATGACTATGTGAAGCAAAGGGGAGCCGCTATGAATGTAACCATAAGAATCACTATACATGGCTGATGAGTGGCTTATGAAGCACCATCTGGATTGATGGGCATACCTGAAAGCACCGAGTGCTTTGAAGCATTTTCCATAAACGATATTACTTTTTATATTGCAAAAGACGTTTTGGAAAGTGAATTAAAAGAAAATTTTCTTGATTTTTATGTGGAAGGTTATGGCAAATTCAGACTTGAGGTTTTAGAATAGAATAAATAATAGACTAGTAATATAAATATTAGTCTATTATTAAAAACTATTAGTTGCATATTGCAAGTATTGTATGTTACAATTATAAAAGAGGTGGTTAACATTGGATAAAAAAGATTATATTAGTGAACTACGAGAGCTTGCAAGACAGCTGATCAGAAATATGAGTTTCCTTGATAAAGCTGAAGCTTCCTGCTGTGGGACTACGATAGGACAATGCTATGCAATAACTGAGATTGCTAGAGCACAAGAGATTTCACTTAATGAACTGGCTGAATTATTGAATTTAGATAATAGCACTATGAGCAGAACCATTAATAATTTAGTTGAGCAGCAGCTTGTCCTGAGAGAAATCGATACAGAAGACAGACGTTATGTGAAATTGAAGCTGACTGAAAAGGGGCTGCGTATTTACAAAGCTATTGAAAAGAATATGGATATGTACTATATGTCATTGTTGAAGGATATTCCGGAAGAGAAGCATACTCAGGTAGTTGAGAGTCTTACGTTATTGCTTGATGCAATGAAAAATAATAAGTGTTGTTAGAAAGGAGTAAGACAATGAATTCTGATGTGAAGCAAAAAGTGAAGTCATACTATGGAGGAATTGCAAAAAAGGTTAATAGGGAATCAAAGAGCAGCTGTTGTGGAGGTTCATCCTGCTGCAACAGCATTAGTGACGATTCAATCATTTATAAAGGTGAAAATCTTGAGAATTTACCGATAGAAGCTGTAAATGCATCTTTAGGTTGCGCAAATCCGCTGCTTCTTGCACAGTTAAAAGAGGGAGAGACTGTACTGGACCTTGGAAGCGGCGGGGGGATAGATGTTCTATTGGCAACCAGATATGTAGGCAGCACGGGTAAGATATATGGCCTGGATATGACTGATGAAATGCTGGAATTAGCCAATAAGAATAAAAAGAGAATGGGAGTGGAAAATGTTGAGTTCATCAAGGGCTATATTGAAGATATTCCACTGGATGAATATACAGTAGATGCAGTAATCTCCAATTGTGTAATAAACCTGTCTGATGACAAGGAGAAAGCTTTGTCTGAGGCTTATAGAGTTATAAAGAAAGGCGGAAGACTAGCAATTTCTGATATTATAGTCCTAAAGGATGTTCCGAAGGATATCAAAAATATGGCTGAACTCTGGGTAGGCTGTATAGCGGGTGCTTTAAGTACCGATGAGTACAAAACTATACTTGAAAAGGTTGGCTTTAAACACATTGAGATAAAACCTGTTCATGTATATACAAAGGAAGTTATATTAGAAATTTTGCAGCAGAAAAATTATTTGCTTGAAATTGAGGTTGGAGATGTCTTGGAATTACTAGATGGTGCATATGCGGGAGCATATATTAAAGCTGAAAAATAAGTTTATACAATGCAATGACGAAGGCTGTGGATGTAGAAATTCGAAAAGTACGTTAGTTTTCCTAAATAGAAGACTATCGTACTTATTTCATATAAAATTATATTAAACTTGACTAGGATGGAAATAATAATATAGAATTGTAGTATTGATAATATAAGTTCGAAGATATGTGTGTTCACAACTGGCATGGTGCAATGCCTATGCTGTAGAAGATAAAAAGATTAATTAAGTAAAGAGATGAGGTATTGAATGTCAACTAAAAGAAAGAAACTAAAAATAATCCCGCTCGGTGGATTGGGAGAAGTCGGAAAAAACATCACTGCATTTGAATACGATAATGATATTGTTATTGTAGATTGTGGAATAGCATTTCCGGAAGACGAAATGCTGGGTATCGATTTGGTTATGCCAGATATAACTTATTTGAAAAAGAACAAAGAAAAGATTCGTGGAATTGTAATAACTCATGGTCACGAGGACCATATCGGTGCACTACCTTATGTATTGAAAGAGGTGAATGTTCCGGTTGTCGGGCCAAAGCTGGCATTAGGCATATTGGAAATCAAGCTGGAAGAGCATCGAATGCTTTCAGAAACCACGCTGCAAACGGTTGAGCCGGGGCAAGTCGTTAAGCTTGGGGTATTCAAAATTGAGTTTATAAACTCCTGTCATAGTATTGCGGACGCTTTAGCTTTGGCAATACATACACCAGTTGGTATAGTAGTTCATACATCGGATTTTAAGATTGACTACACTCCTATACAAGGTAGCCTTATCGATTTAGCGCGTTTTGCCGAATTGGGGAAGCAGGGAGTTCTGCTTTTAATGAGTGACAGCACAAATGCTGAGCGTGAGGGATATACCATGTCTGAAAAGACAGTGGGAGAAGCTTTCGAAAAGATATTTACAAATGTGAACAGCAGGATTATAGTAGCTACATTTGCATCAAATACACACCGAGTACAACAGTTAATCAATGCAGCTGTAAGATTGGGGCGGAAAGTAGCACTTAGCGGTAGAAGTATGGTAAACGTAGTGAATGTTGCACTAAAGCTGGGATACTTAACTATGCCTGAAGGTACACTGATTGAAATTGCCGATCTAAATCGATATAGACCCGAGAGCGTAATGATCATTACAACAGGAAGCCAAGGTGAGCCGATGTCTGCATTGACAAGAATGGCGTTATCAACACATAGGCAGGTAGAAATTGCTCCCGGTGATTTGGTAGTGGTATCGGCAACTCCTATACCGGGCAATGAAAAATCGGTTTCGAAAGTTATCAATCAACTGGTCAGAAAAGGTGCCAAAGTCATATATAAGTCAATTGACGATATACATGTCTCTGGGCATGCTTGCCAGGAAGAATTAAAGCTAATGTACAGCCTGGTGAGGCCAAAATATTTCATGCCGGTTCACGGTGAATTCAAGCATTTGAAGCAACATGCTCTTGTAATCTCTACACTAGGTATGCCGAATGAAAATACTTTTATTATGGATATAGGCAATGTATTGGAATTGGATGGCGAAGATGCTAGGATTGTCGGCAGCGTACCCTCTGGAAAAGTATTCATTGATGGTTTAGGCATCGGAGATGTAGGAAATATAGTATTGCGGGATAGGAAGCTTTTGTCACAGGATGGTATGGTTATTGTCATAGTAAGTATCGACAAAGAAACGGGTACGATAATAGCTGAACCTGATATTATCTCAAGAGGTTTTGTATATGTCAGAGAATCAGAAGAAATAATTGAACAAATGCGAAAGATGACATATGATGTTCTTTTACAAAGCGGCAAAAAAGACTGGAGCGTAATGAAAAGCCTTGTTAAGGATACGATAAAGGAACATCTGTATAGTCAATTAAAAAGAAGTCCAATGATTTTACCCATTATTATAGAAGTTTAACATAGTGACTAAAGGCTCCTATATTATAAATGATATAGGAGCCTTTGTTTTTATTTGAACTTGCGTTTTCGGCTTTTCAAATATAAAAAGTATATCATCAGAAAGACTTATCATGAGTTCCTTGCTTGAGCGGTCACTATGCTTGTCGTCTGGTAGATATATGGTATATGGAAATGTATTTGATTCACCTAATGCCAATTGATAAGATTTCAGGAAGTTTTGCGGAATTTCCTCTAAGGAATTTATTAAACGTGGCCAAATATGAACGCTGCTTGCCATAGGAATTCCCCCATTTCAAAATTAAGTAAGCTTCAAAATAAGGCTTCTACCCAAGCAACAGGTAGAAGCCTTATTTTTTCTTCTTCATATATTGTTAATTTAATTATATCAGACTGCCAAGAACTGTCAATAATAAAAGCAATCTATGTACTCCAACGCTTTAGCAAAGATTCAATAACGATACAACGATGATAGATATACCTTGACAGTCGTGGTAGTGTGATGTATATTATTTCTATGGAGGTGATACAATGGTCGACAATAAAATCTCCTCAGATTTACTCAGAGGACATACAGATACGATTATTTTAAGGTTATTGCTGGACGGTGATAAATATGGGTATCAAATAACAAAATTGATATATTCAAACTCCAGTGGTGAGTATGAACTTAAGGAATCTACTATGTTTTCGAGCCTAAAGAGGTTAGAGAGCGAGGGTGGTGTTACCTCATATTGGGGTGATGAAAGCCAGGGCGGAAGAAGGAAGTACTATAGGATTACTGAAAGAGGAAAAAGTATATATTCCGAAAACAAAATGAATTGGGATAACGCTAAGCGTATTCTTGATCAATTATTATAAAAGGAAGGTGTTAATAAAAATGAATGAGAAATTAGTGAGATATTTAGATGGAGTATTTTCACCCTACGAAGGTACACATTCGATAAATGAATTGAAAGAAGAATTATTGAATGATTTACAGGAGAAGTTGAGCGATTATAAGAATCAGGGTTATGATGACGAAACAGCTTTTGAGATGACCATCGACGGCATCGGAGATATTGAGCAAACGGTGCAGGAGGTCGCCAACCTTTCCCGCTCGTTAGAACGACAGGTGCTGACAAACTTTAGCGCGACAACCTGCCAAAGAGCGATTTCGCGGGTGTTACCGCGCATAAAGGAAAATTTAAGTCCGTCATTGACCTTACGGGTGCGAGCTTCAACAAAACCATTCTTGTACGCACCGAATTCAGCAAGTCAGAGCTGACCCGGGCAAAATTCACCGATGTAAAACTGACCGACGTAATGCTGACCATGACCGACCTGAGAAAAACAGTTTTTGAGAATTGCATTTTCAACGGCGTGGACTTTGAGTATTCCGATTTGCGGGGGCTATGCCTTGACGGGCAGACCTTTATTGGCGTCAAGTTTGGCAAGGCGGCGCTAAATGAAGTTACGTTTAAGGGCGCGACACTTAAAAATGTGTCCTTTACACCGCCGTTTTCCCTGACCAAGAAATACTACAATGCCATCAAGAGCATTAGGTTTGACGGCGCGATGATGGATAAGCTGAGCTACAACGCCCTCAAGGGCATTGGGGCCGATTTATCAAAGGTTACTATTATATAAGGAGGAGAAGAATATGCCAAACAATTCAATTCAAGACAACGATTGTCAAAATCCTTACCACGTTTTAGGAGACCTGCATTATGGCTCTGTATGGAAAAGGACAGGGTCATTTATTATTCATTATTGCAATTAATTTTTGATTATGTAGCAATAACAACTAAAAGTAGATTATAAATCAACTCATAGATGATATAATTCAACGATTACTCTATTCAATCTGTACCTATTTGATGCAATAATATGTACAGAGTTAAGTATAGTTAACATTTATTTCAACTTCATAATGAAAGGCAGGTATCAAAAATGGCTAATACATTAGGTTCAAGGATTGGAGAATTCAGAAAGAAAAAGGGTATTACTCAGGACCAACTTGCAGAGTACAGCGGCATCTCGTCTCAAGCAGTAAGTAAGTGGGAGAATGACTTGTCATGCCCAGATATTACTTTACTTCCTCAACTCGCAGATTATTTTAATGTCACAGTAGATGAACTTCTAAGGGGTGAAAAATCTCAAGTTGTTCAAGTCGTTTCAGAAGGAGAACGCAAAGATTTTAACAAGATGCTTTTAAAGGTATTTGTTCACAGTGAACAGGGCGATATTGTAAAAGTGAATTTACCACTTGGATTGGTAAAAGTTGCTTTGGAAATCGGAATGCAATTACCACAGATTTCATGCAATGATGCTTTGAAAAACATTGATTTTCAAGCGATATTACTAATGGCGGAAAGCGGAGTGATAGGTAAGATAGTGGAGGTTAAGAGTGCTAATGGCGATAACGTTGAAATTGTAATTGAGTGATTCGGAGGACTATTATGAAGATTAGAATTGAGGCAAATGGACATCGCTTTATCATTCCCTTACCCATTAAAGGGGCGTTAAATGGTGTTACCATCCGAATAATAGCAAGTTGTATTAAAAAGTATTCTAATGTTCCCTTAAAAGAAGAACATTTAAAAGTCTTGAGAAAAGAGCTGATAGATGCGAAAAGGTCATTCAGAAAACTTGTTCTTATTGATGTATCAAGCAGTGATGGTTTTAAGCTTAAAATTACACTTTAAATGTGTTCGGCGGCGCGATTCAAACCGGCACGGATAACTATGTGAATTACCTGTTGCCCGGCATCCTGCTGATTGCAATTGCAAGCGGCATCGCCTATACGGCTTACCGTCTGTTTATGGATATGCAAAGCGGCATCTTCGAACGGTTCCACTCCATGCCGATTGCGCGTTCGGCCGCGCTGTGGGGGCATGTGCTGACCTCACTGGTATCCAATGCAATTTCGGTTGTCGTAATCATTCTCGTAGCGCTCATAATGGGCTTCCGCTCGTCGGCAGGAGTATTGTCATGGCTTGCCGTGGCCGGTATACTCGCGCTGTTTACGCTGGCCTTGACATGGATCGCGGCGATTGCCGGACTGTCCGCAAAATCGGTGGACGGTGCAGGTGCCTTTTCCTACCCACTTATCTTCCTTCCGTTTATCAGCTCGGCGTTTGTGCCAACCGAATCGATGCCATCGGTTGTTCGCGCCTTTGCCGAAAACCAGCCAGTGACCTCAATAGTGGAAGCCGCCCGTGCGTTATTGTCTAGTCAACCGGTTGGTAATGATATATGGGTTGCTCTTGCATGGTGCGTCGGAATTATGCTTGTAGCATATATCTTCGCGATGAGGGCGTATAAAAAGCGGGTGTAAAAATTTCAACATTTTTTATTGTATCTCCGAGCACAGATGCAAATCTTTAATTTGTTGTTATGAGAAACCCGCAAAGTGTTTGTATCGCTAGGTTGACAAAACCGTCAAAATAAATGACGCGTTTAAATCGCTTTAGAGCGATTTTTTTTGTTGAGGTAATATAAAGTTACTATGGGGATTTGTGCATATGAAGAGGATATAGGAAGTAGGGATAAAAAATACTGATTTGTATGCGATAAATCAAAAGATTAATTCAAGAGAGGTAAATTTGAGAGAGTCAATAAACAAGTATCCAATTATAGACGATAAATGATTAAGAGAAAGAATTTTGTGAGAAGAGTGCGTGAAAATAATAATTTTAGTAACAAACATAGAAATTTTGCCATGTTAGAAGGATTTTACCTCTTCTGTATCGAATATGTAACTGCGCGAAATGTTTATTTCGCGCAATATTGATAAATTTTAACTCAAATGGAGGTCTGTAATATGATTAAACTGCCATCTGTTGCTGTTGAATTCCTTGAGTACATGGAAACCATTCGTGGCAAGTCCAAAAATACAATTACTGCTTATGGTTATGACCTTGCACTTTTCTTTAAATTCATAAAAATCAAACGTGGTTATGTCGCTGTTGATATGAATATCGATGAGATCCCGATTGATGATATTGATTTGTACATAATTAATAATATAAGCCTTGCAGACTTTTACTCCTTCCTCTCCTTCGCGGCCAACCAGAGAGACAATAAGAATTATGCGAGGGCAAGAAAGGTAGCTTGTTTAAGATCCTTCTTTAAGTATTTGCACATGACGAAAATGATTAAGGAGAACCCTTGTGTTGATCTAGAATCACCCAAAATAAATTCCAGGCATCCTGCCTACCTTACCCTGGATGAAAGCAAGCTGCTTTTGTCTTCCATTGACGGTGAGAACAAAGAAAGGGATTATGCAATTATAACTCTATTCTTAAACTGCGGACTTCGTCTATCCGAGCTTATAGGCATAGATATTAACAAAATAAGCGGGGATATTCTCACTGTAATCGGCAAGGGCAATAAAGAACGGACTGTATATCTCAACAATGCATGTATTTTGGCGATAAACAGATATCTCAAGGTTCGCCCTGCCGATGAGGTAAAAGATAAGAATGCATTATTCCTAAGTGAAAGAAAACGCAGGATTAGTAAAAGATCGGTACAATATCTTGTAAAAAAATATATAGGTATTTCCAATCTTGATATTGAGAAATACTCCCCTCATAAACTGAGACACACTGCAGCAACTCTAATGTACAAATATGGAAAAGTTGACATTAGATCGCTTCAGCAGATTCTTGGTCATGAAAACATATCAACTACCCAGATATATACCCACCTTGATGATGAAACACTAAGAAATGCAGTAAAATCCAATCCTCTCTCCAATGAGGAAGAGTAAAATTCAGGATAATTAACATAATTAATATTATGTTAATTATCGCTGGTTTTTATATTTCTATTTGCCGGTCTGGTTTCTTTTGATGAATCTTCATCACTATAATCTACTATGTAATCCTCTTTATACTTCCAGTCCTCCAAATCATCCAATTCCCTTACCATACTATCATCTTCTATTATCTCATCTATTTCAATACTATTGAAATCCGCATCTTTATCTATGCAAACGCAGCAATTATCGCATATTTTATTCGGGTTAAGATCACATATATCACATTCCCCGCAATCATCACATTCCCTGTCATTAAGTACACATTCCTTCTTAAAAACCATTTTATACCTCCGATTATAATTTATATCAATTCTACTTGGGTTGTAAATATATCACTCATTATATTATAATAAAATTATTCCTATATTTACAATGCCTAAACAGCAGAAAGTAAATATTGTTAAGAAAAAAGTCATATATACCGATATAATATAATGTAAACGCAATAATTATCTTAGAAGGTGGTGTTATATTGTTTAGTGTAGCTACAAATCTATTTATATTCGCAGCATATTTCGTAATTCTCATTATTGAGCTCATTTTCATGAAGATATTCGATTTTGATTATAGTACCCCTTGGCTTGTTACTACCCTTTTATACATAATGGTTATTGCCTATCAGGTATTGGCAAGAACTAATGAGTACCTTGAAAAGGGCAAGGTCAGAGAAATACTATATAGAATATTAGATACAGTAAATGGAATACCTCTATTAAATAAGGAAGATAAGATAATCATCCAATGGGATGTAATCTTTAAGAAGCTTATAGATAAGAAGGAATACTTCCTGTATGACAATATAATAAAGACAAAGACAAAAACTATAGACCGATTTGTGAATCAATACCCCTCCCTCCTTTTTGACAGCTCCATGGATATGATTGAAAGAAATAATAGAATAGATACAAACTCTTTTATATCAGGAAGAGGCGACAAATCTAAAGAGGAAATTAAGGATATTGAGATAACTGATGAAATCAAGAATAAACTTTTTATTAAGTATTTAAGTTCTGATAAAGTCACCTTAGCAAATTTTGACTCATCTATTTACATTGATATGTTGATGAGTGATGAATATGAACCGCAAGATTATGAAAAGTTCGGTGTTAAACCAGACAGCCGATATGATGGCTTCTCAATATTAGCATTTCATAAAGATCAAAAGTATGTTGTTGTTCCGAGGACAATGGTGTTTAATAAAAGAATTGATAAGGAAAAATGGCTGTACCGCAATATAGCTAAAATAATGCAGTGTGCTGAAAGTATAGCATCAGGTACGCAAAGTTACGGAATAGTTATTGATGAACTTAGTCTACAAGATGTATTATATGATTATGTTGAAATCGAGAAAGGAAGAATACCGGAATTTCACTTTGAGTGCATAGAGGACAATCTTTTGATATTCAGCGGCATAGAATATGGCAAAGAGCTTGCAAGGGCATCTTGTTCCTTAGTGACAAGCCACAATGGTTTTGAGATAAAGTTAATAAGATATGAGCTTATTATCGATGGTGTGAGTGAACTTGTAGAGGATGAAAAAACTGTTGTTATAGGCAATGCTTATCAACCGCTTGTTACTATAATGGAGAAGATGCCGATTATTACTAATAATATTAGAATGGCGATATCAAAGAAGGATATTGAAGATCTTGTTATAAAATAAAGTCAACCAGCTGCCGGAGGGTGCGTATAATTATATTATTATATGCACCTTTTATTTATAGCTTGGAAAATACAGAAGCTCTCCAGGCATTATGTTTGCGCTGTGCAAGTCATTTATATCCATCACTCTTGAAATATAATTCCTTATATCCATTTTTCCTGCATAATTTTCAGACAGGTTCCATAATGTATCTCCGGCTTCAACATATTCAGGTACTAATGTAACCTCATTATTGCCTTTTGCGCTTACAACCAATGTAAATAGCGACGATACTGCAATAATCATAATCAGACTTACCGAAACCAAAAACCTTGTTTTGCTCTTAATTCTATATCTCTTCATATTATTACCTCCAATACGAACATGTGTTCCATACCTCTATATTATACGAACATATGTACTGTGTCAAGATTTATTTTAAATTTTTCCATTACGTGAATAATGTAGTAATTTCAATCCCTTAAGCTATATTTCTTGTCTTAAACGGGTAAAAACATGCAAAATTACGAACATATGTTTGAAATTATATAATCAATATGTTATAATTACCATGAGCTGTAGTGGCTTTGTAAATATTGCTTAGGCAATCCATATAATAGAAAATGGAGTGTTAATATGAATATTGATGATTTAAGCAAAAAGCAGTTGGAAGTCTTGCGTTTTATTAAAAAAGAAATAAATAAAAAGGGATATCCCCCTTCTGTTAGAGAAATCTGCGATGCAGTAGAGTTGAAATCCACTTCTACTGTGCATGGACATTTGGAAAGGCTTGAGAGAAAAGGTTACATACGAAGAGATCCAACTAAGCCTCGTGCTATAGAAGTTCTTGATGGCAGCGGCTTAATTACATCCAAAAAAGAAATGGTTGATTTGCCGATTGTAGGCAAGGTGACTGCTGGTCTTCCAATACTTGCACAAGAGAATATTGAGGACTCCTTCCCCGTTCCTGTTGATTTCATTGGGAATAGTGACGCTTTTATGCTTGTAGTAAAGGGTGACAGCATGATAAATGCCGGTATATTCGATGGTGACTATGTTATAGTCAGGCAGCAGTCAGTAGCAAGTAATGGTGATATAGTTGTTGCACTGCTTAACGATGAAGCTACTGTAAAGACCTTCTATAAAGAAAAGGATTATTTCAGACTTCAGCCGGAGAATCCATATCTTATGCCTATAATAGTCAAGGATCTTTCAATACTGGGCAAGGTTATAGGAGTATTCAGGAGTATAAGATAGTGTTCTAAACCTATACAAACCAAAAGAGGCTTTTTAAGCCTCTTTATTGTTTTATTCTAGCTCCTTCTTCCAAGCTCTCATCAGGCGACAGAAGGACTTCCTCTCCCTCGTTCAAGCCTTTGAGCACCTCAACCTGCTCGTTGCTCTCAAGTCCCTTTTCAATGGCTCTGAGTTTTGCCAAGCCTTTTTCATTAATAAACACATGATCTTTTCCTTGGTAATTAAAGATTGCCTTCTCCGCTATCAGCAGTGTGTCTTTCTTACTTTGAGTAATGATTTTTACAGTCATGTCATAACCCGGTCTCAGCTCTTCAACTGCGCCATTCAAAGCAATCTCTACCTTGACTCTTTTTTGCTCAATGCCAAGCTCTGACATCTTATTAAAGGCTTTTGGATATATTTTTCTAATAGTCCCCTTCATTTCCTCTATTCCTAAATCTTCATTTTCTATTATTACAGGTGAACCCAGCTTAACCCTTGCTATGTCTTCAATCAAAATTTCACTTTCCAGGAACAATCCTTCTGAACCGCCAATTTCGTATAATTTCGAACCCATCTGAACTATATTGCCTTCCTCTACTTCGCAAGCCATAACCAAACCGTCTATAGGTGATCTGACAACCATATCCTCAGATTTTTTCTCCAGCTGCTCTATTTTCGCTTGTATTTCAGAAAGCTGGGCTTCATATTGCTTTCTAACATTCTCCGATGCACCTTTTTGAGCTGCTGCAAGGTTGCTTTTAGCTGTCTCCAAGTTTGCTTCTGCTGCTGCCAGCTTTGTAATAAAACTCTTCAGGGTGTCCAGACTTATAGCTCCTGCCTCAAATAATACCTTATTGTTTTCAGCTGCACTTTTTGATTCCTCGTATGTAGCTTCTGCAGCACGTACCTGTGCACTTAGTCTTCTTATCTCCTCGTCCTCCGCCGAGCTTTTGATTTCGTCATACTTAGCTGAAATTGACAGCTTCTGAGCATTCAGTGCTTTTATCTGAAGCAGCAAATCATTATCTATCTCCACAAGTGTTTCTCCTGCTTTTACTGCTTCACCCACATTTTTCGCCACTTTGGTTACTCTTCCTGCTGCTGTAGAATATACTTCAGTTTCAGTCTCAAGCATAAGATCCCCTGTTTCTTCAACATATTCAACAATGTCGCCCTTGGAGACCTTCGCCAATTCAACTGACACTGCCTGACCCCCTGATTTGATTTTATAAACAACTATACTTGCCAATACTAGGATTACAACTATCCAGATAATTTTTTTCTTCATTTTCAATCCCCCTTAAGATATGCGGCTCTTTAATGCTTCTATAAAGTTTAGATTATATATCTTCCTCAGCGTAGCCAGCTGTGCGATTATCGTAAATATGACCGAGGCCGCGGCTGCCTGCGCAAAAATTGTTGGCGTTAATATGACAGGAAGCGTTATCATTTCTGAACTAAAGGATTCGGCCATGCCAGTAATCATCCCCGAGCCCAAAGGAATTCCGACCAATATTGCAACTCCAGCCATTATAGCGTTTTCCTTGCCAATCATCCCGTAGATATCCTTTTTGTCGAAACCCATAATACGCAGAGCTGCAAATTCATTAGTACGCTCAGATATCCCTATGATGGTTGCATTATATACCAGTGCAAATCCCAGGATTCCGCCGAACAGCATGTAAGCGCTTATTGCAGCAATCATGGTATCAAGGTACTCCTCGAAGGATTCCTGAATATCACCACTGGAGCGGACTGCAGAGATATTTTTAACATCCTTTAGCTTCTCTTTCAGATTGTCATCGGTTGCAAGGTTGACCCCCGTTACCATATCCTTTTCCAAAAGCAGCTCTTCCATTACATCGATATTCATATAGGCATTTGACCCGAGATACTGTTTGACTATGTTGGCAACGACGAGCACTACATCGTCTTTACCAGGCAGAAAGCTTCGTATTACTATTGTTTCGCCTTTTTTTACATTGAGTGTTTTTGCCAGTGCCTCAGTAATAAAAATCCCATTATCCGGCAAGCTTACAACATTGTTATCTCTATCCACGAACTTATAAAAAGCTGTTTGCTGCGGCGCGCCAATGATCCCGACTGCTTTCTTTCTCCAACCATTCGTAAGCTCAAAGGGATACTCCAGCTTCGGTTCAATTAACCTTGCCTCAATTATATGGCTTATATCCTTTATCGCTCTTTCATTTAACGGCTTTGAAAACTCTACTGTATAATCCATTTTCTGATACTCTTCGTATTGAACCTTAAACATAGTTACCATGGCATTTGACATGTACAATGGAACGGTATTTATTGCATAGGCCAATGCCAAACCCAATACCAGGAATGCAAACCTTCTCTTATTTCTCATGATATTTCTGATGACCATTTTCCAGCTGAAGGGAAGCCTCCTCCAGAAGAAGGTTACCCTTTCAATCAGGATTCGCTTGCCTGCTTTCGGTGCTTCCGGCCGCATAGAGTCAGCGGGCATTATTTTGAGTATCCCTCTGGCACCAAATAGTCCTGAGACTATGCAAAATATACTGGTAAGAAAGATACCGCTTATAATATAGCTGTACTGAATTTGCAATCCAGCAAGAGGCATATTGAAAAATGATACGAATACCTGACTTAAAGGATTTGATAAAAACAATCCACCTGCAATTCCTGTAACCGAACCCACCAGGCCAATCGCCAAGGCATATTTGGTGTAGTGGGAAAGAATTCTATTATTGCTGTATCCCAAAGCTTTCAATACTCCTATTGCCATTCTGTCATTATTGACAATCCTTGAAAGCATAATAGATATTATGATTGCTGCAACCACCAGAAATAATACCGGCAGCAAAGCAGACATCTGTTTAATTCCGTCTATTTTTTGCATAAGAATATTGTTGCTTGGCTGATCTTCCAGCTTGGTTATTCTCTTTACTCCATACTTATCCAGCTTTTTTTCCACTTGGTCGGCTATATCATCGATATTATCCTGGTCCTGCAAGGTTATCAGCACTTCGTTATAGTATCCTCTATATCCAAATACCGATTGAGCAAAGGTTTCACTGACGTAAGCAACCCCGAACTTTTTAGGATCAGTCAGAAGGGCCTGCTCGTTCTCCATGAGATATATGAATTCCGAGCTGGAAGCAATGCCTGAAACCTTTAGATTATGCTTTCGCCCGTTGATATATGGTGTTATAATATCTTCTGTTTTCGTTCCCCTTGCCTTCGCAAATTGTTCCAGTAATATCACATTGTCATCACCCAATTCCGGCAGCTCACCCTTTGGAGCATACAGCTTGTTTATCTTTCCACCGCCTTCAGGAACTGACATTATTCTGATTCTTACCTTTTCATCCTTATCAGCTACCTGAAGCGGCACATCAACGCTGACACGCCCTTGCACATCACTAATTCCCTGTATTGATTTTAAATCGGAAAGAGCAGTCTGGGGGATTCTTATAAGCTCAACCTCCAAATCGCTTATATTGGTAGTACCGTAATAATGCTCCACAGCATTTCCGATATTTATGGTTGTCATATTGAACATTATATATATTAATAAGGCAACAGCTACAATCACAGTGACTGAAATAAACTGTCCCTTTGAATGCTTTACCATTCGCAGCAGTCTGACATCCAGCTTTTTCATCACCATTCAATCCTTTCAGGAGGAATAGGATTCTCATTTTCTTTTATTTCTACTATCCGTCCGCTTCGCATTTTTATCACACGGTCGGCCATATCTCCAATTGCCATATTATGCGTTATTATTATAACGGTCTTCTTAAACTGACGGTTGATTTTATGCAGTAATGATAAAATCAGCAAGCCAGTCTTATAGTCAAGGGCTCCTGTCGGTTCATCACAAAGCAGCAGAAGCGGATTCTTTGCTACCGCTCTGGCAATTGCGACACGCTGCTGTTCGCCGCCGCTCATTTGTGAAGGAAAGTGATCTTTTCTATCCTCAAGTCCTACTTCTTCCATAACCTTATCGATATCCAACGCCTCTTTGCACATCTCAGTGGCAAGCTCCACGTTTTCTTTTGCAGTAAGATTGGCCATCAGGTTATAGAACTGAAAAACAAAGCCTACCTTATCTCTCCTGTATGCGGTCAGCTTTCTGTCATTGTATTTGTTTATTTCTTCGTCTTTGACAAGCACCCTTCCCTCAGAAGGCAAATCCATACCTCCGAGAATGTTTAGGAGAGTACTTTTCCCGGATCCGCTGGGTCCAAGTATAACAATGAATTCTCCGTCATATACATTAAAGCTTGCTTCCTGAAGGGCATCAACACTTATCTCACCCATCTTATAATTCTTGCTGATGTTTTCAACTTTCATCAGTATGCTTTTCTGCATCATCTACCCCCTCCTCTCTAGCCACGCACTGCTGATTCTCCATTCCGCCCAATAAACCGTATTTTATAAAATCCATAAAGTTTTCATAGAACTTCATCATTTTACTTTTATCTCTCAAAAAATCCAGATTTTTAATCGCACTTGGCAAGTTCATGAGGAGCTCCGATACAAAAACCAAATCCAACTCTCGGATTTCTTTTTTACTCATACCATCCTCTAAAATATACTGCCATATGGGCAAAGCTTTCTCTAACTTCATTGCAGTAACCTTTTCTAGGATACTCTTTTTTTCAATTATATCCCTCAATAATATATTGGGGTATTCCTTTGCTAGACCTATGGAATAATTATAAATCTGCTCTATTTTTTCAATTGTATGATATTTCTCTTTAATGATTTCCTTTATCTTATCCATGTGATAATCTATACTGTTTTTCATAATTTCAATAAACAAGTCCTCTTTTGAGTGAAAATGTTTGTATATCGTCATCTTGCTTATTCCAGCTTCAGCCGCTATCTGATCTACAGAGACAGCATTATAGCCATAATTCCAGAATAACTCTTCTGATTTTTCCAAAAGTCTCTTTAGCTTCTTTTCGCTTTGTCTCGCCATTTATAACATCACTCCTTAATCGTCGGACAACTATACTTTTATACGCATATAGTACATTATTATAATTATATTCCTTATGGAAACTTTTGCAACAAGAAAGCCACCCGAAATCGGGTGGCTTTAGACCATTATACTTCAATATCAATCAAATTTTTCATATAATCGCTGTATATCTCTTTTAGTTCGCTCATTTTAAAGGTCATTTCCTGCTGAAGCTGTGATAACATCTCGTAATCCTTTTCTTTTGCCGCTTCTCTAATCTTGGTAAACAAGGATTTGGAGTTGTAGGTATCCTTCATAAGATAGTGACGCAGCTGGTCAACCTGAGCCCAATAAGTTATATCAAGGTCGTGAGCATTCTGAACATTGTGAACAGCTTTACACTTTCTTACTGTATCCATATTCTCAGGCAGCTGCCTGTTAAGTATTTCTGCTACCCATCTATTGGTTACAGCTGTACTGAAGCTTTTTACAAGCTTATCATCCAATACGTCGCCATTCATCAGTACCTCCAGCTTCTCAGGGTATTTTTCAAGATTGGAGATGTTTTCATACACTGTTGCAGGATGCACTCCGAATATGCGGTTTCTTTCCTCAGGGGAATAATGCTCGAATACATTCTCTTCGCTTCTGTATGCTCTGCCTTTTTCAAGATAGAAGCCTTCTGCCTCCGGATCCTTTGATATTTCTGCTTCCAGCTCAGCTATTGTCTTTCCTGATTCGCAAACAGCTTGTATTCCATCCAGCATTGCCTGGTAAAATGCAGCCAGTGCAAGATAAGTATTTGTAAGTGGGTTAGGCGACCTGACCTCAAATCTTGTGGCAAGTGGATTGCCCATATCCCTGACCAAACCTGCAAGAATGGTTCTGTTTCTTGAGGGTGTTTCAACATTATGTCCTAGGGAGCTGACTATGCATATTGGAGCTTCAAAGCCCGGCTTTAGCCTGTTCAGTGAATCTATTGTAAAGGATATGAAAGGATTTATTACTTCATAATTCTTCAATAGACCCATTAGAGCTCCATAACCCAGTGAGCTTAAAAAGTCTTTCTTCATATCGGCTGGAGTGAAAATATTCAGCATTTTACCATTCTTCAGCTTTGCAGCTACTCCCACATGTGTATGTTCTCCATTGCCTGCAACCCCTTCAATAGGTTTTGCGTGAAATGTCACCTCAAGTCCGTTTTTCCTGAATACTTCCTTTACAATGTATCTGACCCATTTTTCATTATCTGCAGCCTGCAAAGCGTTGTCATATTTCCAGTCTATCTCCAGCTGCTCCATAATATGTGTAAGGTTGCCTGTTTCGTCAAGCTTGGCTTTAATGCCGCCAACTTCCTTATGTCCCATTTCGGGGTTCAGATTATATTTTCCCATTAATAGCAGTGATTGCTCCAGAGAAGTCCTTACTACGCCCTTGGTTCTCTTCCAATATGATTCCTGCAGCTCCTGTGATGCTGACAATGCTTCTACATCCGCCTTGTCATTAGGTGTCTTTACCCAGAACTCCAGCTCTGTAGCTGAGGTGAGCACAATCTCATGTATATCGCTGCAGCTGATACCGTACTCACCGCAAATCCCGGGGTATTTTTTCAAAAGTTCCATCACAGAAGTCTTGAAGCGTTCAACTCCACGAACTAAAATAGACCTGGAGTCCACATACTTCCCATTATGCATCAGAAAGGATGGTATTCTTAATGTACCTACTGGATTGCTTGTTTCATAGTCAATGTTTTCATAGTTATAATCAATAAACCATAAACAATTACTGTCCGCAACAATATCAAGCTTGCCATTGTTCAAGCTAGCTATGCCAGGGAGCACAACACTGGAGCCGTCTGTCTGGACTGCACCGTTAAGGAATTCCTCAATATCATCAAAAAATACCTTTATGGGAATTCTTTCATCTGTACTGTTGCCGGTAAGGTCCGCAGCAGCTAAAGAGACAAAGCGTATTTCGGGATGATTTTTTAAGAGGCTTACAAGCTCTTCTTTTTGATAATCCCTGGGATCGATAACATATATCAAGTCATTCTTAATAAGGTCAGAAAGATTTGTCATTCCATTCACCTCTTAATATTTTTTTACTGTATTATAATATTTTTAGATTATACCACTATGACAGTTTAATGTAAATAAATTGGGAACGCTGTACTAATTATACTTTCTAATGATGTTATTAATACCACTTAATTCACTTACTATAGGTTTATGCATCCCTTATTTGTCAAGTTCTGCAGAGCGTAAATCAATCCGATTTTTACATGGTCGAAGGTTACCCCTCCCTGCAGATATGCAATATAGGGTGGTCTTAATGGTGCATCAGCACTAAGCTCAATAGAAGCTCCCTGTACAAAGCCTCCGGCAGCCATTATTACCTGGTCATTGTAGCCCGGCATATCCCATGGCTCAGGGCTAACAAAGGAATCAACCGGCGACCCCTTCTGTATACCCTGGCAGAAAGCGATAAGAGCTTCCCTGTTGCCAAATTTAATTGCCTGGATTATATCGCTCCTGCGGGAATTATACTCGGGGTTAACTTCAAAACCCAGCTTATTGAAAAGCTTCGAGCAGAATACAGCTCCCTTCACTGCCTCAGCCACAATATGAGGAGCAAGGAACAATCCCTGGAAGAACAATCTGTTTATCCCCAAGGTTGCACCGCATTCCTTACCTATACCAGGTGCAATGAGCCTGCCGGCAGCCATCTCCACCAAGTGAGCCTTACCACATACATAGCCTCCAGTGGGAGCAATGCTTCCCCCTGGGTTTTTAATCAGTGAGCCTGCTATTATGTCTGCACCTACCTCAGTAGGCTCCTTGAAGTCCAGAAACTCCCCATAGCAGTTGTCTACCATACAGACTATATTGGGATTTATTATTTTGATGAATTTTATTGTATATTCTATATCCTCCAGAGTCAGCGAAGGTCTCCATGAATAGCCCAGTGACCGCTGTATCAGTATCATCTTTGTCTTATCATTTATCTTCTTTGTTATTTCACTATAGTTAATTTTGCCAGCCTCGGTTAGATCTATCTGGTTGTAGCTCACGCCCAAATCCCTAAGGCAGCCGGGAGGGCAATTTTTAATTCCAATTATATTTTCAAGGGTATCATAGGGCTTCCCAGTAACAGAAAGCAGCTCATCACCTGGTCTCAGAACACCAAATAGGCATAGCGCTAATGCGTGGGTTCCTGAGGCGATTTGAGGCCTCACAAGAGCATCCTCACAGCCAAAAATATCTGCATATACCTTGTCAATGGTTTCTCTTCCGGCATCACCGTAACCGTAACCAGTAGAATAATTGAAATGCATGTCGCTTAACCTGTTCTTCTGCATAGCGCTTAGCACTTTGTACTGGTTGAATTCCCTGATTTCGTCGATTTTTTCAAACTGACCGGAAACCTCATCCTCAGTAGATACACATATGTCAATTATCTTCTTGCTGATGTTCAGCTTATTAATCAAGTAATCTGTTGTTTTGTAATGCATTGCGGCACCTCATTTTTCTTTTATATTAACAATATATTTTATCATATTTTGCAATTCAAGGCAAATAAACAAGCCCTTGTAAATCTACAAGGGCTTGCATCTATAATATGTATTTATTTAATAGTGTTCTCTTGAGGTCTGTTGTCAGTAAATGCGAAGTTAATAGGTTTTACCGGGATTATTGTTGAGACTGCATGCTTATATACCAGCTGCTGCTTGCCTTCGTTATCCAGTACAATAGTATAATTATCGAAGCCTCTTACATTTCCCTTGAGCTGAAATCCATTAACCAGGTATATAGTTATAGTGATATGTTCTTTGCGGACCTGGTTCAGAAATACATCCTGCAGATTTATATTTACTTTATTCATTCAATTCCCCTCCAAAATAAAATAATCCAATTTCCAGATTTTATTATATTTATATTATTATATAATCACTTGATATTTATTCTATACTAAAGAAATTTTTCCTGCAATATACCTAATAATATTTTCCAGCAAAATTTCCCTTTTATGGAAGCTGTCAGAATCAACCCAAAATATGCGGGGATCTCTCCTGAACCATGTAAGCTGCCTTTTTGCATAGTGCCTTGTGTCTCTTTTAAGGACTCTCACTGCCTCCTCCTTTGATATCGTACCTTGAAGGTAATCAGCAATCTCCTTGTAGCCAAGTGCCTGCATAGAGGTCAAGTCCCTGCCGTAGCCCATCCCCAGAAGTCCTTCCACTTCTTCCACAAGCCCTTCTGTCATCATTTTATCCACTCGTTGTTCTATTCTGCTATAGAGCTTTTCCCTGTCCATAGCAAGTGTTATATAAACAAAGTCATATCTTGGCGGCTGTTTTTTGGATTCCTCCTGGAAATACGATATTGGCTTGCCAGTGAACTTGTAAACCTCTAACGCTCTGATAGCCCGTCTGAGATCATTTGGGTGCAGCTTATTATAGCTTGCAGGATCAACACTTTCCAGCATGGAATGAACATAATCAGAGCCCTTGCTGTCAGCTATCTCCTGCATTTCGTTCCTGAATTCCTCGTCAGATATGGATTTCGTAAAATCCAGATTGTCCAAGAGGGAGTTAATATAAAGTCCAGTCCCTCCCGTGATAATTGGCAGCTTTCCTCTTTCATTGATGTCCCTGATATATTCTTCAGCCCTGTTCCTGAAATGCGCTACATTGAAATCTTCATCGGGATTTACTTCATCTATCATGTAGTGCTTTATACCTTGCATCTCGTCTTCCTTAAGCTTTGCGGTGCCTATATCCATATGTCTGTAAACCTGAGCAGAGTCTGCCGATATTATCTCTCCGCATAAGTTCCTTGCCAAAGCCAGGGATACGTCAGTCTTTCCTACGGCAGTAGGTCCTGCAAGTATGCATATTTTAGGCAGTTCTTTAGTAGCTAATGTCAAATTTTCCACACCTCTGCAAAATCTATATTATCCTCTTGAACTTTTTTTCAAGCTCATACTTGCTCATTGTTATTATTGTAGGCCTTCCATGAGGACATGTATATGGCTGGTTTGTTTTCATAAGTCTGTCAATCAGCTCTCTGGTTTCTTCGGTCGTAATGCTGTCACCAGCTTTTATTGCATTCTTGCAGGCCATACTTATAATAATCTTTTCCAAAGGAGAGGTCGCAATGCCTCCTGCCTCCTTCAGAGAATCAAGTATGTTGCTGAAGAACTCTCCGGTACAAGGCTCTCCCATTATTATTGGTATAGCTCTTATTGCAAGAGTATTCTCTCCGAACCATTCAATTTCAAAACCGAGATTCTGGAATATCAGGCTGTTCTCAGAATATAAAAGCTTCTCTGCGGGACTCAGCTCTATTATTATAGGCATCATAAGCTCCTGCATGGAAATGCTCTTTGTATTATACTTCTCCCTGATATTTTCAAACATTATCCTCTCATGAGCGGCGTGCTGATCAATCAGATAGAAGGTATCCTCCTGCTGCCCTAGAACATATGTTCCGAACAATTGTCCAATTACATTTAGCTCCAAGGTATGGAGCTTTTGTTGAGTTTTCTCAATTACTTCCTGTTCTGGCTTCCTAACATAGTTGAACTGCTTTTGGAAGCTGTCAACTCTGGGAGTAGAAGCTTCTTCATTTTTGAAGGATAGCTGATCAAAATTGATTTTAGCAGGCTCATATTCAGTCCTTCTTTCGAATATCGTCGATGCCTCAGAACGGGTGTTCTGGTATGGAGCACTGGCCGCTGCCTGAGGTTCAGTACTATCTTCAAAGCTTTCAAATATGAGTTTGCTGCTGTTTAGGCAGTTCTTAACTGCCACATATAGAGTATTGAAAATTGCCCTGTCATCGGAAAACTTTATCTCCTGTTTTGTTGGGTGAACATTAACATCTATCATATCTGATTTTATATCAATGTTTATAACGCTAAAGGGATAACGGTTATTCATTAGCAGCGTCTTATAAGCCTGCTTCATTGCTTCTGCCATCATTCTATTCTTTATATACCTTTTATTTATGGAAAAGGTCATATAGGTTGAGTTTCCCTTTGCTATCTCAGGCTTACCTATATATCCGTCTATGCTTATGATATCATTTGAATAATCAAGGGGCAGCATTGCTTTTGCAATATTTTTGCCATATATGCAGAGAATTACCGAAAGCAGGTCGCCGTTCCCGGGAGTGTGCAGAACAACCTTATTGTTTACTGTAAGCTTCATAGATATTCCAGTATTGGTAAGTGCCAGTTTTTCTACAATATCAACTATAGCACCCTGCTCTGAAGTGTCACTTTTCAGAAACTTCAACCTTGCAGGGGTATTAAAGAAAAGATTCCTTACTGTAACGCTGGTACCTGTAGGATAGCCAATGTCTGTACCATCTATCTGCTTGCCGCCCTTTACGATTACATGGCTGCCTGAGGTATCCTCTTCTGCCTTTGTCATAAGCTCTACCTCAGATACTGCAGCTATACTTGCCATTGCCTCTCCCCGGAAGCCCAAGGTGAGTATTCCCAGAAGATCGTTGGAGGACTTTATTTTGCTGGTTGCATGCCTGAAGAACACATGTTCTATGTCCTCCTTCATTATGCCGCATCCGTTGTCTGATACATTTATATAGGCTTTACCGCCCTCTTGTATCTCAATGCTGATAGCAGTAGCTCCTGCGTCGATAGAGTTCTCTGCCAGCTCCTTTACTATGGAGGCAGGTCTTTCTATTACTTCTCCTGCTGCTATTTTATTAATGGTAGCTTCATCAAGCACATATATTTTACCCATCTTTACACCTCTTAGGTTTCGTTATAGATCCTTAACTTTATCCTGCAGCTCCATGAGCTTGTTAAGAGCTTGTATGGGCGTCATATTGGCCACATCAAGCAGTTTAAGCTCATCAGCTATTGAGAATCCTGCAAAATTGAAAAGGTTAGGCTCATTATCATTTATATAAGGCTTCTTTCTCTTGTGTCTCACATATATATCAGTCTGATTGTTCTTCTCTGACTTTTCGAGTATGGACAATATCTCTGAAGATCTTTCCAGAATAGGCTCCGGTATACCTGCAAGTCTTGCCACATGTATGCCGTAGCTGCCACTGGCTCCGCCCCGTGCTATTTTTCTTAGAAATACTATATCCCTGCCTTTTTCCTCTACCATAACGCAGTAGTTCTTCACTCCGTCAATTTTGTCCTCCAGCTCTGTGAGCTCATGATAATGAGTGGCAAAAAGGGTCTTTGCTCCAAGTTTTCCCTTGTCAGTTATAAACTCCACCACCGACCAGGCTATGCTCAACCCATCGAAGGTACTGGTTCCTCTTCCTATTTCGTCAAGTATTACAAGGCTCTTGCTGGTTGCATTATTTATTATATTGGCCAGCTCACTCATCTCTACCATGAAGGTACTCTGTCCTGATGCAAGGTCATCTGAAGCACCTACCCTGGTGAATATCCGGTCTACTACTCCGATTTCGGCCTTAGCTGCGGGTACAAAGCAGCCTATCTGAGCCATCAGGGTTATAAGAGCCACCTGCCTCATGTAAGTGGATTTACCTGCCATATTGGGTCCTGTAATTATAAGCATCCTATTTTCTTCATTGTCAAGAAGCGTATCATTGGGTACGAACTTAAGTTCGCTATTCTGAGCTTCCACCACGGGGTGTCTGCCCTTTTCAATTATTAATACATCTTCATTATTTACTATTGGCCTAACATAATTATATTTCTGCGACACTTCAGCCAAGGAGCAGATGCAGTCAAGGTCGGAAAGGAATGAGGCTGTCTGCTGTATTCTCTTTATATGCCCTGCTATATCACTTCTTATTTCAATAAATGTCTGGTATTCCAGCTCTATAAGCTTTTCTTCCGCACCAAGCACCATATCCTCAAGTTTCTTAAGCTCTGGTGTTATGTATCTTTCAGAGTTTGAAAGCGTCTGTTTCCTTATAAAATACTCCGGCACAGAGGATAAGTTGGATTTTGTAATATCTATATAGTAGCCGAATACCCTATTAAAGCCTATTTTCAAGGATTTAATACCCGACTGTTCCTTTTCCTTCTGTTCCAGCTCAGCAATCCACTGCTTGCCGTTTACCGAACCAACGCGTATTTCGTCCAATTGCGGAAGATAACCATCCTTAATGAGATTGCCTTCCTTAAGCGTAAATGGCGGTTCTTCAGTAATTGATTTGTCCACTATCTGGTACAAATCCTCCAATATATCAAGATTATCATAAGTATTCTTTAATAGACTGCTTGTACAACCAGAAAGCATGCTCTTAATATGCGGCAGATTGCGCACCGAATTCCTGAAGGCTATTAGGTCCTTCGCATTGGCACTTCCCAACGCAATCCTGGATGCCAGCCTTTCAATATCATACATGCTTTTCAAGTATTCCTTTATCTCTTCCCTTTTGAGGAAATCATTAAAGAGCTCATCTACTGCATCCAACCTGCCATTTATCTCAGTAGTGCTTAGAAGCGGCTTTTCAAGCCAGCCTTTTAACTTTCTTCCTCCCATGGCTGTGGAGGTTCTGTCAATTACCGAAAGCAGCGCACCCTTTTTGGATTTGCCTCTTATCGTTTCAGAAAGCTCCAGGTTTCTTCTGGTGCTCTGGTCCAGCACCATGAAGTTACTTATGCTGTAGCTCTTTATATAGTTTATATTATCCAAGCGGACCTTTTGTATATCATCAAGGTATAAAAGCACTGCTCCGGTGCTTCTTAAGAGACATTCACTGTCTATACCCAGCCCTTCAAGGCTGGAAACTCCGAACTGTCTCTTGAGCCTCCTTGAGCAGTCCTCATGATCGTAATACTTCTTGTCCAATAAGTTGTAAGCAGAATATGCTGCTTTGATGTCCGACAGCTCTAGGTTTGAAATTATCTCAGATGGATTAATCCTCGTTATTTCATTCCTTATATTAGCTGCATCCCCATTATCAGCATAGGTGCAGTAGAACTCTCCTGTCGAAAGATCTACATAGGATAATGCAAGATGCTTGCTGTCCGAATACAAGCTTAGCAGATAGTTGTTGTTTCGCTCATCCAGCATTGAGCTTTCTATGACAGTACCGGGAGTTATTATCTTTATTACCTCCCTGCGTACAATCCCTTTTGCAAGGGCAGGGTCTTCCACCTGCTCGCATATAGCCACCTTGTAGTTCTTCTCAATAAGTCTTGCTATATAGTTCTCTGCGGCATGATAGGGTATACCGCACATTGGAGCCTTTTCCTCCTGACCGCAGTCTCTTCCGGTAAGAGTAATTTCAAGCTCCTTGGAAGCGGTTAGTGCGTCCTCGAAGAACATCTCATAAAAGTCCCCAAGCCTGAAGAATAATATTTTATCCTTATGCTGGTTTTTAATTTCAAAGTATTGCTGCATCATAGGCGTCAACTGTGCCATAATTATTTCACCTCATTAACCATTTCCCCATTAAGGAACCATGAATATATTTCTTTAATACTAACATTCACAAGTTTACCAACAATCCCGTCTATACCGCTGAAATTCACTACTTTTCCCGTCCTTGTCCTGCCTGTATATTTAGATGGATCATTTTTACTGGTACCATCCACCAATACTTCAACAGTTCTGCCAAGATACGCTTCGTTCATCTTTCTCGATATATCATTCTGAAGCTTTTCAAGCTTCTCAAAATTCCTGTGCTTATCCTCATAGCTGGCCGGGTCCTCTATTTCAGCAGCGGGAGTGCCCTTTCGACTTGAATATATAAACATGAACACCTGGTCAAATTCAACCTGTCGTAAAACATCAAGGGTCTCTTCAAAGTCCTCGTCCGTCTCCCCCGGAAATCCCACAATTATATCTGTGCTCAAAGCAACTCCAGGTATTTCCTGTTTTACCTTAATTACCTTATTAAGGTATTCCTCTTTTGTGTACTTTCTATTCATCCTGCGTAAAATTTCGTTGCTCCCTGCCTGAAATGGAAGGTGAAGATGCTCGCATACCTTGCTGCAGTCTCTAATGGCGTGAATAAGCTTTTCTGAAATATCCTTAGGATGGGAGGTCATGAACCTTATTCTTTCGATTCCTTCTATATCGTTAACAAGCCTGATTAGGTCAGCAAAATCCAATTCAATATCAAGGTCCTTGCCGTAGGAATTGACATTCTGCCCAAGAAGAGTCACTTCCTTGCAGCTATCCTTAGCAAGATTCTCAATTTCCTTGACAATATCTTCTGGCTTTCTGCTTCTCTCCCTGCCCCTTACATGAGGTACTATGCAGTATGAGCAAAAGTTGTTGCACCCATACATAACGGTAACCCAAGCCTTAAACTTTTCTTCTCTAAGTACAGGTATATCTTCTATTATTGTACCTTCGGAGTTCAGGATGTCTATGAGTGTATACTTCTCATCCATGGAACGTTCCAGCAGCTCCGGAAGCTTATATGTGTTGTGTGTCCCGAATACAAGATCCACATGACGGTATTTCTTCCTTATCATCTCTACAGCATGTTCCTGCTGCATCATGCAGCCGCACACACCTATAATGAGTGCCGGGTTGTCTACCTTAAGCTTTTTAAGGGCTCCGATATTGCCATATAGCTTTAGCTCGGCATTCTCCCTTACACAGCAGGTATTTATTATAATTACATCTGCTTGTTCCTTCTTCTCCGTATGGGTATATCCCATTTCTGCAAGCATGCCCATTATTTTTTCCGAATCGGAGTTGTTCTGCTGGCACCCAAAGGTAATTACATGCATAAACTTCTGCTTACCTGTCTTCAGTTGTTCCAACTCATTGTTCTCTCTGATTCTTTGTGTAATCTGCTTTTGCCTTAAAAGCTCATTGTTATCTATCTTCTCTGCTGTTTTTCTTTCTGACATATAATCATCCAACCTCTAGTTTTATTATTTTGCTCATGTGATGAGCTTCTAAAAACCCCAAAGCCCTGCATTCAGACCATTGTCTATTACCTATTGCCCATCATCCATATTCATATTTAGTATACCATAATTAACTATTTTATAACAATAAAAGACAAGGCGACACTTCTTTTATTGCCACCTTGTCTTTTTATTATTTTAAGGTATAATCTGCCTGCTTAGCTTCTCAACAACAATTTATTTCTTTGTCCCCAAATAGGCTTCCTGTATTTTGGGATTACCTGCTATTTCATTCGCCCATCCCGAGACTGTAATATTACCCTGCTCCAGAACATATGCTCTATCCGCTATGGACAATGCCTTATATGCATTCTGCTCAACCAGGAGAATGGTTTTGCCCATCTTTCTTATATCCACGATGATATCAAAGACAGTATTTACAAGTATAGGTGCAAGTCCAAGGGATGGCTCATCAAGCAGCATTATTTCAGGATTGCTCATAAGTCCTCTGCCCATAGCAAGCATTTGCTGCTCACCGCCGCTCAATGTCCCAGCTGCCTGATTCTCTCTTTCCTCAAGTCTCGGAAATAGAATAAATACTTTTTCCAAGTCTTCTTTTATACCATTCTTGTCACTCCTTAAGAATGCCCCCATCATAAGGTTGTCTTTGACAGTAAGATTTGCAAATATGAGTCTGCCCTCAGGCACATGACAGATTCCCATCCTCACTATATTGCTGGGATTGTTCCCCAGCTTGCTGCCCTTGTAGCTTATCTCACCTTCTTTGTACTTCAAAAACCCTGATACGGAATTGAGCAATGTGGATTTTCCTGCACCGTTGGAACCTATTATGGTGACTATCTCACCTTTATTGACTTCCAGTGATACTCCCTTTAATGCATGTATGCCGCCATAGTAAACTTGCAAATTATTAACTTTTAACATAGTTACCCCTCCACTCCCAAATATGCTTCAATAACCTTGTGGTTGTTCTGTATATCACTGGGGGTACCCTCTGCAAGCTTGCAGCCGAAATTAAGAACCATTATTTCCTCACACACACCCATTATAAGATCCATATGATGCTCTATTATAAGTATGGTCAAGTTGAATTTCTCTCTTATTTCTATAATGAGCTTCATTAACTGTTCAGTTTCATCAGGATTCATACCTGCAGCAGGCTCATCCAAAAGAAGCAGCTTCGGCATCAGTGCCAGCGCCCTCGCTATTTCCAGTCTTCTCTGAAGCCCGTAGGGCAGATTGTTGGCAACGAGGTCCTTTCTGCTTCCAAGACCCATTATATCAATAAGCTCTGAAGCTTGTTCCTTTAATTGCTTTTCCTGTTTTCTGAATTTAGGCAGCCTTAGCACAGAGTCCAATATCGAATAATTGGCGTTGTAATGGCATGCTGTAAATACGTTATCATAAACAGACAGCTTTTTGAAAAGCCTGATGTTCTGGAAGGTTCTTGTTATGCCTGATTCGGCTATCAAATAAGGCTCCTTGCGTGTGATATCCTTACCTTCAAATATTACATTTCCGCTCGTAACCTTATATACGCCGGTTATCAGGTTGAAAATTGTAGTCTTGCCGGCACCATTAGGTCCTATGAGTCCTGTGATGCTGTCTTTATTTACACTAAAGTTCACATCTCCAACAGCGGTAAGGCCTCCAAAGGTTTTGGTCAGTCCTTTAAGTTCAAGTATGCTCATATCACTTACCTCCTCCCGCGTCCAAAAGCTTATCCTTGCGCCTGGATATAAGGCTGTTGTATAGTTTTTTCATACTGGACGGAGTTAGCTCATAACCGCCCATCAATCCTTCAGGTCTGGAAATCATAATGAAAATTACTGCCAAACCGTAAAATACAAGCCTCCACTGGGAAAAAGCCCTGAGTATTTCAGGCAGTGATGTAAGCACCAGTGCGCCCAGCACGCTTCCCGATATGCTTCCAAGTCCTCCGAATATAACTATAATAGTCAGCTCTGTGGATTTTGCAAGACTGAACATCTTAGGCTGAAGGAAGGTCATGTAATGCCCCAGCAATCCTCCTGCAATACCAGCATAGCCTGCACTAATCATAAGCGCGATCATTTTATATTTAAACACATTGATGCCTACTATCTGTGAAGCGAGTTCTTCTTCCCTAATAGCAATCATATTTCTGCCGTGCCTCGAATGTATTAGATTAGCGAGTACTATTATTGCTACTATATTGATTCCAAGCACATTCCAAATATTCGTATAATAAGGTATTCCAGGCCAGCCTCTTGCGCCGCCGAAATACTGCACATTGTCCAGCACAAGTCTTATTGCCTCGCCGAATCCCAAGGTTGCTATACAAAAGTAGTCACCCTTGAGGTTCAAGGTTGCTCTGCCTATTAATGCACTCGCTAATGCAGCAGCAAGTCCCCCAACCATAAGCGCAGGTATGAAGGGCCAATGAAAATTGACTGTCATCATTGCTGTAGTATAGCCGCCAATTGCCATGAACCCCGCATGTCCAAAGGAGAACAGTCCCGTAAACCCTGTGAGCAGTGATAATCCGAGTACAGTCATAAGGTTTATTCCTGCCAATGTAAGTATGCCTATTACATATTCGTTATTCATATCCTTACCCCCTTATGCCTTATCCTCGGTAACCTTGCCCATGAGTCCCATAGGCCTGACTACCAAAACTGTGATCAAAAGAGCAAATGCAATAAGATCCCTATACTGGGATGAAAGATACCCTGATGTGAAGGTTTCTATGATACCAAGAAGTACAGAGCCTATTACTGCTCCTTGCAGGCTTCCCAGTCCGCCAAAAACAGCAGCTATAAAGGATTTTAATGTTATAAAACCTATTTGCGGATATACTGTGTATTTCATTCCAAAAAGCACCCCTGCAATACCCGCAAGGAATCCACCCATAACGAATACCGTAACTATTATTAGGTCAGTATTGACACCCATTAAGGCACTTGCTTTGACATTGTAGGAAGTAGCCTGTATTGCCTTGCCTATTTTTGTATGCTCTATAATATAAATCAATAATATCAGACATATTGCAGATACCATGAACATCATAGTATCAAGCTTTCCAATTGCCAGCTCACCTATTTTAAAGGGCTGCTTGCTGAATATCTCCGGGTAGGTCCTAAAGGTCGGGCCAATGGCCGGAATGGCTATTACCAAGTTCTCCAGAAATATTGATGCACCCATGGCAGAAATGATGAAATATAAAAATGGTGCCCGTCTTTCTCTCAGAGGTTTATAGGCTACTCTCTCAATAACCAGTGCCAAGATTGCAGTGCATACGGCAGATGCAATAAAAGCCAAAGGGAAAGGGAAATGATAAAGGGTAAGAAAAAAGAAACCAAAGTACGCACCAAACATTATTACCCCGCCGTGAGCAAAATTACTGAAGTTCATAATACTGTAAACCAGAGAGTAGCCCACGGCCATCAATGCATAGACACTGCCTATGGAAAGACCGTTTATTAATTGTTGCAAGAACTGAGTCATTTTTCTTCCTCTCCTCGATATATATAGAGCAGAAGGGTTTGACCTTCTGCTCTATATTCACTTAGTTTGTGTTGCCTTCCTTACAGTTGTATTTATTGTGCAGCAAACTTCTGCTGGAATACGTACTTGCCATCAACTATCTTTATGATAGCTGCGTCTTTGCCTTCAGGGTTGTGTGTATCCTTGCCTATCTTTATCTTACCTGTGATACCCTTTATATCTGAAGTCTCAAGCGCCTTAGCTATCTTTTCTGAGTTCGCTTCCCCTGCGCTCTTTATAGCATCTTCAAGCATGAGAACTGCATCATGCACTAGGTAACCGTTAAGCTCAACATCCTTGCTGTACTTAGTCTTGTATCTGGTCTTGAAGTCCTGAACATCAGGGTCGTCATAATCCAAGTGGTTTACGAAGTAAGAACCGTTTACAGCATCCTTAGCCATACTTAGAAGCTGTTCTGAAGGCCATCCATCGCCGCCCATAAGAGTTGCAGTTATTCCAAGCTCTCTTGCCTGGTTGGAGCTCAATGCTACTTCCTTAAAGAAATATGGCATGAATATAACATCAGGATTTGCAGCCTTTATTTTTGAAAGCTGCGGTCTGAAGTCAATGTCTCCGGACTTGAAGCCTTCTTTTACTACAACTTTTCCGCCATTCTTTACGAAATACTCTTCAAAGAACTGTGTAAGACCCTGGGAATAATCGTCTCCAACGTCATATAGAATTGCAGCATTCTTAGCTTTAAGAACATCAATAGCGTAACCTGCAGCTACTGCACCTTGATATGGGTCTATGAAACATACTCTGTAGTTATAAGGTTTTACTTTTCCATCAATAACCGTAACCTTAGGGTTAGTTGCAACTGTGGCTATATCTGCAACCTTTGCCTGTTCAAGTACAGGTGCTATCGGTATAGCATTACCACTTGCGTTTGGTCCTAATATTGCTACAACTTTGTCCTGCCCGGTAAGTCTTTTTGCAACATTAACTGCTTCCAGTGGGTCACCTTTGGTGTCATATCCGATTACTTCCAGATTTTTGCCAAGAACTCCGCCTTTTGCATTGATTTCTTCAAAAAGCATTTTCACTGTATTTAACTCGCACTGTCCCCATACGGCCTGGTCACCTGTCAGTGATCCCATCCAGCCTACTTTGATAGTGTCTCCTGCAGCAGCTGCAGCTGGAGCACTGTTTCCACACCCTGTTAACCCAATTGAAACAACAAACAAACAAATTAGTAATAATGCTATTGCTTTCTTTTTCATAATTATCCTCCTCGAATTTTTTAATTATTGATTAATAACGTCCTCCCTTCTTCTGTATTAATTGCATAAGCTCCTACTGTATAAATATATATAAAATATTTAGAAAAATGACTAGTTAGATATGTATATGATTTAATGGTTGAAATACTTGTAACCCTTCGAAACATTATGATTAAGATTCTACATAAATTGAAAAATTCCTTTCTGTTATTATATTGTATAATTATTTATTTGTAAACATAAATATGCACTATTTGATAAAATCTTCATATATTCTATCATATAGTGCATATTTATACATATATATTCATATTTACTACATAAGCTTGCTGCCTTGGCTTTCTATTATTGCTTTTTCCTTGAGTATATTGATAATCTGGTTTGCATCTCTCTTTGAGAGGTCCTTGCTGAAGCTTTTTCCGGTCTTATCCTGTATAAGATCTCTTAGATCGTCATTGGACATATTAAGATCCTTTGCTATCGCAAAAATAGTATTGATTTGAGCTTTTGTTGCACCTTCTGTTTTTTTCTGTTCCTCACCTTGCTCATGCTGTTCCTCATCTGATTGATTCTTGCTTGCTCTTACTTCCTCAAAGCCTGTAAACTCAACCCCATAGCCTGCAAAGCGAAGTGCCCTTGCAATAGCTCTGGTTTCAGCCAATTCAAGAATAGCATTGGAAAGAACTTTGTCTCTTTTAACCGAAGCGTTGCCCAAGCCGGTAAAAGTTCCTTTTTCAGTCTTGACTGCAGCCTGAATCACAGTTGTTTCTTCTGTATATTGCACAACGCTGGTTTCTATAGACAAACTTTTGTTTTCGTCGTGAGCAAGCCTCAATCTACCACCAACAACAGGGTAAATCTTTCCTTGGACTTTGACAAGTTCTTCATTTCTAAATGTACTCAGCATATTATTCCCTCCTGAGAATATTGTGTGAGTGCAATAAAAATATATGCAAAGGGCTGCTAACTAATTTCCTTTTTGACATCAGCTAATGCAGCTTGAAGTTTTTCTATTGTATAAAGCAAAGTGTCCATCTTGATATCTTCTTTATCAGAAAGCGATAGCAGTAAATCATCCAATGTATCATTGAACTCTCTTCTTATACCAGATACTGAATTTTTCAAGCCTTCCTTTTGATTGGCAGATCTATCCACGACAACTTGCCTATGTGTTGTAGCAGTCAACTCTATTGTTTGTCCCAGCTGTGCGATTTCATTCGATATCCCAAAGTCAGTCTCAATTCTCCTTGAAAGCTCTTTTAATGCTTCTTCTTCTCCGTGTACCAAAAATACCTTTGCAGGTTTTTTCTTAAATGCACCAATCCATTCTAAAAGGCCCTTCTGATCTGCATGACCTGAAAATCCTTCGATAGAATATATCTTACACTTGACTCCAATTTCCTCGCCGAAAATCTTTACAGTCTTTTCTCCATCCCTAATTCTTCTGCCTAAGGTGTTCTTCGCCTGATAGCCGACAAACACAACACTTGAGTCTTCACGCCAAAGATTATGCTTTAGGTGATGCTTTATTCTCCCTGCTTCACACATGCCACTGGCAGATATTATGATGCTGCTGCTCTTGTTAAAGTTTATCGCTTTAGACTCATCAGCAGTCTGTGTGAAGATCAAGTTGGAGAATTCGAAGGGATTATCTCCAGCTTTGATGAGTTTTTGAGCTTCCTCATCCATATATGGCAAGGAGGTTTGGAATATTTTAGTCGCATTAATTGCTAAAGGACTGTCGACATATACTGGAACATTCCTTATGTTGGAATCCTTTGCTTCCTTGAGCATATTAAGAACATACAATATTTCCTGAGTTCTTTCTATAGCAAAAGATGGAATAACCACATTGCCTTTCCTCTTCAGCGTTTCCGTAATAATATCCTGTAAAAGCAAATTCTTGTTTTGAGCATCCTTATGAAGTCTGTCCCCATAAGTAGATTCCATTATTACATAGTCAGCATCCTCTATTATAGTAGGGTCTTTAATTATAGGTGCATTTTTATTCCCAAGATCTCCAGAAAATACTATCTTGAACTCCTCGCCGTTTTCTCTTACCCACATCTCAATTATAGAAGACCCTAGAATATGTCCTGCATCCATGAACCGTACTGTGATATTCGGACCAAGCTCAGTAAGTTTTTTATATTCTACTGGCTGAAACAGCTTCAATGATTCCTCTGCATCCTTCACAGTGTATATAGGTTCTACTATTCCTTTACCTGCTCTTTGTCTCTTTCTATTTTGCCATTCTGCTTCGGACTCCTGTATGAATGCACTATCCGGAAGCATTATTTTGCAGAGCTCAAAAGTCGGGAAGGAAGTTATTATTTTGCCCTTGAAACCTCGTTTCACCAGCTGTGGTACCCTTCCACTGTGGTCAATATGTGCATGAGAAAGTATCAAAATATCAATTTCTGATGGGTTGAATCTGAATTGTTCATAATTCATTTCATCAGCTTCACTTCCACCTTGGAACATGCCGTTATCTAAAAGTATTTTATTATTCTCCATCTCCAGAAGATGGCACGATCCAGTGACAGTACCTGCTGCACCACAAAAAGTAAGCTTCATATAGCACCTCCGAAATTATTATAAATGCATACATAATAGTAAATAATATATTCTACAAAAACTATCTTTTCCCCTTTATTCGCGGACTTTTTTGTAAGCAAATCCTATTGACAATAAAGGCTTTTCGTTATATCATTTATATTGTTATCCTCGGGGCGTAGCGCAGTTTGGTAGCGTGCTTGGTTCGGGACCAAGAGGTCGCAGGTTCAAATCCTGTCGCCCCGACCACTTAAACGAAAAATTAAAGGCTTCGATGAAGCCTTTTTGTTTTATATTTATCACAATTCAATTATTTCCGGGTCATAATCGATTTCCAAATTATAAAAATTGATATAGCAATATATAAACTCCCTCTTGTATTCTCTCTCTCGAAGCAGCCTGCGAAGCTTTTTCCTGTACTTATCCTCGTTCCATTTCTTGCTCTTTACATATCTTTTTTTACCCAATTTCCAGAACTTATGAGGAAAAATAAGCAGTGCTAAAAGTATTTCATATTCCGCCTTCGTCATTGGACGCACTTTGCTATAGCTTTCAATTATTTTTCTGCATAAATCAAAATCCCATCTGAACTTTTTCTTTGATAGTATCCTTCGAATAAACTTTCCCAGGTCACTCACCGGGATATCATATTGGCTGGATTCCAAGTCAACGATAAATAATCTGTCGTCATTGTCAATCAATATGTTTTGATAATAATAACTGTCATGGCATACATATCGCTCATTTATGTAGTAATCGCAAAGCTCATTGTATCTGCTGTGGTCTAGAATTCTTATGGCTAGCTCTGCTTCTTTCCGGAAAAAGTCAATACTGCTTCTATATGTATAATCTAACTCTGCTTTTAGTTTAAGCTTGTCGATAAATTCCTTGAATTTACCCAATTCATTCCTGCATTTCGTAAAGGTCTTTTTCCACTTGCTCGTATGAGACTTGATTTTTACATGCCTTGGCGCTTCAAAGCCTTTTGCTTGATTATGAAAATTGGACAATAATTCAGAACATCTCAATATCTCATCTATAGACGAAAAGCTTGTTTCCCTGCCGTCAATCCAGTAAGTAAGATAGAAGGCTGCATCCTTGCGCTTTATAAAAGCCTTTCCATCTTTAGTGTAATAATAATCTACGATGTTTTCGCTTCCTCTTTCCTTAAGGTGCATCATTATATAAAAACTTTTTTTAGCTTTTACATAGCCGTGACTAACACGTTTCAGGCAAAATATCCCTTTGTCAGAGAAAACCTTGAATGCACTTCTTACTTTGTCCACTTGTTCAATATTCAGGTCATAATGCTTCAACACTTCAGCAAGCATTAAACTTTCATCATGGGTGATATTCGAGGTGAATTTGCTTTCTAACCTTGTCTGCATTATATCCACTCCAATCAACAATAGGTACTCACAAAACGTAAAAATTGAACGCACTAAAGAATATAAATTGGGCAAAGTGCGAATTCAATAATGCTAAGGAAACTTTTTGCGAAATTCGATGGGACAAAGCAAAGGGTATTTCGCAAAACGTATAGTATATTATATTTTGAAGCTTCATAATATATAATTTGATTTTGAATTTATTATTGATTAAAGCTTGCTGCTGCGAATAATTTTTTTATTAATTATATCTTTTTATGTTGACTAAAAGCAAGTTTTAATATATAATAATATTCGTTGCCGCATTTGGGCCTTTAGCTCAGTTGGTTAGAGCAACCGGCTCATAACCGGTTGGTCCGGGGTTCGAGTCCCTGAAGGCCCACCATAATGCCTTGGTAGCTCAGTCGGTAGAGCAGAGGACTGAAAATCCTCGTGTCGGTGGTTCGATTCCGCCCCAAGGCACCATTTAGAGAACTTAACGTAGTGAGAACTGCGTTTTTTTATTTTTGAAAAGGGTACGAAAACCACGGAACACACTGAAATTCACTGAATACACGGCGGGATTATTAATATAGAAATAAAAAGGCCATCGATAAAACCGCGTATATCGATAACCTCGTTATTATCTAAAACAATTATAAACTTTCCGTGTAAATCCGTGCAACATCCGTGTCTTCAGTGGTTTCCGTCCCTTTTATGCTTGTACACTTCTTTTATAGAAGAATGTCTTTACAGGTTCCAGCTTATATCTCTGGGGAAGTATTATCTGCTCTGTACTGCCTACAAACAGTACTCCATTGCTGTTCAATGAGTCCCTGAACTTATTGTACATCAGTGCTTTTGCTTCTTCTGTAAAGTAAATCATCACATTTCTGCATACTATAAGGTCGCAGTTATCCGGATAACTATCCAGAAGCAGGTTATGATGCTTAAACTCAATACAGTTCTTAACCTTGTCGCTTATCTTATAATTCTCCCCAACCTTCGTGAAGTAGTTGCTTACGAAATCCTTAGGAAGATTCACAAGGCTTTTGGGCACATACATGCCATTCTTTGCCTTGGTAACAGCACCATCATCAATGTCTGTGGCTATTATTTTCAAATTGCTCAAGTCCACGAACCTGCTCATCATCATGGCGAGGGAATAAGGCTCTTCTCCCGTGGAGCATGCAGCGCTCCAGATTTTGGGCTTTTTATTAAGCTTCATTATGCTGGGCATTATTTCTTTTTCCAGCATCTCCCACTGTGCAGGATTTCTGTAAAATTCAGATACATTTATAGTTAGGTAATTAATAAACTCATTATAAAGCTTTGTATTCTGCGTCAGCGCTTTGTAGTACTCATCATAATCGTCATAATTGTTCCTCCTGATAAGCGAATCTATCCTTCTTCTCATCTGACGTTCCTTATAGCTGGAAAGGTCAATCTTTGTAAGCTTTAGAATTTTTTCTTTGAATCCTTCATAGTTTGTAAGCATTACATTTCTCCTTAAGCAATATTTTAATGTGATGCATTCTTACGACAATTAATTCTGCTTATTTACATTTAATTCTATCATAATGCAAAAAGAAAAAAAAGTCGTGATATTTTTACATATCACGAAAATATAATGTAAAGGGGGTCTCAATGTATTTTGTGAGGTCAATATTATTGTTGACAATATTAATAGAATTATACATGGAAATTAAAAAAATACATAACTTCACTGACACCTTGGGGACTGAACTTATTGACATCAAATTTAAACATAGAAAAATCCTCCTTTATATAAAGAAGGATTCTGCTTTTACTCTTCTGTTGTTTCTATAAGCTCTTTGATGCTTAAGCTTATTTTCTTTTCTTCAGGTTTTAGGTCTATTATCTTTGCTTTAACAGTTTCGCCGATATTCAGTACATCTGCTGGCTTAGAAATTCTCTTATCAGATATCTGTGAAATGTGAACGAGACCATCTATGCCCGGTTCGAGCTCTACAAAGGCTCCGAAGTTCGAGAACCTTAATACTTTCACTTCTACAATGTCACCGACTTTATACTTGTCTCCGGCAGCAGTCCAAGGCTCAGGCAATGTCTGTTTAAGCCCAAGGGAAATTTTCCTCTTATCCTTGTCAACTGACAATACAACCACCTCTACCTTGTTTCCTGGTTTAACAACCTCAGAAGGATGCTTAACCCTGGACCATGACAATTCAGATATGTGTATGAGGCCATCTACTCCACCGATATCTACAAACGCTCCAAAGTCAGTGAGTCTCTTAACCTCTCCGGTTAATCTCTGTCCTGCTTCAATAGTCTCCCATACTGCCTTTTCCTTTATCTCTTGCTCTTTCTTTAAGAGGAGCTTTCTTGAAACAACAACCTTCCTCTTTTCAGGGTCATATTCTATAACATTTACAGTTACCCTGGTATTTACATAGCCGCTAAGATCTTCTGAGTATCTTATGTCAAAATGAGATGCGGGCATGAACCCTCTTATTCCCATAAGTTCAACTATCGCGCCGCCTCTTACTATTTCCCTAACTATACCTTCAATAGGTGTCTTTTCGTTAAATGCAGCTTCAATCTTATGCCAATTCTTCTCTGCATCAAAAAGTTTCTTTGAGAGCACTACATTTCCTTCACCATCATTAATGTTAACAACGACTACTTCTATTTCATCCCCTGCTTTTACAAGGTCTTTCAAGTTAACGTCAGGCTCCCAGGTGTAGTCTTCCTTCTTTATTATACCGTCGGATTTATATCCAATATTGACCATGACCTCATTATCCGTAACCATGATTACGGTTCCCTTTACAGTGTCACCTGCGTAAACACTCTTCATGGTCTTCTCATACTCTTCCATCATAGTTTCCTGATTCTCGATCATACCTTCGTGATTCTCGATGGTACTTTCCTGATTCTCAATCATGTTGTCGTTAATCTCTTGCATCTTTCCGATAACCTCCTTAATTACCCAATCAGGTGTGGATGCACCCGCTGTTATTCCAACCTTCATGAATTTCTTCAACGCATCTAACGGCAAATCCTCTGCATTCTCAATATGATAAGCATTTTCACAGTTTTCTTTGCATGTATGGTAAAGCTTATTCGTATTCGAACTTTCTTTGCTTCCGATTACTAGCATGCAATCTACTTCCTTCGAAAGCTGTTCTGCTGATTCCTGCCTTTTCTCAGTTGCGCTGCAAATTGTATTAAATATTATTGCGTCTTTATACTTTTTCTGAATTGCATCCACTACGCTGTCCCAAATTCTTTTTGTAATTGTAGTTTGTGCAACTACACATATTTTATCATATATAGGGAGTTTGTCTACTACTTTTTCATCATCCAGGATGTGTGCTGAATAACCGCACCATCCGTTGGTTCCAATGACTTCAGGATGGTCTTTATCTCCAATAATGAATATTTTATATCCTTTTTGATAATAATCTTTTACTTTTTTATGTATAGCCGAGACATAGGGACAAGTGCAATCAATATACTTAAAACCCTTTTCCTCGAACATCCTATATTTTTCTTCAGCTATTCCATGAGAACGGATTATCAGCTCTGCTTCCTCGTTTGTTATCTCATCAATCTCATTTATTGATTGGACTCCACATTCTTTAAGCTTGTTTATAACCTGATTGTTATGAATAAGCGGTCCGTACGTGAAAATCTTTCTATCTCTCTTATTATCTACTTCCTTGAAGGCTTTATCCACGGCATTCTTTACTCCAAAGCAGAAGCCGGCGTTTTCATCAAGAATCAATTTCATTTTGCTTTTCCCTCTTAAGATCATTAATAATATTCATTATATCAAGACTTATTTTAAGATAATCTTCATTTAAAAGCTTTTTTCCATGGTATTCAGTAAGCTCTATGGGTTTCCCTATTATAACCTTTGTTCTCTTAAAAAATTTATAACTGCTTATAATTGCAACTGGTAAAACGGGAACCTGTGACTTTACTGCAAGCATTGCGATACCTGGCTCAGCCACTACCCCACCAGTCTTATTCCTTGTACCCTCCGGAAAAAGTCCAAGTATCTTTCCACTTTTCAAAAGCTTAAGTGATGTTTTTATGCTTCCGATATCGGCTTCCCCTCTTTTAACTGGAAATACACTAATCCAATTCAATAGAGTTCCCAAAAATACATTTTTGAATAATTCAGACTTGGCCATGAAATACATTCTTCTTCGAAGTGAAACACCTACGAGTATTGGATCAATAGCACTTACATGATTTGCACAGACGATATAGCCCCCATCCTTTGGGACATTATCTCTTCCTATTACTCTATAATTATAAAAGAATAAGAATATCGGTACTAATAATACCCTGGCAAAGCTATACAGCATTTATACCTCCCCCTCTTGACTCAATAATTGAAATAATATCACCAAGGATTTCTTCTACACTTTCTCCTGTAGTATCTATTATTACTGCATCATCTGCCACAGCCAGAGGCGAATCCTCTCTGGTAGAGTCGATAAAGTCTCTTTTTTCTATCTGCATTTTTATATCTTGGATTTCAGCAGTAAAACCCTTCTGCTTCAACTCATTATATCTTCTTGCGGCTCTTTCATCTACAGAAGCAGTTACGTATAATTTGATATAGGCAGAAGGAAATATAACTGTTCCCACATCACGACCATCCATTACAACATTCTTATTTTTTGAAATTCTCCTCTGAAGCTTTACCATCAGCTTTCTAACCTCAGGTATAGCTGCTATATAGGATACATTCCTACTTACGTTCTCTTCCCTTATCTCTGCATCTGCAAGTATTCCATCAAGATAGATGCTGTTATTCCTAAAGTCTATATCTGTTTTAACCGCCAAGCTTATAATGCTGTCCAGTTCCTTCAGCGGAATATCTTCCCTCAGCACCTTCAATGTAAGTGCCCTGTACATTGCGCCTGAGTCAATGTAGGTGTATCCAATCCTGTCGGCAAGCTTTTTTGCTATGGTACTCTTACCTGCTCCTGCAGGCCCGTCTATAGCTATGACTTTAAAATCCATCATGGGTATCCCCCTAAACATCTTTTGTTGCGTTTATTTGTGCGCTGACATATTATATTTTACCAGAATACTCCTCAAAATAAAAGCTTTTGACTTGGACGGGTTACTTCAGCCTTACACGGTCAATCATCACAAGATTATTATTCACATAAATGAGTTTCCCGAGCTCTGGCACTATGATATCTTCCGATACTGACGTAACTCTTAGTATTACTATTTCGTTGTATTCCTCACCACTAACCTCTATTACATCACTGTCCTTTACCTGAAGCTTAATGGATTTGCCTGCAGTAGATGCAGCTTCGACTCCATTAACATAAAATACCAGAGGCCTTGAATATGGAATTAGAGATAAATCACTCTCAATTGAAATCTCTATTTCTCCCCTTTTTATGAATAACTGGCTGTCGGCTATGGATTTCCCCTCCAGCTTATCCGTCCTGCTTATAAAAGTTTTTACTGTATGGTTCATAAGCAGGAACTGGGATAAAATAAGCGCGGTAAAAAGTAAAACAAGCCCCTTGCTTATTATTGTATTAATCCTGCTCCACCAGCTATTAAAGCCATCGTTCAATTGTATTCCTCCTTCAAATCTCTATGGATATAACGCGTATATTCTATTGCGCTATATCTAGATAATTCCTATTTAGGGAGGTGTTTATACAAATGGTGCCTCATAAAGTTTATCACTTCTAGGGCAGGCGAGGCACCAGACAGATGAAGTGCCTTTTTAACACTTGAATTCATGAGATCGGTTGTGTTAAAAAGCACTATGCGTTTAAACCTGCGGCATAACCTGTGGAAAATGCGATTTGCAGGTTAAAGCCTCCTGTAAAAGCGTCAAGGTCGATTATCTCGCCTGCAAAATACAATCCTTTAACAAGCTTTGATTCCATTGTCTTTGGACTAATTTCCTTCAAATTGATGCCACCGGTGGTAACTATGGCCTCTTCAATAGGCCTTGTGCCGGATATAGTGACAGTAAAGCCCTTTATCAGCTTAACAAAGGCTTTTCTCTCCAGTTTTGTAATCTGATGCACTTCTTTCGATTCATCAATTCCCGAAAGTGTAATAATAACGGGTATCAGCTTTTGGGGAAACAACTCATCAAGAGAGTTCTTGAACTGCTTGTTGGTGTTCTTTTCAAAATCCCGGATTATCCTCTTATCAAGTTCTTCTTCAGAAAGAGCCGGTTTAAGATCTATTGATATCTTGATTTCCTTTTTCTTGCGAAGATAATCCGAAACATAAAAGCTTGCAGATAGTATGATAGGACCGGATAACCCATAATGTGTGAAAATCATTTCTCCGAAGTCCTCATATAGAATCTTTCCATCAGCAATAGCCTTAATTGCCACATTCTTTAGGGAAAGCCCCTGCAAATCCTTGATAAATGCTTCTCCTGCAACAAGCGGCACCAGCGAAGGCATAAGCTCGGTTATACTATGCCCTGCCCTTCTGGCTATTTCATACCCGTCACCAGTTGATCCTGTTTGAGGGTAAGATACCCCGCCTGTACATATAATGACAGAGCTGCATTCTAAGAGCTCTCCATTGCTAAGCTGGACTCCGCTTATTATGCCGTCCTCCTGCCTGATGCTCGATACCTTGCTGTTAAGCTTTACCTCAACCTTGTATTTGCTCATATATCGTTCAAAAGCTTTTATTACATCGCTTGATTTATCCGATTCCGGAAAGACCCTGCCGCCTCTCTCCACCTTGACCTTAAGTCCAAGAGCCTCCAATAATCCAATTAAGTCATTATTTGAAAAACCATTAAATGAGCTGTAAAAAAATTTAGAATTCTTAGGTATGTTCTTCATGAATTCATCAAAATCAGCTGAGTTAGTTACATTACATCTTCCTTTTCCGGTAATAAACAGCTTTTTCCCAAGCTTCTCATTCTTTTCTATGAGTATGGTCTTTCTGCCCATTGAAGCAGCTGTACCTGCAGCTATCATTCCCGCAGGGCCTCCCCCAATGACTACCACATCGTATTTCAAACAAATCATCCTTTCCTGCTGTTCCACTTAAGCTTCCTTCAAGTGGCTGGTATCATTCAAACATAATACTACAGGCTTTTCCGGCATATCCTCCGGAAAGTCTATTATAGATATAGAAACGTTATCAATTCTGAATTTTGTATAGTTTACAATGTCTATTCCCAATATCCTGATTATGGCAGCCTTAATAGCCGTACCATGAGATACCAGAAGTATATTGCTCCCCTTGTGTTTCCTTACTATTTCAATAATAGCGTTATATGTGCGTTCAGTAAGATTCATGAAGGTTTCTGCACCCGGCAGCTTGAAATTAGCAGGATCTTCTTTGTAAACCCTGAAATGCTCGCTGTATTTTTCCCGTATTTCGTTTATTGTCATGCCTTCCCATGGACCTAGGCAAATCTCATGATATTCTTCTGATTTAACAATGCCGCAGCTTTTGTAGTCAGCTATTATCTCAGCTGTTTTTAAGGCCCTTTTTAAGCTGCTGGAGTATATGTAATCTATATTCTCCCTTGCAAGTCTTTCTGCAAGAAGCTGCGCCTGCTTTATACCTTCACAACTGAGCTCTATGTCAGTTCTGCCCTGTACCTTGCTTGCTTTATTCCACTCAGTTTCACCGTGTCTTACGAGATAAAGCCTTGTCATTGAATCCCCCCTCAATTTTCCATATTATTATAACACATATTAACGAAAAAAATCCTGCTTTATACAAAGCAGGATTTCGATAATGTATTACTTATTCATCCTTGTCCACTGAAAATATATTGTATTTATTCCATATCTCCTCAAGGCTTGCAAAGGAGGTTGATATATTCTGCTTCTCCTTTATGCCAACAGCTACTATAAGTGCGTTCAGTACACTCATAGGTGCTACAATTGAGTCTACAAAGGACTCCATGTTACTCTTTGCAATAAGAGTATAATCAGCGTATGAGCACAGTGGAGAAAGCATGCTGTCCGTTACTGCAATAGTCTTGGCCTTCCTTAATTTCACATACTCCAAGGCCTTTACCGTTCTGGCGGAGTATCTCGGAAAACCTATTGCAATGACAAGATCATTTTCATTTATTCTAAATAGCTGCTCAAATATATCTCCTATTGTATATGTTACAACATGAACATTATCTCTAATGAGGTTAAGGTAAAAGCCTAAGAATTCAGAAAGTGCAGTAGAACTTCTCAAGCCAATGATATAAATGCTCTTTGCTTCTGATATGCTTTCCACAGCTCGCTCAAAGCTTACATTGTCGATTTCTTCCATGGTAGCCCGTATATTTTCCATATCTGACTTCAGTATATTCTTTAGAACGCTGTCTTTATTTGTATAGTCAGAACTCATTTCAATTCTTTGCACAGTAGTAAGCTTGGTCTTTACCATTTCCTGCAGCTGCTTCTGCAGTTGGGGATAGCCTATATATCCTATTGCATTTGCAAACCTCACCACAGTGGACTCACTTACTCCAACTTTTTCGCCAAGCTTTGCAGCAGTCATAAATGCTGCTTTGTCATAATTATTCATTATGTATTGGGCAATTATCTTTTGCCCTTTGCTCAGCCTATGGAAGTTCGTTTGAATAACCCTCATTAAATCTAAAACTTCACTCATAACATCTCTCTCCAATTACAGCATTGAATTTTTGGCAATGTCGTATCCCAGGGAAAGTGCTTTCCTATTAAGCTCTTCTGTACCCTTTGGAACTCTGTCGAGTACAGCTTTCTCCAATGAATCTTTTGTAACCACCTTTGTTATCTCAACTATTGCACCAAGTGCAACAATGTTGGTAACCATAGGCTTACCCAGTTCCTTTACAGCTGTATCCAAAATAGGCACACTGTATATTTTTTTGTTTCCCTTTGCCTCTACAGTTACTGAGCTATCTATAATAAGTATTCCGTCATCTCTAAGACCTTCGCTGTACTGTTCGTAAGACTTTTGCGTCAAAGCCAAAAGTATGTCGCAGTTTCTTACCTTCGGAAAGTCAATAGAGTCACTGGATATTATAACTTCTGATTTACTTGCGCCGCCTCTTGCTTCAGGACCATAAGACTGTGTCTGTATTGAGTTCTTTCCGTCGTTTATAGCACCTTCTGCAAGTATTATTCCTGCCAGCAGCAACCCCTGTCCGCCGGATCCGCTAAGTCTGACCTCATATCTATCCATTACTATCTCTCCTTCACCAATTTATCGACAATCTTCTGATACTCACTGGTATACTCTGGTTCTGGACTGTTCTTAAACTCACCAATGAGGAATTTGCCTTCAAGTGCCTGAGGAGATAACTTTGAAGCCGCAGAGACATTAACTGCATTGTTCTTCTGCCATTCCATCATATCTACTGCACTGCCCTTCTTGTTCTTTCTTCCGTAATAAGTTGGGCACATGCTCATTGCTTCTATAAGAGAGAAGCCTTCATTATTTAAAGCGTTTTGAACAAGTGATGTCAAAAGGTTAGCATGGTATGCAGTAGCTCTTCCTACATAAGTAGCGCCTGCTGATGCTGCCAGGTTGCATATGTCAAAAGCCTTGTCTATGTTTCCGTATGGAGCTGTGGTTCCCTTGTCAAACTTAGGAGTTGTGGGAGAGTACTGGCCACCTGTCATTCCATATATATTATTATTGTAAATAATCGCTGTAATGCCGATATTCCTCCTGCAAGCATGTATAAAGTGGTTTCCGCCTATAGCAGTTGCATCGCCGTCACCCATTATTACTATTACCTTAGTGTCCGGCTTTGCCATTTTTATTCCTGTAGCAAATGCCAAGGCACGTCCATGAGTGGTATGAAGTGTATTGAAATCAAGATATCCCGGTGCTCTTGATGAACAGCCAATGCCTGAAACGATGCATACTTTATCTTTATCAAGACCAGCTTTTTCTATAGCCAATGCTATCGATCTTGTAATGGTTCCATGACCGCAGCCTGGGCACCATATCTGTGGAAGCTTATCGGTTCTAAAATAATTCTCAATTAAAGTGCTGGGCATTTTAGAGTACCTCCTCTATCTTCCTGATTATCTCTTCAGGATATATGATTTCACAACTAACCTTGTTTAATCTTTCGATTTTAGCTATATTATTGCATATTCTTTCAACTTCAAGTACCAGTTGTCCCAAATTCATTTCAGGTACTACGATTGTCTTAACCTTTTCAGCCAACTCTCTAAGCCTTTTTTCGGGGAAAGGCCAAATTGTAATTGGTCTAAATATACCCACCTTAATACCCTTACTGCGGAGTGTCTTCATTGCTGCTTTAGCTGACCTGGCTACACAACCGTAGGATAGTATAAGTATTTCAGCATCTTCCGTATTTTCTTCTTCCCATGACTCTATATCATCTCTATGCATTTCTACTTTGTCAGAAAGCCTTCTTATGAGTTTATCAGCAACTGCTGTGCTATTGCTCGGAAAACCTGTTTCGTCATGTACAAGTCCTGTGACATGATATCTATAACCAGTACCGAAGTCAGCCATAGGGGGCACCAAGTCTTCTTCTGCCTTGTATGGCAAATACTCCTCGCTGCTGCAGTTCGGTCTCTTTCTATCTATAATTTCAATTTCTGAAAGATCAGGTAATTGTACTTTCTCTCTCATGTGACCAATAACTTCATCCATAAGAAGTATTACTGGAGTTCTATATTTTTCTGCCATATTAAAAGCCTTTACTGTCAGATCAAAGGTTTCTCTAACTGACGACGGCGTAAGCGCTATAACAGGATGGTCTCCATGAGTACCCCAACGCGCCTGCATCACGTCTCCCTGAGCTGGTGACGTAGGCATGCCTGTGCTTGGGCCTCCTCTTTGTACGTTTACTATTACACAAGGCACCTCTGCGATTGCAGCATAGCCTATATTCTCCTGCTTGAGTGAAAATCCAGGACCGCTTGTTGCAGTCATGCTCTTTACACCTGTAAGTGAAGCTCCTATAACTGCTGCCATTCCTGCTATTTCATCTTCCATCTGTAGAAATTTTCCGCCTATTCGAGGAAGCTTTTCTGCAGATAGTTCCGCCATTTCTGTTGATGGTGTTATTGGATATCCTGCATAGAATTTCATTCCAGCAGCTATTGCACCTTCAACACAAGCTTCATTTCCTTGCATTAACCTAAACTTGCTTTTCATTCTTCTTCCTCCCCAAGTATATTGCATAATCGGGACACCTGAGCTCACACATTCCGCATTGTATACACTTATCAGGATCCTTCATAACCACCTTGTCATTTTCCAGTGCCAGAGCTTTTGTGGGACAAAAAGCGACGCAGATACCGCAGCCCTTGCACCACGAAGGTATGATTACTACTTTGTCGTTAGCTATTTCCCCTGCCTTGACATCTTTCTTTTCCATTTTCCCCGACCTCCAAAAACAATCTTTTGAGACTAATGCAACTTTTATTTCATTTTTGCTGTTAAAATAAATAATCTGCAATTTTCCCTTCATTTTTTAGTATATATTATAATAAAGTCTAATGCAATATTGAAAACCAAATATATTTGTAATTATTACTAAATTAAATGGTCTTCTTTTTGCATTCTGCTGCTAGCTCCCTTCATTATTGTTTATCTTTAATATGAAATATAAATCACTAGCCTCGAAATTTTCATATTATAAAAAGGGGGGATAGTATGCCTGATATAAAAACCATCAGTCAGGATGATTTATTTAATCTGGAATTAATCCAAAAAGATAAAGTAAGCGATGTACTTTTTCTTATCGGAACTCTGATAGCTATGTATGTAAACTCTAAAGCAGAACAAAAAATACTCTGTCCCGAAGTAACACAAGCTTCCGGTGATAGTGCAGTTGCTCAGGCAACTACAATCAATGAACTGGTAATTGTAGTTGTTCTGCTTTTCCTTGCGGCGACAATCATCCTCGCATATACCTCATCAACAAGATTAAGCAAGTTGAAAGCTGAAAAAGGTAAAACTGCTGATCAGACAGTTATTAATAATATTTCTGGCAATGAGTTAGTAGTCCTTGGATTCCTTATAAGAATAGTTGGGTACATAACTTCTTATGTGGGAAACCGAATCAGGGCTGATAATCCTATTTGAACTTCCACTCCTTAAGCCTGTTTATATCCTCATACCCTGTGAGATCAACATGCAAAGGAGTTATTGATGCAAATCCATTCCTTACAGCATAAATGTCCGTATCCTCCCCATTCTCATCTTCAATAAGCTCCCCGGCAAGCCAGTAGTAACTGTTCCCCCGGGGGTCTTTCCGTTCCTCGAAATTATTCCTATACTTTTTCACTCCCAGCTTTGTTATCTTTATACCCTTCAATTCATTAATATTCTCAATCTCGGGAATATTTATATTCAACAATATTTTGTCTTCTGATGCAAGCTTCAATACTTCCTCTATCATATTTACAGCTGCCTCAGCTGCAAGTGAGAAGTCAGTTTCTCCATGCTTTTCATAAGATACAGCTATCGACGGTATATTAAAAATAGAGCCTTCAATAGCTGCTGACACGGTACCTGAATATATTACATCCGTTCCCAGGTTCTCACCATCATTTATTCCAGATATAATAAGATCAGGTCTTGCCTCCAATAGTGTTTCCACACCCAGCTTTATACAGTCTGCGGGTGTCCCGTTCACCCACCATGCATCAATATCAAGTTCATGAAGCTTTATTTTCCTGCACCTTAATGGCTGGTGCATGGTTATAGCATGACCTATTGCACTTTGTTCCCTATCCGGGGCAACTACAGTAACTTTGCCTAACCTGGCCATTCTCTTTGCCAGCTCATATATTCCGTTGGAATAAACGCCATCATCATTAGAAATAAGTATGTTCATTTATGCCCTCCTTACTGTTTTGAAACATCATATTAATTATGCTTCAATCTTCGTATCCATAATATTTTTTTTGCCACGAGCCTCGTGCCTCGTGCCTCGAGCTAAAATGTTTAATTAATATTTCTTATGCATATACTACATAAGTCGCATTACTGCGATTCAAATTGAGCTAGTTCATGTTGTGCAGGTGATAAAATGATACAGATAGATGATGCAGGAAGCGGAAGTCTTGTTGGCGGCACCTGCATTGGCGCATTGAGGAAGGAAACTGGAGAATTCTACTACGAAATAATCCCGATTCACTTGTTCAACGAAGCCAATTTTAAAAATAAAATTTATATATATTATACAACAGAAGTTGTAAAAAATGCTCTCAAAAAGCTCTCTGTGAAAAAGAGTGAAGAAATACAGATTTGCCAGGGCTATATGTTTGAAGATACAAGAAAGTTTCTAACCCAGGCTGACTTTAACTTCTCCAATTCCAAAATTGAAGAGCCCCTTCAATCGCTAATCGAGAAAACCTTCGAAAACTATGCAATATCTCTTGGTCTTCCAAGAGATTTCATCACATACACCAAATACCCCTTTCATTTTCACAGATTGTTGAAATGGGTATATGCCGATTATGACAATCGCATTAAGCTTTGTAAGACTGGCTGGAAAAGCTGGCATAAATATAGCAATATCGATGTGGAGACATATTACGATAAGGTTTTAAAAAGTAATTTCGTCTGTCTGCGATGTGGGAAGAAAATACCTGACAACTCAGGTGTAAAGGTAATAAAATTCTTCTCTAACAGGACTAATTATGTATATGTACATAAGCATTGTTGACCCGAGTTGGGTTTCATCTTATATGCGTCAGACTTGATTTGTATAGAAATATTAATACCATATCTTAATCTTTTCCTCTTTGTATATCTACCTTTTCCATTATCCATTCTGGTAATTATATCTATCCGTGCCACAAAGGCAAAGTAATTATCAAGTTCTATTAGAATAATCTAATTTTTCAAAAACGCACTAATACATATTCATTGTCTCTCATGACTAATTGAATATTTATCACTCTTCAACAGTCTGTAAAATGATACCATATGAATTATCCACATTTTGCATTCCTCTAATTGATTTTTATCTGCCAATTGACATTTATTGGTAATATTGCATAATTATAGTAGCTGTACAGCATAAATAAAATTACACCAGAGGCATGTCAATGATTAACACCAAAAAACAAAGGAGGTTTCATTTATGAAACGAGGTAAGTACTATGCGTTCATATCAATGGTACTAGTATTCTCATTGTTAACTTCGATATTTGCGTATGCAGCTGATAGTTCTGGGTTAACAAAGGAACTTAATCCTCCGGTAATGACAGCAAAAGAAGCAGAGGAGAGGGGTATTAAAGTTATTCACAAAGAAGCCCCGGCACCGAGTTTATCCTTAGCAGCATCATGGACAGAGAATACAGAAATGTATAACCAATCTAGTTTTCATGTACAAGTGTGGACAAAGACGGCAATAGGTGTGGCAATAGCATCACTACTTGGGCAGGCGGCTGCTACAGTTGCGGCCTTAGCAGGTACTATCTACGCTACATCAGTCTGTGCTGAAACTCATAATGTTTATTACAAAATTCGATACTATTGGCAGCCAAGTGACGATCCAGAACTTCCATATTATGTCAAACAGGTTTTTGAATGTTACTCAAATCTAGAAAGAACTGACTACATAGGTCAAAAAATTAATTACTACTACAGTACTCTACCATTTTAATATAAGTTTAACTTGAATAAAGGATTACGTTATGAGTACTATATAATTAGGTAAATTTGTGAATCTCAAGGAGGTTAATTATGCCTAGCGATGTAGAATTCTTATCTAAATGGAAGCCTAACCACAAAAGGGGCCTTCTTTCCTATACTCTTCGTTATGCTCTACCTGCGATTATACCCTGTATTCTATATATCCTATATTTGTTTATAAGTCGTCCTTTAAGTGCAGAGAATATGAGTGTAATTATTTGGGGAAGTTTTTTTACTTTATCAATTCTTGTTATTTCACTAATAACAAGGTGGTATAGCGGAGAAAAAAAGTATAAGGAAATTATTGATATTCGTGGTGATACAATGGAAGGAAACCTCCGGTAATCACAAAATAATTCTTAGTTATATGAATAAAAAAGTAGAAAAGAGTACTAAATTTTAGTATTCTTTTTTACTTCCAACCATATGTACCGAATGATTTTTGTACTTCTCAACTAAATTCGGAGATTTCATATCTCAGTATTAAACACCGCTTTATGCATTATAATAACAGCCATGTTATAGAATGTATTCTATAACATGGCTGCTTTGTTTTATCTATACTGGATATGTCTTATCGACTTTGTCAACCAAATTGCTGTCTATAGCGTATTTCTTTGCCTGTCGGTCCTTGAAAAACTTAAGTGCTACCGGTGGGAACAGTGCATAGCTCAATACATCCTCTTCCTGTTCGTAGTACTCCTTCATTTCCTGCTTAACCGCTTCAAGCTGTGGCTCTATCAAGTCTGCCGGCCTGCAGGTTATAACCTCTTCGTCCCCTATGATGGTCTTCTTTATTTCCTCGGAAATGGGAACACTTGGTTTTCCATATTTACCTTTTACATATTCCTTTATCTCATTAGGTATCATCTTATATCTGCTGCCCGATATTACATTGAAAACTGCCTGGGTCCCTACAAACTGGCTGGAGGGTGTCACCAGAGGAGGGAAGCCTAAGTCTTCTCTGACTCTAGGTACTTCCTTCAGCACCTCATTATATTTATCCATAGCATTTGCCTGTTTCAGCTGTGACATAAGGTTGGACAGCATTCCACCCGGCACTTGGTAAGAGAGTACGTTAGTGTCTACATTAAATACATTGGGATTCAAAATTCCATTAGCTATATATTTCTCTTTGATGACTTTGAAATGGTCTGCTATTTCACAAAGCAATTCCAGATCAAGACCTGTATCATATTCTGTACCCTTTAGTGTAGCAACCATAGGCTCTGTTGGTGGCTGTGAAGTCCCAAGGCCGAATGGAGACATGGCTGTGTCAATGATATCAACGCCTGCTTCTATAGCCTTTAAATATGTCATATCGGTCATACCGCTTGTAAAGTGGGTGTGAAGCTGTATCGGTATGTTAATATGCTTCTTTAACGCTTTTATAAGCTCATATCCGTAATATGGAGTGAGTATCCCTGACATATCTTTTATGCATAGTGAGTCGCAGCCCATCTCTTGTACCTTCTTTGCCTGCTCTACATAAAGCTCTATATTATGTATTGGGCTTATAGTATAAACTACTGTACCTTGAGCATGTCCACCATACTTCTTAGTGGCCTTTACCGCTGTCTCAATATTTCTCAAATCATTCAGGGCGTCAAATATCCTGATTATATCTATTCCGTTTTTTATAGATAGTCTGACGAATTCTTCTACAACATCATCGGCGTAATTTTTGTAGCCAAGAATGTTCTGCCCTCTGAGGAGCATCTGCAGCTTTGTGTTTTTAAGCTTTGACTTTATCACGCGAAGTCTTTCCCAGGGGTCTTCATCAAGGAACCTAAGACATGAGTCAAAGGTAGCTCCCCCCCACATTTCTAATGAATGATAGCCCACTTTATCCATAAGCTCAAGAACAGGAAGCATTTCATCTGTCTTCATTCTTGTAGCGATAAGGGACTGATGACCATCTCTCAATACAGTTTCAGTAATTCTTATCTTAGCCATACATATTCATCCTCCCATAATAACTCAGCAAAGTATTAATATTCTAATTCGATGCATTTATTCTATATATATCATATTTTAATATAAAAACATAGCCATTATTTAGAAATTATAGTACTGCAGCTATTTGTGTGAACAAGGCTTAAAATACCCTTCCAGTGTCACCTTATAGCAGTCTCCATCTATATCTCCGAGTATTTCTCTCATATCCTCACTTGCCGCCTTGCTTTCATACTTTACAAAACCCATTGCAGTCAGAAAATCTCCGCATATTCCTGCTGCATATACCTCTTTTATACCCTTCAGCTCAGCAATATTAAGGAGAGCCTTAGTTATTGCACTGCCCAGCTTCTCCCGTCTATAACTTTCTTTTACCGTTACCCAGCTAATTAAGCCTGTGCTGTCTAATGGAATCAAGCAGCCACAGCCGCATTTGATATTATCATTTTCGCATACCAGAAAGTTTTCGATATTGGGCAGGAGCTTAACTCTTGAGCATTCAAAGTCTTTCGTTAGCTCCAAAATGAAGTCTATGTCCTCTGGCCTTATTTTCCTAATCTGCAGCATTTTGTACACCTAGTGCTTTCAGGTATTTTATTTCTTCATCATTCAGGCAGCGCCATTCTCCTGTTTTTAGTTCACCTAACTCTATTTTCCCTATTCTAATGCGTTTTAACCATATAACCTCATGTCCGATAGCAGAACACATTTTTCTTACTTGCCTGTTCTTTCCTTCATGAATAGTAATATCCACAACACTGTTTCCTTTTACATATCTTATTATTTCCATTGTTGCAGGTGAAGTTACATAATCTTCTATGGCTATTCCATGCTTAAAGCTCTCAATATCATTTATGCCTGCCTCTCCATTGATTAAAGCCCTGTAGGTCTTGTCTATATTATGTTTTGGATGGGTTATCCTGTATGTAAGTTCCCCATCATTTGTGAGAAGGATAAGTCCCTCAGTATCGTAGTCCAGACGACCAATAGGAAAGACCCTAACGCTTATGCCTTTCAAAAGGTCTAAGACAGTGGGCCTCCCAAATTGATCCTTCGCACTGGTAATGTATCCTACCGGCTTGTTCAGTAAAATATATACCCTGCTTTCAGAGCACTTAATTATTTTTCCTTCTACCTCGATGATATCATTTTCTTTATCTACCTTAGTTCCCAGTTCGGTAATAAGGCTTCCATTAACCTTCACTTTTCCAGCAGTAATCATGTCTTCACATTTTCGTCTGGATGCTACTCCAAACTCAGCCATTACTTTTTGCAGCCTTTCAGTCATTTTCCCCTTACCCCTTACACTATTGATAAAATCCTTGGGATATATTCAGCTTGATGCATCCCGATATGATATAAATGCTCCTCATTAAAAGTGAACTTATTTTGCCATAAAAGACTCTTTTTTCTAGTGTTCTTCCAGAAAGTAATCCCTTAAGATTCGTTTCATGTAGAAAAAAGGGCTGCTGGATTCCACGCTTTCTGTATATTCAAGCTTAATTGTTTTTAGTAGTATGTCATGTAAATAAACATCAAGCCTTCCTGCATCATCGCCTTTATTGAAAGGTGCCTGCGCTGTTTTCTGACTCTTGGCTAATAATTTCACTTTCTCCTTCTCTCCTGCCCCCAGAGGGATAGAAAAGTCCTCAGTTGGCTTAACTGCAACGAATTTTTCCTTGCCGGCCTTCACTTCCACTACCTTTATAAAATTGTTTTTATCAACTACCTTTTCAATTGAATAGTTCTTAAAACCATATTCCAGAAGAGCAGAAGATTCATTCCACATTGGTCCGCAGTTCAACACAACACAAACTAGCTGCATTCCATCCCTAGTTGCTGATGACACCAAACATCTGCCTGCTTTTTGGGTATAGCCGGTTTTTACTCCGTTCCCACCCTCGAACTGCCACAACATTTTGTTTTTATTTATCATTACCCTATCCCAGCTTTCGTTGGGGGGGCCTTCTATAGTCTTTTTCTTGCTGCTTACGATATTTGCAAAAACTGGATTTCGAAGTGCATAAGCTGTTATCAATGCAAGATCATGAGCCGTGGTATAATGACCTGCTGCATCCAGTCCATGAGGATTGGCGAACTGGGTGTTTTCCGCTCCTATTTCCTGTGCTTTACGGTTCATCAGATCTGCAAAGCCTTCAACTGAACCTCCAATATGCTCTGCTACAGCCACTGCTGCATCATTTCCGGATCGCAGCATTATTGCATACACCAAATCATGAACAGTGTGTCTTTCGCCTTCACGCAAGTATATGGAAGAACCTTCAGTATGCGAGGCTTTCTTGCTGACTGTTACCATTTCTTCAAGTTTACCGCTCTCAATAGCAACAAGAGAAGTCATAATCTTTGTAGTGCTGGCCATCGCCAGCTTTTCATTCATGTTTTTGGAATATAGTATCCTGCCTGAATTCACATCCATTATTACTGCGGCACGGGCACTAGTATCCTGCGTTGCTGTTACTACAAGCATATTTGATGCTACAGCAATTACTAACGCCATAATTAAAGCAACATTTCTTTTCATCCAATCACTCCGTCAATATTTAGTGCGTTTCTAAATGTATTATTGACAGAATGAGGTTTTTATATAATATATCACGTAAAAGACTTTACAAGGATTCTTTTCGCATTTTGTTAATTATTCGTTTACAATTTTGCAACCGAATTCTTTAGCGATTTTCAGAGCTTCTTTCAGGTCGTCTTCTCCCCAGATTGTCCAACCACCCTTTAGTATTCCATCTACATATATCTCTACTTTATCCTTCTTAAATATCATCAGCTTGTCATTTCTTTTCTTCATCTGAATGATCTGTCGTCCTATTGCTTCTTCTATATCAACATCCATTACCTTCAATGCTATGAATAAGCATGAAAGTGCATCCTCCAACTCTCTTTTCGCCCTGTCGCCCTCACCCTTTAAAAGGGCTTTCAAAGACTCTGCCACCTCTTCGTTCAGATGGCTTAGAACCTCCTTAGGGTCATCAGTAATATATTTTCTGTTTTCCCATATCAAGTCAACTGCATTCTTTAGCTCCATTAAATCACCCCCCCGAAGCAATGTATATATATAGTATTTCGACATTATCTATAAGAATATTATAGCAAATTTTTATACTAAAAAGGAAGGAGTTTAACTCCTTCCTACATTTCTATTTTTTCTTCTTCAGTATTTTTCCTCTTACTCATATAATTTTCCACATTACTGATTAGGTTTGGCACCATATCAACTACTCTATCCATTGCACTACTGTACTTCACCGGTATCACCTTAAGCTGTCCGTTTGTTGTGGCTAAAAAGCCTATCGGCTGTACTGTAACTCCAGCACCGCTGCCTCCTGCAAATGGATATTTGCTTCCTTCCACTTCTTCCTTGTCGGAAGAACCCGAATACTGTCCACCACCTGCTATAAAGGCGAAGGACACCTTGGATACAGGCACAATCACAGTGCCGTCCTTTGTTACTACTGCATCACCTACTACGGTATTGACATCTATCATATTTTTGATGTTTTCCATAGTTGTTCTCATTAAGCTTTCTACAGGCTGTTCCAAGCTAAACACATCCTTTGATTTATATTAATTTATTATTTATTCTCTCAAACTGGATATCAATGCAGGCAATGCCCTAATTCCAGCATTTATAATATGACCTAATTTTAGACTAATTATACAGCTAAAATCGATGGATAGCTGAACCTGACTAAATATTGGAATGACCGCTATCTTTGGCTCGTAAACGTTCAAATAGCATCTGGTAAGAGTCATAATATTGCCAAGGACTATCCAGGCAACTCCGTATAAAATCCCTGTTGCAGCTGCATCGCCGGCGCCGAAACTTAGTTTCAGGTTGAAATTGCTTACTTTCGTCTTGCCTGTGATGTATTTTAATACAGGAAAAATCGTGGATTTATTCCTCTTGTATGCTTTGTATACGCCCTCTCCTTCCCTCATGTTCATGATCTTGGTGAACCTTGCCAGCAGCTTGCTTCTTTTCTTGTTAGCAACTTCAATTTTGTACTTCAAGCCTGGTCTTCCATCTTTAAATATTATCTCGAGGAAGGGTATATCTGTATTTAGCTTTAGCAAACCATAAAATGTCCTCAAACCAATGGTTATTTTATCGTTTTCATTATCCTTTCTCGCATCTATCCTTACAACTATCGGCATTAAATATAGAAGAGTCAGTATTATAAGTATTACAAATATTATTTTCAGCATTATATTCCCTCCCCCTAAAGTCATCGGGGCTGCCAACACAAAATCCTTTTACTATTTTTTCTCAAAAATAAAAAAATAATACATCCTTAGATGTATTATTAGATCTATTATTTAAACTTCTATGCTCCTGCTTCCTCTGTCAGCTCCTTTAGAACAGGCAGTTCCTTTAAAGACTTCAATCCAAAAAGCTTGAGGAAGCTGTCAGTAGTCCTGTACAATATAGGTCTTCCGGGGCCATCCATTCTATCTGCTTCAAATATCAGCTCTTTCTCTACTAGCCTTGATATACAGCCTTCGGATTTTACACCTCTGACATAATCAACCTGTGCTTTTGTAACTGGCTGTTTATATGCAATTATAGCGAGAGTCTCAAGAGATGCCTGGGAAAGACCTTGCCTTGTCTGAGGCTTCACCAGTCTTTCAATGTATTCGTAGTGCTCAGGCCTTGTGCAAAGCTGATAGCAGTTGTTGACCTCGATAATCTGAATTCCTCTGTTTTCTTCAACAAAGCTGTCCATCATCTGATTGACAATTCTCCGGAGAGTTTGCTCATCAATATTGATGACGCTGCAAATATCCTTTATGGGTACAGCTTCTCCGGCTACAAACAAAAGACCTTCTACAATCGACTTTATTTCCTTTATATCCATAATAAAATCCATCCCTTCATATGTCTTTTGCCCTTCTCTTTATTAGTATTCTTGCAAAGTTCTTTTCTTGCTCTATAATCAGGCTTCTTCTCTTTATCAGCTCGAGAATAGCCAAAAAAGTGACTATTATTTCATATCTGTTGCCGCAGCTCAGGAACAAGTCATCAAAATAAAATGACGGCTTGCTCGCCAGCAGCTTGTTTATGAGCCTAATCTTATCATCAACAGTAACAACCTCTCTGTAGATTTCCCTGAAGCTGCTGCTCTTTTTCGAAACATTTTTAAGTAATATGTTCTTAAAGCTTATATACAGCATGTCCAGCGAAACATTTGTAATAGAGGTCACATCATTAATGTAGTCTTCTATAGGCTCCGGAGCCTTATAAAAAACTTTTTCATACAAGCCCAGCTTGTCCTTCAGTTCCAATGATATTTCTTTGTATTTCTTATATTCAATAAGTTTTCGAATAAGCTCTTCTCTTGGATCGACAGACTCTTCGCCATCAACTTCCTTCTTAGGCTTTGGAAGCAGCATTTTTGACTTAATCTCAAGCAGTGTTGCCGCCATTACGATAAATTCGCTGGAGACCTCCAAATCATGTATCTCTATCATACTTATATATTCAAGATATTGGTCTGTAATTTCAGCTATCGGTATATCATAAATATCTACTTCAGCTTTTTCAATTAAATGCAGCAAAAGGTCCAGAGGCCCTTCAAAGGCTTGCAGCTTGACACTTATAGCCATGCCATTACTCCAATTCCATCAATTTCATCTTTTCTCTAACTTCTGCAAGAGTGACCTTAGCCACTTCCCTTGCATGTCGTGTTCCTGCCCTTAATATCTCCACTATGCTTTCTTTGTCATTTAATAGTTTCTGTCTTCTTTCATACATTGGAGCCATATATTCCACTATATTTTCTGCCAAACCCCTCTTGCACTGCACGCAGCCTAAGCCGCCAGTCTTGCATATACCATAGGTTTCCTCATGAGTTTTCTCCGAAAACACTTTATGAAAAGCATATACTGAACATATATCAGGATGTCCCGGATCGTTCTTCTTGATTTTTTCCGGATCGGTTATCATCTGCATTACTTTCTCTCTAATAATATCAGGAGAATCTGACAATGCTATGGTATTGTTATAGCTTTTGCTCATTTTCCTTCCATCCAGACCGGGCAGCTGTTTAATCTGGTTCATTTTTGCCTGAGGCTCTGGGAAGGTATCTCCATATATATAATTAAATCTTCTTGCAATTTCACGGCTCAGCTCCAGATGAGGAAGCTGGTCTTCTCCAACCGGTACAACACTGGCTTTATGCACAAGTATGTCCGCAGCTTGGAGATTAGGATACCCCAAAAAGCCGTAGGTTGTAATATTCTTTTCCTTAAGCTGCACCAGCTGATCCTTGTAGGTAGGACATCTTTCAAGCCACGAAAGAGGAACAGTCATTGAAAGAAGTAAATGGAGCTCAGCAATTTCCTTTACATTTGACTGTAGAAAAATCGTACACTTTTCAGGGTCCAAACCCGCGCTCAACCAATCTATAGCCATTTCCATCACATTACCTTTGATTTCACTGGTATCCTCATAGCCTGTAGTTAAGGCGTGCCAGTCAACAATGGAAAAAAAGCATTCGTAATCGTTCTGCAACCTTATCCAATTCTCAAGAGCCCCGAAATAATTGCCCAGATGAAGATTGCCCGTAGGTCTCATACCACTCATAATTCTTTGTCTAGTCATATTTTTTACCTCCTAAAGGTGAATTTTAAATAAATAGTCCTACAATAATATTTATAAACCAATCCAAAGCTCCAATTACCGGTCCAAGTATTTTACCGATGATGCCTGAAAAAACAAGCATAATTATAATTATATTGGAGTATATTGCATACCTTCTCATAAAGAACTTCTGCTTATTCGTCAGAAACACATCAAGTATTTTTGAACCATCAAGGGGTGGTATCGGAATCAAATTGAATACTCCAATACTACGGTTTATAATGTATGCAAACTGAAGAATACTCACCATTGCTTTCCCGAAGCTGTCATAAAACATAGCATATACTATTGCAATGAATAATGCAGCAAAAAAATTGGATGCCGGACCTGCCAAGGATACTAGAAGCATCCCCTTTTTTCTATCCCTGAAGTTCAAGTCATTAACAGGCACCGGCTTAGCCCACCCGAACTGCCTGGTTACAATAAGACATAAAAAGCCCAGCGGGTCTATATGTGCTATAGGGTTAAGCGTCAGCCTGCCATATTGCTTGGCTGTCTTGTCACCCATCATATAGGCTGCTAGAGCATGGGAATATTCATGTATTGTAAATGCAAGTATTATACCTGGTAAACTATATAGTAGTAATGATATGCCAAAATTCAAATTTAGATAGTATAGAAATTTATTAAGTAAATCCATTAAGCTTCTCCCCTATAAAGTGACATAATATATTCTATGTATACTAGCTTCTTAAATAAAGATTTATAGTCGTATTATATTTTGTGCATAAATATATTTTCTACTATATTCTAATATATTTATAGCAATTACACAAGACAAAGGGGTTTAAGTTATCTTAAACCCCTTAAGCTGGTTTCATTCATACCAAACTCTTTGAAAATTCAAATTTATTATGTCTTATAAATTAAAAACTCTCCAGTACATAATTGCAAAGAGAGTTTTTGACTTTATACGGTTTATTTCTTCGAGCTTCCGAACCAATAAATAAATGAATTCCTAAGGTTGTTAATAAAGGAGGATTTTCTTACTTCTGCATCACATACCAGATTATAGCGTCCAACCTCGGCATCATTTATACTAATAACAAGCTCTCCTATCTTATCGCCCTTCCTAATCGGAGCATTCAGCACTTCGGGCAGCTCTATAAGTTTCTTGATGTTCTTCTCTTCACCTTTATTCAACAATACAGATACATCACAGTCTGTTACTGCATTCACTCTCAGGCTGTTGCCCTTTGATACTTTAACTTCCTGCATTTTGTCGCCCTTCTTAGCAACCATGAAGCTATTGAAGTTTGCAAAGCCATAGTCTATAAGCTTTCTGGCTTCCTTGTTCCTTATCTCCACCTTTGGAGCACCCATTACTACACTGATAAGTCTTAGATTGTTCCTTTTCGCCGTAACTGATATGCAATAGCCTGCATCTTCTGTCCAGCCTGTCTTTATGCCGTCTACATCCTGATAAAATCTAATCATTTTATTCTTATTTACCAATTCTCTTTTAACATCATTGTTCTTTCCTACATAAACGGTAATCATATACTTGGATATAAACTCGAAAATATTGTCATGCTTGATTAGCTCTTTTGATATTAAAGCCAAGTCATGTGCTGAAGTAACATGGCCCTCTGCCGGCAGTCCATTGGGATTTACAAAGTTCGTATCGGTTCCACCCAACTCTTTAGCTCTTTTATTCATAAGCTTTACAAATTCCTCTTCGCTGCCTGATATATACTCAGCCATTGCTATGCAGGCATCATTGGCAGATTCAACGGCTATTCCGTACAGAAGCTCTTTTACTGTTCTGACTTCACCGGTTTCCAAGAGAAGCATTGTACCTTTATTGTTTTTGCTTGAGGCCTGGTCGCTAATAGTTACTTTGTCTTCATAGGTTATCTTTCCAGTGTCCAATGCTTCAATAGTTAAGAGCATTGTCATCACTTTAGTGACACTTGCAGGGGCAAGCTTTTCATGGGGGTTCTGTTCATATATTATTTTACCCGTGCCATAGTCCATAAGTACCGCTGATTTACAGTTCAGATTCATATCGTCCTCAGCGTATACTGGAATTATTATTCCAAAAGAGGCAACTGTAAAAATAGTTAAGAAACATATCAACTTCTTGGATAATTTATTTAATTTCGCTAAATTATACATAACAATCCTCCTGCTAGTTTAATTGATATTATATTTCCCTGCAGGAGGTTGTGTTATGCAATTCCAAAAAAGTTCAAAACCGCATCGGTTATTATAGTTAACCGATGCGGCTATTAATTAAACATACTTTTTGATTCCGTTTTTATCCACCATTCCGAAAATCAATGGCCGCGGCTCAGGCTTTTTCTCTGTGAAGCTGTATGCCTCCAGCAGCTTTATAGTACATTCCTTCACCTTTGATAGATCATTGACGTGGATATTGGCTATGGTTTCGCCCACAGCAACATGCTCTCCTACTTTCTTACCAAGTACTATACCTACTGCATGGTCAATTTCTGACTCCTTGGTCTCTCTTCCTGCACCTAATATAAGTGCAGCAATTCCAATACCTTCAGCATCAATACTCTGCACATACCCATCAGTAGTGGATTTGACTTCTATGATATGCACAGCTTTCGGCAGAAGCTCTGGCTTTCTTATTTGCTCGGGGTTGCCATGCTGTGCAGCTACCATTTCTTCAAGCTTTTTCAAAGCAGCTCCTGACTTTATATTTTCTAAAAGTATTTTTTTCGCTACTTCCAAGCTTTCTGCTTTCTTTCCAAGCAGCAGCATTACTGCTCCAAGCTCTATGCAAAGCTCTAAGAGGTCTTCGGGACCATTTCCCTTAAGTGTAGCAATTGCTTCCTTAACTTCTAAGGCATTTCCTACAGCGTAACCCAAGGGTTCATTCATTTCCGTCACTAAAGCTATTACATTTTTATTGAGGTTCACACCTATATCTACCATTTCCTTAGCCAAATCAAAAGAATCCTCAATGCTTTTCATAAAAGCGCCGCTGCCTGTTTTTACGTCAAGAACAATAGAATCTGCTCCCGCAGCAATTTTTTTGCTCATGATGCTCCCTGCAATAAGGGAGATATTGTCTACGGTACCTGTCACATCCCTCAATGCATAAAGCTTTTTATCAGCCGGCACTACATCCCCGGTTTGACCGCAGACTGCAAGCTTTATTCTGTTTACAGTATCTACGAATTCTTCCATAGACAGCTGTACCTTAAAGCCTTCAATAGACTCCAGCTTATCCAGCGTGCCTCCTGTATGCCCCAAGCCTCTTCCCGACATTTTTGCAACTGTAACTCCAGCCGAAGCAACCATTGGTCCGAGGACCAGTGTTGTCTTGTCACCTACTCCTCCGGTACTATGTTTATCAACCTTAATTCCTGAAATTGCTGAAAGATCCATGGTAGCTCCCGAATTTACCATTGCCATAGTAAGATCGGCAGTTTCCCTTTTATTCATTCCTCGAAAATAAATGGCCATGAGAAGTGCTGATGCCTGATAATCAGGTATCGATCCGTCTGTATACCCTTTAATGAAGAATTGTATTTCTTCCTTCTCCAGCTCCTCGCCATTTCTTTTCTTGTTTATGATATCATACATTCTCATTGCAGCTACACCTCTTTAACAAATTGCTTCACAAGGGATACAAATCTTGGTTTGACTGATTCTGCTACCTTCACAATTTCTTCATGGGTAGGAGCCGTCATTGTATCTGGAATTGCCATATCAGTAACACAGGATATTCCTACTACTTTGAGTCCGCAATGTCTTGCGACGATTGCTTCAGGTACTGTAGACATTCCTACCGTGTCGGATCCAAGCTTTATCATCATGCCTAACTCCGCTTTTGTGCTGTAGTTGGGACCACTTACAGCCCCGTAAACCCCTTTGTGTATTTTGATGCCTTGTGAAGCTGCAACCCTTTCAAGACCTTCAACCATGCTCCTGTCATATACCTCAGACATATCAGGAAAACGTGTTCCGAATTCTTCGAGATTAGGGCCTATCAGAGGATTTGTTCCCATAAAATTCAAATGATCTGTTATTATCATTATATCTCCGGCTTTGAAGCTTGGATTCAAGCCTCCACATGCATTACTTGCCACTAATAGCTTAATTCCCAACTGTTTCATAACCCTGACAGGTATTGTTATTTCTTGCATGGTATAGCCCTCGTAATAATGGAACCTTCCCTGCATTGCCACTACTTTCTTTCCTTCCAAGTAACCGAGTATCAGCTTTCCCGCATGTCCAAACACTGTAGATACAGGGAATTCAGGTATTTCTGCATAGTCAATTACTGATACCTTTTCTATATAATCTCCCAAGGATCCCAGGCCTGTGCCGAGTATTATACCTATTTCCGGCTTGAAGCCAGACTTTTCTTTTATATATTCTGCTGCTGCTTCTATTCTTGCCCTTAAGTCCATTTGCGTTACCCCCGAATATTTAATTTCATATTTTCTCTATTATACTTTTTATTAACTTTGAGAAGTTTTCCTTAACTCTATCTGCTGTTTCCATAACTTCTTTATGATTCAATGGTTGATCCAATATTCCTGCCGCCATATTGGTAATGCAGGATATTCCGGCAACCTTCATTCCACTGTGATTTGCAGCAACTACTTCAGGAACTGTTGACATTCCCACAGCGTCCGCCCCAAGTATCCTGCAGGCTCTTATTTCAGCCGGAGTCTCGTAGCTTGGTCCTGTAAGAAACACGTAAGTACCTTCCTGCAGCTTAATCTTATTTTCTGCAGCACTTGCTCTTACCACGTCTGCCAATTCCTTTGAATAAGCCTCCGACATGTCTGGGAACCTGGGCCCGAAGGCTTCAATGTTCGGCCCTATTAAAGGATTATTATTGGTATAATTTATATGGTCTCTTATAATCATAAGATCACCTGGTTTAAAGCTTGTATTCACGCCTCCTGCTGCATTGGTGACAATAAGTTTTTCTACACCCAAGGCCTTGAAAACCCAAACAGGAAAAACCACATCCTCCATCTTATAGCCTTCATAATAGTGAAAGCGCCCTTGCATAAAGGCTACCTTTCGGCCTCTCATAGTGCCGAATACCAGCCTTCCTTTGTGTCCTTGCACTGTAGAAACAGGAAAGTTTGGTATATCCTTGTAGTCAATTGTTATCTTGTCCTCGACCTCTTCAGCCATGTCCCCTAGTCCCGAGCCGAGTATAAGTGCGATTTCCGGTGCAAATCCCACCTTATGGATTATATAATCCCTTGCTTCATTAATTCTCGCTATCAAATCTTTTTTCATATTGCGCTCTCCTATCTACTCAAAATAGATTTCTTTTTTAAAGGATTTGCCTTCAATTTCTATAGGAAGTCCCAACAAATCAAGAACTGTAGCTCCTATATCACAAAAACCCTTCCTTGTGCCTAAATTGACGCCACTTTTAACGTGTTTCCCATATACCAGCATCGGGATATGCTCCCTTGAATGGTCTGTGCTGACCGTTGTTGGGTCGCAGCCATGATCTGCCGTTATAATCAACACGTCCGAGTCCTTCATAGTATCGATGATTTCTGCCAATCTGCCATCAAACTCCCTCAGAGCCTCTGCATATCCTTCTACGTCATTTCTATGGCCGTAAAGCATATCAAAATCTACAAGGTTAGTGAATATCAAGCCCTTTTTATCTGCAGCCATATACTCCAGAGTCTTATCCATACCTTCCATGTTGTTCCTGGTATGTTCTGCTTCGGTAACACCGACTCCTGCAAATATATCCTCTATTTTGCCAACAGCCATAACATTCAGACCCTTTTCCTTAATAACATCAAGCATAGTCTTTTTTATTGGCTTTAAGGAAAAGTCTCTTCTGTTGGAGGTTCGCTTATAGCTTCCGCTGATTCCAAGAAAAGGCCTTGCAATGACTCTTCCTACAGAATACTCACCCTTAAGCAATATTCTGGCTTTCTCGCACATTTCATACAGCTTTGGAAGGGGTATTACCTCCTCGTGGGCAGCAATCTGGAACACACTGTCCGCAGAAGTGTATATTATAGGACAGCCTGTTTCCACATGCTTATCACCAAGTCTTGCAATGATTTCTGTCCCTGAAGCTACTTCATTTCCAATAGACTTTATACCAATTTCCTTTTCAAAGGCTTCAACCAGGTCTTGAGGAAAGCCCTTTGGAAAGGTTGGAAAAGCAATATCCAAGGTAACTCCCGCAATTTCCCAATGGCCTGTAGTAGTGTCTTTACCAGGTGATATCTCCGCAGCTTTGCCATAGCAACCCTTTGGCTGCTCTGAGCTTTTCAAGCCCATGCCAGGATCTATATTTCCTAAACCCAATGCCTCAAGGTTTTTCAGTCTAAAGCCTTTTATTTTCCCAGCTATATTACCCAGGGTGTTGCTGCCGGTATCTCCATAGAGATTGGCATCTGGAAGCTCTCCGACCCCGACGCTGTCCATTACTAAAAGTATGACTCTGTCTATCATCTTACCCTCCTGAATCTTCACTTTTACTCACAGTTAAAACCTATATATTATTAATATATCTCTAATTGAGTATTATACCCATTTTCATATTTAAGAAATGTACGGGCGAACAGTGTTCGCCCCTATTTTATACTTTAATTAACCCCATAAATTTTAAAAAGGGCTTATTAAGCCCTTGGATGAGTCTTGCTATAAACTTCTTTTATCTTATTTTTATTTATCTTGCTATATATTTGAGTTGTAGATATGTCTGAATGTCCAAGCATCTCTTGTATTGCCTGAAGGTCTGCACCATTTTCAATGAGATGCACAGCGAATGAGTGCCTTAGTGTGTGGGGAGTTATTACCTTATTTATCTTAGCCTTAGCTGTATAGAATTTAATTATCTTCCAGAAGCCCTGACGTGTCATTTTCTGACCATGGAAATTGACAAACAGAAAAGTGCATTCCTCATTTGTACAAAGCTTCCTTCTGAAGTCATTCAGATATATTTTAATAAACTTCATCGCTATATTACCAAGGGGTATGGACCTGGACTTCACTTCACTGCTCTTGCAAACTATCAAGCCTGCACCAAGGTCTATGTCGTTTATATCCAAGGATATAAGCTCCGTAACCCTTATCCCTGTTGCATAAAGCAGCTCAAGCATAGCTTTGTCTCTTGCTCCTTTAGCATCTGTGGGCATTGGCTGCTCTAGTAGAATCTCTACTTCTTTCTTTGTAAGCACTGAGGGAAGCTTTTTTTCTACCTTCGGAGATTCAAGATTTGCTGACGGATCTGTTTCTATATGTCTTGCATTCACCATAAACTGATAAAAGCATCTTATTGAAGCAAGATTTCTGGAAATAGTTGATGTCGCCTTTCCTGTCTTCTGCAATGCTATTAAATATGTAATGATTATTGTCTTTGTAACCTTCTCCAGAGAAAGTGAGTGTCCTCTAAGGTAAGTTTCGAATTGCCTGATATCTCTTTTATAGGATTCCAGCGTATTTGCCGTCAATTCCTTATTCTCAATGAGATAACTCAAAAACAATTCTATATAATTCATAAGAACATATCCCCTTTATTACTATAATCACTAACATATTCAACATTCTTATTGAAAATCCTCCAATTTTTGAAAATTTTACATAAAGATTATTATTTTTTTTAATATACTGAAGAATCTGCCAATTACGGCTTGATTTTCAACCAATTCCTTATACACTATAATGGAATTATTTCCGGGCGCCATACCACCACTAAACAAATCCATAACTAGGTCCACAATGTAAGGTAGTATTACAAGTATTGTCAATAGTACAATAAAGATCTTTATAAAAGTGAGAAAGAATCTTCTGTTATCGTTTATATGCATAGCCTGCCCCCCGCACAACTAAAATTCTAAACTATATATGAAGTAATTGCTCTAATTATAAGGGACGTTATGTACGATTCTACAATACAGCCTGCTATCAGCACTATGAAAAGCACTAGTGTAGAAAATGCATAAGTAGCGAAAAGATTGTTCATCGCCCCAAACTTTTTGAAATACTTATTCCGCAAAGCCCAAAGAGAGTAATTCATACCTATAACCCCCATGACAATTATCACAGGCACATATATGAGGTTTTGAGGCAGCACCGAGCCTAATGACAGAAGGAATCCATTTCGTCCAAGATTTTCCGTGAGAAAAGCTACGGAAAACCCAATGCAAAATCCTCTGAATGCAACAAGTATTGGAATGAAAAGTATACCAAGATATACCATGCCTGAAAAAAACAATATTGAAGTGAAATAAAGGTTGAACTTTATAGACTGCTTTAGTATATATGCAGATTGAAGTTCATTTTGGGAAGTCAAATCTAAGAAGCCCTCAATATATATCTTTGCATCGCTCTTGGATACCTCGTCAATATTATTAACGGCCAATGCACCCAGACTGATTCCAAGTATAAATACAAATATGACTATCAAGTATATCCAAATATTATCAGCAAGGTGTCTTTTTATCGAAGCATTTAGGCTATCCAGCAAAAAAATACCCCCTCTCAGCTTTTGTCAATAGATTGCACGCAGCTTGCGCACTATTTCTCTATCTTGATAATATGCTTCAAAGGAGTATATTATGATATTATTTCCTTATTTGTCCATGATTCTGGATGAGCATTTCATTTGCAACCATCATAATAGCAATTATTGTCTTTGCGTCTTTTATTTGCCCACTTTTTACCATTAACACAGCTTCTTCTATTGGATACTTGAACACCTGGATGAACTCGTCTTCATCAGTGGACATATCACCATAGGTCAAGCCTTCAGCTTTATATATATAAACAATTTCATCCGTATAACCCGGTGATGGATATATATCAGTAAGAAAGGTTATATGTCTTGCAGTTATGCCTGTCTCTTCCTTAAGCTCCCTTTCTGCGCAGGATTGAGGTTCTTCATTCTTCTCCTTCTTTCCGGCAGGTATTTCCAAGGTTTCGCATTCAAAAGGCTTCCTGAATTGCTTCACAAACACTATTTCATCAGCATCGGTTATTGGTATTACTCCTACACCCCCTTGGTGCGTAATCACTTCCCTCTCGGCGGTCCTTTGATTCTCTAGCATAACCTCATGAACATCAAGCTTTATAATTCTGCCATTAAAAATATTCTTTCTTGTTAATGTCTTTTCTTTGCTCAATTGACTCGTCTCCTTTCAATGTCGCTCGCTATAATATTGGAATATAATGCAGACTTGTACATATAATATTTTAGCATTGTAATTCAAATTATTAAAGGAAGGTATTTAAATGATTAAATATGTATATGGGAATGGCTTTCACTTTGCAGGGAAATTCAATGAGTTGATTGCGCAGCTGTCTGCTATAGAAAACAAGCAAATTACTTTGAGGGAATATATCCAATTATACAGGCAAAAGTTAAATTAGAGTACTAACATTGCAGAAAGACCACAGGTAATAAAATACTCCTTATCCTCGCTGAAACCTTTACCCATCTTATTAAGTAAGGATTCATCCTTCTCCAAAAGCTTTTCCACCTCTTCCCACGGCCAATAGCTTATTTCATGCCTGGATAGAATTCCGCTGTCCGCTAATTGATCTTTTATCAAGCCAGCCTTTGTTTCTGAAAGCTCAGGCAGTGCTATAAAAGCACGAGTGCAGCACAGCCTGCCTAAAGTCATTATAGTATGATGACTTAATCCATAGTGCCTGCTTCTGCTGTCTGCGAAGGAAACCCTTGGCACTGCTATTGCTTTGCCTTTTAAATTGTTTACTGCATCTATTATTTGACTTTGTTCTATCCCACTGAAGCCATATCTGGTGTCTGTGCCGGCAATCCCCGGTCCCATACATACAATAACAGCATCAGCCTTAAGTATTTCTTTTGCTGCAATCAAAGCTGAATATACATTTATACATTCTATATCCCCACCAAAGGCATTTCCATATGTGACTGTCCCCTTCAATACTGAATTTTTACTAAGGCTCTTCACCGTCTCACTCATCCAGATAGGCAAAGCCCCTCCGTCAGTCATTATATAAACTATCCTTTCCTTCTTCGCAAAGCCTTTCAGCGCTATTGCTATGGGAGCCACCATACTGTGAAGTGTGCCTACTATTACAGGTGTGTCTTCCAGAGATTCAAAGCTGTTGAAAACCTCATGATATGGACTTTCCTGAGCTTCTGCAGCTAGACAGTTTATTTGCATCGGAGTGTATCTGAGCTTCATAATATGCCCTTCTCCAATATTTTTCAGTTTCTCCCTGCTCAGATTTGCCAGGACAAAATGATAACCCCCTGAGCCAAGTTCAAGCTCTTCTGAAGTTGTGTTCAGTAGAACATCATCATTTATCTCAATTTCACCTGTCAGCTGATTATAATTTATGCAGTCAAATAACCCTCCCTCGGCTTGTATCCTAATTTTGGCAACACTGCTGTCCCTATATACAACTTCCTTTACCTTCGCTTTTATTATGCTTATCATCTGCTCCCAGTTTGCCCCCTTCCAATATTGTCCAGATAAGAAAGCAATCTGCTTCTGCTAATAATCTCAGTAATTGAAAGCTTCTCCGACATAACATTCAAAATCACAAGCAATGTTAGAATCACTATCTTGGCATTGAGGCCCAGCATCAATGTGCTGTAATAGCCTAAGGTTATCCCAAGAATATTTGCACCAGTATCTCCAAGCATGCATACTTCCTTCAAATCATAACGAATATAGAGCCACGCTGATAGGTTGAGTACTATTATCGGCATCGCCTCAATCAGTCTCCCTATGGAGGCTGTCAAAAGTACAAAGGATGCAGCAAGAAAAACCTTCACCGCTCTTCCCGGTCTCAAATCAAAAAGATTCAAAGTATTTGCAAATAATGAAATGATTAATACATTTACAATGAATTCAATATATGAATCAGTCATTCCGAGGCTTACAATACAAGAAATAAGAACGGCGGTAAGTGCTTTAAGAAATCCGGTTGTCATTTTTCCACGCAACGTGATTTTAATATGATTAATGAGACCTTTTGTCTTTGTATCTCCAACGAGATCGTCAACAACGCCGGCGAAACCCATGCTTAATACAAGCGCCAAATAACTCAAGTAACTTTCAGAAGCTTCCGAGCTCTGCAGCAGCAAAATTAAAATTGTCACCAGAAGAATAGGTACAAAAGCAATACCCCCTATAGCAGGTATTGCCTTTCCCCTGTAGTTTACAGAACTGCATATTTTCTTGTCAGTATTGCCAAGCATTTTTATAATATTATGCAGTAGAAATTGTGATAATATCACAGCGACTGCTACAACAACTAAAATGTAAATGTACATCATTCTTCTCCTACAAGCAAAACTATCTCTTCATCTCACTTTTTATCAGATTCAGTATATCAAGACACTGTTTTCCCCTATGCAGAAAACCTTTTATATCCCTGCCAGTCTCCCTATGTCTCATATCAACAGGAACTTCAATAAGTTCAAAACCTTTTCTCACTCCTTCAAGAGTTATTTTGAACTCAAGCCCAAAGCCATCAGGAAGATCAATGCTCCTTAAAAAATCCAGCGGGAGTATTCGTTGTCCGCTTAGAAGCGAATCCACCCTTCTGGAAGTTAAAGCGCAAAAACCACTGTCAGATACTTTTCTGACTATTCCAAAGCCCCCTGCCCTTTTGTTCGATGGCAGCCTTCCAATAATTATTGACTTTTCTCCCGGCTTTATACGTGCAATTAATTTCTTAACCTCTGACGCGCTCTCGCCCAGGTCTGCATCCAACAGTGCCACAAAGCTGCCGGTTGCATAGTCCAAAGCATATTTTACCGCGTTTCCCTTACCTTTATTGTACTTAATATGTAAAAGTGTGATGCCTTCCAACGACTGTAAGAGCTGATATGTAGAATCAGTGGAACCATCATCAACCACAATAATTTCTTTTATACTATCTATTCCATTCAAACTTGCCAAGGTCTTCAATATACGGGACTGCTCATTATATGCAGGCATAATCACACTTACATTTTCGCCCACCGGGGATCCTTCCTTTCACTTTCTGAGTCTGCTATTATTGCAAGTCCTTTGCAGTCTACGAGCTTGCTGCCTATAAGAGTCCTTACTATGAATGTACTTGCCATTCCAGACCTTCCCTTACATACGAAGTCATGCATGCAGCTGTGTCCGCCTGTCATTACTATCAGCTCAGCGTTCTTATTATATGCCAGCATTAAGGCTGCATCTTCACTGGTTCCTCTCATCGCAAGTATTTTATAAGGCAGATTCATTGCTGCGATTCTGCTCAGGCACGGGCAATACCCATCTTCATATGCATGGAGTATGATTTCTTTGCTTTTATAAATTCCAATATCAGATACGCTGTCCATATCGCCTATCAATATGTCCGGCATATATCCGCAGTTTATAATCAAGTCTGCTCCGCCATCCACTCCGATAAAAATGGGGTTGTACTTTTCTATATAGCTTTTCAAGGCATTTATTTCATCAGTAGTGCTGCTATTTCTGACAGCCACTACTACATGTCGATCTTTAAGCCTTGTATTTAACTCAGGATACTCAGTAAAACGCACCAGCTTATCCATTTCAGATGCTGCATGGTTTATTGTATTATCAATGAACTTCAATATTTCATTACTCTCATTATCCTTTGATGCAAACTGCCTCTTGCTGATATAATCCCAGTTGACTACTGTGCAGACGTTCTTAAAAATATAGTTCCTGACAATTATATCCTCATCCAAGACTGTAATCATGTCATTGTCCTTGAACCGTTCCAGTGGCATCCTTACATCAATTACTCTCATATTGTTCTGCAATAGTATCCTTGCACCTATTGACGGAAATCTGCCAGTCATGCTCTCTCCTGTATTTATTACTCCTTTTGCACCGGTATACGCGAGGGCCAGAGCAGCCAACTCATCAATATCATCATGTCGGATAACAGCAATATCCCCTGGATGCAAGAAATTCACAAGTTCCTTTGTTTTTGCACCTGCTTTAATTCTGCCTTGCAGCCTCATTCCCACACCTCCACTGTTTTTATTATCCTAAAAAAAGAATAAAAAAATACAAAAATCGCATTTCAGCGATTTTTGTTTTATATCAGGTTTTCTATTTGTGAGAATAATATCTTAAAGGTAGTACCTTTTCCCTCTTCACTTTCCACTTCTATCCTTCCATTATGATCGTTCATTATCTGATAGCTTATTCCCAAACCAAGCCCGGTGCCTTTTTCCTTTGTTGTAAAAAATGGAGTCCCAATCTTATTAAGCACATCAGGGCTCATGCCTATACCGTTATCGACTATTTTTATCACGCCTTCCCCTGACTCTGGCATATAATAAGTAGAAACAATGAGCTCAGGTAATTCGACATTCTCCATCGCTGCAATGGCATTTTCCGTTATGTTCAGAATAACCTGTTTTATCTTAATTTCATCAGCAGTTATTTCAATAGGGCAGGACGAAAAATGAAACTGGCTCTTGATATTCTTTGTGTAACATTGTGTCTCAGTTATGAGTTTCATGGACTCAACTATCCTATTCAAGCTTGTCCTTATCTTAAAAGTGGGATTTGGCTTGGCAAAACTCAGGAATTCATTGACAACCTTTGTTACATCATCAATTGCAGAATTAATTACATTCGAATATTCCTTGACCTTATCTGAAGTAGCCTTTAATTTAATGAGCTGGCTTAAGCCCTTGATAGTAGCCAAAGGATTCTTGATCTCATGTACTATACCTGCGGTCATTTGCCCTATAAGTGCCAGCTTCTCCTGCTGCTGCATATTATGCTGTTGCTTCTTAATCTCAGTAATGTCTGTAAATACGCTTATCATGCCTATCAGCTCGCTTTCTACATCTCTAATTGGAGTTGCGTACACGAGCAGTTCCCTTCTGTTACCCTTTAATGAAGTAATAGTCATCTCACGTGGATGGTCAAATTCCTCTCCATTTATTAAAACCTCCGACAGTTCAAATGCTTTTAGGTCAATGATTTCATTAAACTCATCCAGAGACATTCCAATGATATCAATATCGTTTATCTCGAATACTTTATTAAAGGCTTCATTTGATAGAATAATTTTCTTATCTTGATCAGTCATAAGTACACAATTGCTTACAGCATTCAAAATGGTCTGGGTCTGTAGGTGAAAGTTCCTCATATCCTGCTCTTTCTTAACTTCGTTTAAATATAATAGCATTCCATTTCTAATTTTCTGAGATATAATAGAAAGCTTCACATATTCACCAGTCCTGGTTTTATAGATACTCATTGTTTTTAAAGGTTCATTGCCATTTTTACTGGTCATTTGAAATAGGTTCATTTTTTCTTTTTCAGCTTTTGAAAATACTTGAAAAATATCTTCAGCCATTATCCCATATAGATTATTCTTATCACAGTCCAGTATCTCCTCCAGCCTCTTGTTCACATATTTAACAGTATTGTCGGGATTGAAATTAATAATCCCAATTGGTAATGCATCCAGTGTATCATTTAGTGTCTCATCTATTTCATTAATTTTTTTGTTTGTCTTTTCCAGCTTATCATAAGCCTCTTCAAGCTTTTTGTTCGGGTACTCGACGCAGCTGACATAGACTGCCTTATACATAAAATAGTAACAAAGGATCTTCAATATGTGCCCATACATGTTGTAGAAGCTGGTTATCCCATTGTACATTGTAAACGAGAGCTCAGCTGGGATTATGAAGAGAAGTGCAATAAACACATACTTGTACGATATAGAATTTTCATCCTTCAACTTATCTTTGAGATTATAAAGGCTAAATAAAGCAAGTGCTATAACTACGTACTCCAGAGCAATTTTTACAGGAGCAGGTCTATTCTCTATCAACATGGCAGGCATAAGGCTAGGAAAAAACAGCACCGCTAATGATAGTCCGAAGGAGGAAATCAGTACAAAGGATAACCCTATCCATTTATTAATGCGAAATTCTCTATGTTTTAAAGAAACTGCAACCAGAACAAGTGCTTCAACAAGCCTTCCAATTATCCAATATCTTGTGGTTAAATCGAGATATCCTTGAGCTAACTCCCTTGCAGCAAACCAATAGTAAGTGTGGAAAGAATCAAATACAGCAACTGCAAGGAACCCAAAGCCTAATATATGATTTACGGAGAAGGACCTCTTATACGTGTTCCATATTATTAAAAAAGTTGCAAGAGCATTGAATATGCACATCAGTTCCATGAGAGTATGTAATACATGCACATTCTTTACCCATAATACTGGTGTAGCGAAAAAAGCTATTATGTAGCTGACAAGTATAATAAGCATGTATCTTAAGAAAAATGCTCTATTTGTATTAACGCAATAATCAGTATTTAATTTTATCTCTATCATTGTTATATATCTCCCGTCATATAAAAGTAAAAGAAAAGACGATACTAAACTATCAAATCTCAACAAAAAAAACCTGCCGCTGTTAGTTTAACGTTAACAAGCGAGCAGGTTTTTAATTTGCTATATTAATGTAATATATTGATATATAACTGCAGCTTAAAAACCCCACCTACAATCTGGTATTATCTATATTAGCTTATCTTCATCTCAATTCTTAGCTTATCCGCTATCATAGCTATAAACTCACTATTTGTTGGTTTACCTTTCACATTATGTATTGTATATCCGAACAGATTGTTAATAACGTCAACTCTTCCTCTGCCCCAAGCAACCTCAATAGCATGTCTTATTGCTCTTTCTACCCTGCTCGGTGTCGTATTGAATTTTCTAGAAATTGAAGGGTATAATTCCTTTGTAATTGCACTCAGAAGCTCCATATTGTTAACAACCATGGTAATAGCTTCTCTTAAATATACATATCCTTTAATATGAGCTGGTACACCGATCTCATGTATTATATTGGTTATAGCTGATTCCAGCTCCCTTGGCGAGGTTGTTGCCGGGGAGGTGATGTTTGCAGATTGTATATAGGTTTTTCTGTCAACTTCAGTACTTATCATACCGAAGCATTCCCTTATCCTCTTTGCGAAAACTTCCATATCAAAAGGCTTAACTACATAGTATTCCGCTCCGAGCGTTAGCGCCTTTTGGGTTATCTTATCCTGACCTACTGCTGAAAGTACAATTACCTTGGGCATTTTCTCCAGCTGCATAATATTTAACCTTTCCAGAACTCCAAGGCCATCAAGATGAGGCATTATAATATCTAATATTACAACATCCGGGAATTTGCTTTCTATCAAATCCACAACCTCAAGACCGTCCTTTGCTACTCCAACCACTTCAAAGTCCGGCTGTGTAGATAGGTATTCACTTAGGATAATACAGAAATCTTTGTTGTCATCCGCTATTAGAATTCTAATTTTTTGTAAGTTCATCGGTATTCCTCCCATATATTGTTATTCTCTTTATTTGAATTCGACAAAGTAGTTACATTTCCTTCTATTATCTACCATATAATCGTTAAACATTTTCGAACAAATTAATACAGCAACATTCTACAAATTTCAACAAAAAAGGCTGTGTTTGCACAGCCTTTAGTTATTGTATAATTACTCTCCGGAAGCTCTTTTAAGACGGTTCTTTAAATCTATATCCGCTTCTTTGAGCATCCATTCTATCGAAATACCAAAGCCTCTTGTCGGGTCATTTACAAGCACATGGGTCACACATCCAACTAACTTTCCATCCTGAATTATAGGACTTCCTGACATGCCCTGCACAATACCCCCGGTTTTTTCAATAAGCCTTTTATCTGTTACTTTTATTATCATGCTCTTGGATTCTGAGCTTCTCTGTCTCATAACCTTCTGTATCTCAATATCAAACCCTTCTACTTTATTTCCTTCTATTGTAGTCATGATTTTTGCTGAGCCTTCCTTAATCTGACTATTCAAACCTATCGATACTGGTTTGGTTCTATTTGCTTTATACTTATTATTGAGCTTTCCATAAATCCCAAAGCTAGTGTTCTTTTCAATTATGCCATATGCATCATCATTATCATAAAATATACCGACAAGCTCACCTGGCACTGTTTTTCTCGCTTTTTGAATTGATGCAATTTTAGATTTCATAATACTTCCACTATTTATATCCACCAGCACACCCGAATCAATATCAGTTATACCGTGGCCAAGAGCTCCAAATACTCTGCTGTCAGGGTCATAAAAGGTCATTGTACCAACACCTGCTATATTGTCTCTTACCCATAAACCTATCCTGAATATATTATCCTCTTCACATTTTACAGGTTTGACGCTGAAATCATGTTTATCACCATTTCTGTCAACAATTACTTTAATCTTTTCATCTTTGTTCTGCCTGTTATTAAGATAGTCAACAATATCCCTTTCCTTTTCCACTTGGTTTCCATCAATATTCATTATTTTGTCTCCTACCTCGAAACCCGCATCTGCAGCAGGACTGCATTTTCTCCCCTTTGCATCTGTAATGCTCGACAAGCCAACAATTAAGACTCCTTTTGACTCAATTTTGACACCTATAGCTTCTCCTGATGGAACAACCTTAATGTCCGGAATTACATTCACCGTAACTTCTTTTACTGGCAGTACGCCTAGAAGCATTAGGCTGGCTTTTGCCTTTCCTTGATCAACTCCATTCAGCAGCTTAAAAGAAGACACTATATTATTTTTATTGAGGTTAATACAGTCTTTATAGTCTTCATTCAGCTGCAGGCTGAAAATCTTGCTGTCAGGAAGCTTCCGGCTTTGTCCTTGTATAACATTGATTTCATCAGGAAAACTATACATAGTGAATAACACATTTGTCAGGCAGAGTACTGTTATTATAAGAGTGGTGTATAATAATATTCTTTTGTGATTTTTTCTATGCAATAGCATCACTCTCCTGCTTCCCCAGAAGAGTCCACCTTCAATCAAAAATCTCTCTTATTTAAGTTATCCTTTTTAAAGTCCTATTATTCTTTTAATACTTTACTGAAAATGAGGGTGATTCATTGATAGGGATTAAAAAACAAATCGGGAAAAAGTAATTTCTCACACTTTCCCGACCAATTTTTTTGCATGCTCTATGGATGCTTCAATATTCTCATTTCCACCTAACATTCTTGCAATTTCTTTAATTTTTTCCGAGTAATCCAAAATTTTAATTTTTGTATACGTTTTATTATCTCTGACTATTTTATCCACTAATATGTGATTGTCTGAGAGACTTGCAATCTGTGGCAAATGAGTAATGCAGAGTATTTGCGTATTTTTAGATATCGCTTTTATTTTCTGCCCCACCATATTTGCTGTCTGACCGCCCACTCCTGTGTCTACTTCATCAAATACAACACAAGGTGCTTTCTCTATCTCAGAAAATGCATTCTTTATTGCCAACATCACTCTCGACATTTCGCCACCCGAAGCTATTTTGCTGAGAGACTTTTCCGGCTCTCCGGGATTTGGCGAAAGAAGAAATTCAATTTTATCAAAGCCGTTTATACTAATTAAGCTTTCATCCTTTGCAATTCTTATATAAAACCTTGAACCAAACATATTAAGCTCTTGAAGTTCTTTCTCTATAAGCTTCTCAAGTTTGTGCGCCAAGTCCTTTCTTTTATCAGAAAGCAACCCTGCCTTTTGAACATATTCCTCAGTCACTGCCGCTATCTCTTTCTCAATGCCCGATGCGATCTTCTCGCTATTCACAAGGTTCTCGAACTCTTGAGAGGATCTATCCCTATACGCCAATACTTCATCTATACTGCTTCCATATTTTCTTTTCAACTTGTTTATCTGATCGAGGCGTTCCTCCAAAAGGTCTATCTCACTATCGCTGAACTCTATACTGTCTCTGTATGATCTCAATGACCCTTTGATGTCCTCAAGCTGGTATATCATTCCTTCTAGTGATGTCTTAAAGACCTCTATCTTTTCGTCTATGCCTGTCAACTCTTCCAAGCTGCTGATGCTATCATTCAGAAGATCCGCAGCTCCTCTTGCACCGCCCTCACCCTTGAAAAGGCTATGATAGACATGTGCAATGCCCTTCAAAAGTTTTTCTGCATTAATTAGTAGATTCCTTCTGATTTTCAATTCCTCATCTTCATTAGGCTTCAAATCTGCATTACTTATTTCATCAATCTGGAACTTCAGTAGATCCAGCTTTCTTTCCCGTTCTGCAGCATTTCCACTAATACTGTCAAGCCTGAGCTTCAAGCTGCCTAACTTGTCTATCAGTTTTTTTATTTCTTCTTTTATTAATAAAACACCATTACTGCCAAAATCATCAACAAACTCGCCATGTTTTACAGTATTGAAAAGTATTTGATGTTCATTTTGTCCAACTATGTCCACCAGGAACTGTGCAATTTTTTTAAGCATGGAAAGTGTGACAATTTGTCCATTTATTCTGCATACTGATTTACCTTGTAAATTCACTTCACGCGTGATAACAAGGCTCTTATCTTCTTCAATATCTATTCCGTACTCTTCCAGTATGCCAGCAAGATACTCTATCCCTTCAAGAGAGAAAAGAGCTTCTATTGATGCCTTTGCTTCACCGGTCCTTATATCTTCCTTGCTGAACCGGCCTCCAGTAATGGCAGATAGCGCGTCAATCACAAGAGATTTACCCGTTCCCGTTTCCCCTGTGATTATATTAAGTCCAGGCTCCAGAGTGATAACTTGCTGCTCAATTATTACATAGTTTTTTATACTTAATTCCAGAAGCATTATTGCATCCCCTACTTCATCATCTTCTTAAGCCTGTCAATCACTATTTCAACGTTATCAGCAGTCCTTACAAGAATAAAAATAGTATCATCACCTGCTATGGTTCCTACCATTTCTTTGAAATCCAATACGTCAATTGCTTCAGCTGCTGCATTTGCAGCTCCGGAAAAAGTTTTCACAACCACTATATTACCAGCATAATCTACACTTAGAACTGATTCTGCGAATACCTTAACAAGCCTTTCACTCAGCATGCTGTCATGTTCCTTCAAAGAAGCATATCTGTATATGCTGTTCTCATCAAGTACCTTAACAAGCTTCAATTCCTTAATATCTCTTGATACTGTTGCCTGAGTTATGTTATAACCACTTTTTTTGAGTTCTTCCGCCAGCTCTTCCTGTGTCTCTGTAGGGTGTTTTTCAATAATTTCTAAAATCTTTGCATGTCTGGATATTTTCATAAACTAACCTCCCGCTCTGAATTCACACTAACGCTCAGAAATTTTTCTTCTGAGAACATCAAAGAAGCTACTCTGCTTTAGTTTGACTAGGTTGGTGACGCAGTTTGAGCTTCTAATCTTGACAACCCTTCCGGGGTTTAATCTATATGAATCCTGTCCATCAACAGAAAGCATAGTCTCTTTGTTTTCCTCGCAGATCTCGATTCTAACTTCATCTTTCTCTGACACTACTATTGACCTGTTGTGCAGTGTATGAGGGCAAATTGGGGTAATTACCAGTACATTCAGGTCAGGACTTACTATAGGACCACCGGCAGACAGTGAATAAGCGGTAGAGCCTGTGGGACTTGATATTACTATACCATCAGCTGAATATAGTTCAAAAAAGCTGTCATTAATAAATACAGAAAAGGAAATCATCCTGGACAGCATGCCTTTTGTTATGCTGATATCATTGAGAGCCGGCAATTTTTTCAGCTCATCCCCGCTGTCTTCAAAAGAAGCCTCCAGCATCATCCTTTTTTCAATAAAATAGTCTCTGTTCAAGATCTTCTCAAGAGACAGATACATATCACTGATCTCAGCCTCAGCCAAAAACCCAAGATGTCCCAAATTAATGCCAAATAGCGGAACTCCGTATTTTGATGACTGCCTCGCTATATTAAGTATTGTCCCGTCCCCTCCAAGCACAATAACTACATCACAGTTTGAGTATAATTCATCCCTGCTGAAGCCATTATTCTTATAATCCAGGCTTTTTGCAATATCAGACTCCAACAGTATCTCTATATCCTTATTTGTGAACCAATGCAATATGCTCTTGGTTACATTTAAGTCTTTGTCCTTAGTCAGGTTTGGAATAATTCCTAGCTTCATTGACTTATAACTCCATCTAATGATAATTTATTATAACTATATGTTTCGCGAAAAACATTTTTCATTGTTGATTCAGATTTCGCGTAAACGTTACCTTGATGTTATTGAATTCGCACTCTACCCTATAAAATTTCTTTTGTGCGTTCAATATCATTTTATAGTATGTATCTAAAATTATCTACTAATTTTTACAAAATGCCCTAATCTTAAGTTTTATAGGAGACTATGCGCACCTGAAACAATTTTGTTGATATCAATCTCATTGTCTCCAGCTTCCGCATCCTTAAGCAGTGACAGATAGAGCAGGTATTCAATATTTCCCTCCGGGCCTTTTATCGGAGAGTAGCTCAATCCGAGTACTGCCAGCTCCATCTCATTCCTGCAAAATTCAACTATACTTTCGATTACATCCATATGAACTTGTTTATCTCTTACTACACCTTTTTTCCCAACCTTTTCCCTGCCTGCTTCAAACTGAGGCTTTATCAGGCATACTATCTCCCCATTTTCCTTTAGGAGCAGCTTCACGGCAGGCAGTACTTTCTTCAGAGATATAAAGGAAACATCTATTGATGCAAAATCTGCATATTCGCCGATAGCCTCATGAGTAACATACCTGATGTTGGTTCTTTCCATGCATACTACCCTGCTGTCAGTTCTCATTGACCATGCCAGTTGTCCATAGCCGACATCTATTGCGTAAACCTTTATCGCACCGTTTTGCAGCATGCAGTCTGTAAAGCCTCCGGTAGAAGCGCCAATATCCATGGCAACCTTGCCCAGAAGCTTCAGCTCGAATTCCCTGAGTGCCTTTTCCAGCTTCAGTCCGCCTCTGCTAACGTAAGGCAATGCAGTCCCTCTTATTTCAATTGTTGAATCTATCGGGAGCTTGGTGCCTGGTTTGTCAATCTTAATTCCATTTACATATACAATCCCGGCCATGATTTGACTGCTTGCCTTTTCACGGCTTGCCGACAACCCCTGCCTGTGAATCAGAACATCTAATCTTTCTTTTTCTTCCAATGTTCCCTACCCCTTCATGATTGTGTTGAAAATGCTTTCACAGTCTATGTTCTTCAAGGAATAAAGCTCTTCCTTTTCTCCGTGCGGTATGAAGCTGTCATCAAAGCCTAATACAGTGACATTCACTTCAACCTTATTCTGGCTGTAAAGCTCAAGTATGCTGCTCCCAAAACCGCCGCTAATAACATTATCCTCAAGGGTGTATATTGCTTTGTACTTCTTGGCAAGTTCCAAAAGAAGCTTCTCATCCAGAGGCTTTAAAAACCTTGCATTGACTACAGTGAAGCTCTTGCCTTCCTGCTTCAGTCGCTCACAGACCTCCAAAGCTCTATAAACCAAATTGCCTTCTGCTATAATAACCCCATCTGTTCCATCAATCAATACTTCACTTTTTCCAAGCTCCAAGGTTGTATGAGCATATTTGAACTCCCTTGCATTGCCCCTTGGATATCTTATGGCAACAGGTCCATCTTTGGACACTGCCAGCCTCAGCATCTCGCTTAGTTCCCAACCGTCTTTCGGGCTCATTATTGTTATATTGGGAATATGTCTTAAGTAGGTAATGTCAAATACTCCCTGATGGGTTTCACCATCAGAGCCTACTATGCCAGCCCTGTCAATAGCAAATACTACATTTAGGTTCTGCATGCAGACATCATGCACCACCTGATCGTATGCTCTCTGCAAAAACGTAGAGTATACTGCAAATACAGGTCTGAAACCTCCTGCAGCCAAACCGGCACAAAAAGTCACAGCATGCTGCTCTGCTATACCCACATCAAAAAACCTGTTTTTATATTTCGTTAAAAAACCTGCCAACCCGGTTCCCTCACCCATGGCAGCTGAAACAGCCACAATTTTGTCATTATGCTCGGCAAGCTCCACAAGAGTTTCTCCGAACACATCGGAATAAGTTTTCTTGTCGCTTTTTACCTTAAGCTCGCCAGTCTCAATGAAAAAGGGACTTAATGCGTGATACTTGTTAGGTTTATTCTCAGCTATGGAATAGCCTTTGCCTTTAACTGTGACAACATGTATCAAGACGGGATAGCCATTATATGATTTTGCTCTATTTATTACATCCTCCAGCTTCCGGATATCGTGTCCATCTATTGGGCCAAAATACTTGAAGCCCAACTCCTCAAACAACACTCCGGGAACGACAAGATACTTGAACCAATCCCTAAGTTTTTCTGCAAGTTTGAACATTGATTTTCCTACTAACGGAACTTTATTTAGAATTGTCTCTATTTCTCCCTTTAGTTTGAAGTATGCCGGCTCGGTTCTAATTTTGCTAAGGTGATTTGATAATGCGCCAGTATTATGTGATATGGACATCTCATTATCATTAAGTATTACAATTAGATTTGTAGGGAAGTCTCCAGCATGGTTAAGTGCTTCGAAGGACATACCGCCAGTAAGTGCACCATCGCCAATAACTGCAACTACAGAATAGTTGCCCCCTGCCAGATCTCTCGCTTTTGCCATTCCCAGTGCTGCGGATATTGATGTACTGCTGTGTCCTGTTTCAAAAGCATCATGTTCACTTTCTTCCCTTTTGGGAAAGCCGCTGATGCCATCTTTTTTTCTTAAGGTCGCAAAACTATCCCTTCTGCCCGTCACTATTTTATGAATGTAAGACTGGTGTCCAACATCCCAAACTATCTTATCCTTTGGTGTATCAAAAACCCTGTGAAGCGCAAGAGTGAGCTCTACCACCCCAAGGTTTGAAGCTAAGTGTCCCCCGTTTTCAGAAACTACCTTTATCACATAGTCTCTAAGCTCCTTGGAGAGAATTTCCAACTCTTCATAACTCAGTTTTTTCAAATCAGAAGGAGAATTTATATCATCAAGTATCTTATACATTTATAACCCAACCTCATTTACAAAATATGAAATAGTATTTCGCACTTTTGTTTCATTCTAAACCTTTTCCGTGTTTTAAGTTAATATCAAACAATAATGTTTCCTATAAATATTCCCAGCACAGCTCCGGCCATTACCTCTTTCGGGGTATGCCCAATAAGCTCCTTGAGTCTTTCATTTGCAATAGGCTTGTTGTGTGCCAGATCTTCTATTATTATATTCAATATCCTCGCTTGGTTGCCAGCTGCTCTCCTTACCCCTGCTGCATCGTACATGACAACAAAAGCAAAGCATAGGGCGACAGCAAAAATAGCCGAGTCCCAGCCATACATCCTTCCTATTGACGTAGATAACGCCATTACAAAGGAGGTGTGGGAGCTTGGCATTCCACCTGAGCCAACAAACCTTCTAAAGTCTATTTTCTTACTGCTGTAGAATGTAAGTATAATTTTCAGTATCTGTGCAATAAACCAAGCAATAAAGCAGGCTAATAGCACCTTGTTATCCATAATTTCTACAAAAAAGTTCAATAGTAATCCTCTCCTCAAGCATTATGCAAAAGTTATAATGCAATATCCCGAAAGTTAGTTATCTCTGCTAATAATATAATTTGCCAATTCGCTGAGATAATACCCTCTGCTTCCATAGTTTATAAGCTTCAGTTTAGCTTCTTCAATTAGTTCGTTAGCTATCTGCGCTGATTTTTCCAAACCATAAAAGCTAATAAAATTTGATTTGTGAAATTTTGCATCCTTATTAATAGTTTTACCCAGCTTCGCTGTTGAGCCAGACACATCCAGTATATCGTCTGTAACCTGGAAAGCAAGACCTATAAGATTGCCGAATTCCATAATATTTTTTATGTCAACTTCTTCTGCTTTAGAAAGAATTGCTCCAATAACAATAGAAGCCGTAATAAGTGCACCTGTCTTTTTTGAATGCATCCTTTTCAAGGTATCAAGATCAATGCTCTTATTTTCTGAGTACAGGTCAATGCACTGGCCTCCGATCATTCCAGAGACCCCTGAAGACCTGCTTATAAGCTCCATTGCCTTAATATACTCAAGCTTCGGATTCTTAACAATAATGCCTGCCATTGTCTCAAAAGCACAATTCAACAGAGCATCACCGGCAAGGACTGCATAGCCCTCTCCGTAAACCTTATGGTTTGTGGGTTTTCCCCTTCTCAAATCGTCATTGTCCATAGCAGGCAAATCATCATGTATAAGTGAGTATGTATGAATCATTTCAATACAGCAAGCAAAGGGAAGTACTTCCTCTTCACTGCCCTTAAAAACCTCACAGGCCATAAGCGCCAGTATCGGACGCAGTCTTTTACCGCCCGCAAAAAGGCTGTATCTCATAGCATCTGAAATAACGGGTATTTCACTGTCCTTAGCTACTAATAAATCGAGCTTCTGCTCAATTAACTGCTTCTTTTCCGTCAAATACAGATTAAAGTCCAATTTTATGCCTCCTTGATTTGACTGATGCTGAATTCTTCCATCTGTTCATCATTGCGGTTCATTATAGCCATAACCTTACCCTCGGCTTCTTCCAGCATACCAGAGCAAAGCTTCGAAAGTGAAACGCCTTCCTGGTAGATTTTAATGGATTCCTCCAGGGAAATATTCCCTGACTCCAAGACCTCAACTATTTCTTCCAACCGCTTCAATGCTTGTTCAAACGAAAAATCCTCTTTCATATCATTTTTCTCCATTTCATGATATTATTGTGAAATTATCTCATATATATACTCTTAGAGCTGCTTCTCCAGCCCTTTAACTTCCACTAAGGCCTTTCCATCTTTCAGCTTTATCTCCAGCTCCTCTGCAAGATGCATTTCCTTTATAGAGGTTAGAAGCTTTCCATCTGACTTCCTCAATATAAGTCCATAACCTCTACCCAAGGCTGATTCAGGATTTAGTATTGAAAGCTTTCCAACAGCCTTTTCCAGTTCATTCCTACTGCCTTTTAATATATTCTGCATATTGTAATCCAAGTACTTTTCCAGTGAATCAAGGGTTTGATTCATGTTAAGTATTTTCCGCTCCAGCTGTCTGAATACATTGTCCTTGGAAATCTTCTCAACTCTCACTCTCTTGCTGTTTATATAGTTTGCAATAGATGAGTTCAATACATATTGATACTGGCCCACCTTGCTCATAAGACTTTGTTTGTCCGGAACTGCCAGCTCAGCTGCTGCCGAAGGTGTCGCAGCTCTCAGGTCTGCTGTAAAGTCCGATATGGTAAAGTCTGTCTCGTGCCCTACCGCTGATATTACCGGTATACCGGACTCATAGATGGCCTTAGCTACTATTTCCTCATTAAAGGCCCACAGCTCTTCAATAGAGCCACCGCCTCGTCCTATTATCATAACGTCTACATTGCCTTTGGAATTGAAATACCTTATTCCTTCTGCAATCTCATTCTCAGCTCCCGCTCCCTGCACTTGCACGGGATATAAATATATATCTATGCATGGACATCTTCTTTTTATTATAGAAATTATATCCCTTACTGCTGCTCCTGTCGGTGATGTAACTATACCAACTGCCTTCGGCATAAATGGGAGCTTCTTCTTTTTGGCTTCATCGAAATAGCCCAGCTCTGAAAGCTTTTTCTTAAGCTGTTCATATGCCTTATAAAGAGAGCCTGTCCCTTCAGGAATCATATCTTCTACATAAAGTTGATACTGCCCATCTCTTTCATATATTGAAAAATACCCTCTGAGTATTACCGCACAGCCATCTTCAGGTACAAACTTCAGCTTTGAGGCATTACCCTTGAACATCACGCATTTTATCCTTGAGTCTGCATCCTTTAATGTAAAATACGCATGCCCAGAGGTGTGGTGCTTGAAATTTGAAATTTCTCCCTTTACATAAAGATGTGAGAGCAACATATCGTTCTGCATCAGGTATTTTATATAATTATTTATCTCAGTTACGGTAAAAACTCTCTCACTGCCCATTTAATCCTCCAAGTGCTTTAACATATCCTATTCTATTTCAATCAAAATTTTAATAACGCACTTCCATCTATCCTTATGGGAATTTCTATTCCCTTTGTTTCAAATTCACTGCATAACATGTCCATCTCTTGTACACAAGAAAATTTCATACCCATAATGACTCCTGCACGGTCAATGATGTGGTATAGCAACTCGTGTCTATACCCAGGCAATACATGTTATATACCCTTGATGCCGGTTTCTCTGATGATTTTGCCCAAAACCCCATTGATAAAACCGCCGGATTCATCAGTGCTATATTTTTTAGCCAACTCAATGGCTTCATTTATAGCGACACTGCCTGGTATGTCTCCGCGAAAAAGTATCTCAAACAAAGCCAGTCTTAATATTGCCAGATCAACTTTAGCAATCCTTTCCTTGGTCCAACCTGTGGTATTGCTTTGGATCAACTGGTCAATCCGCTCTAAGTTCTCTATAGTTCCTCTTATAATTTCCTCTGTAAATCCAATGTCATTTTTGTTTAGCGCTTCCTGAGGCTTATCATCGGTGCTTTCTTTTTCAGCCTCGAAAAACTCCTTCAGCATCTCATCAAGGTTTTCATTCCTGTTAAAATCCGTGCTGAACAAAAATTGAATTGCAGATTCTCTGGCAAGTCTTCTACTCATATACCCTCCTAGTTTTACTTAAGTAAAACATCCCTTATTTAGTTCAGTCGATGAAGAGCAGCCTCATCGCTGACAGGCTATGCCTGGAAGGGACATCTCTTCTTTTGCATATATTTAAACTAACCCTCTGTCAACATATTATCATTAAAAGAGGGTTAGTTCATTAAAGTCTATTTGGATTTTACTTCTTCGCTCTCTTCTTCCTTAATCTCTTTTTCCATATTCACTCCCTGGATATGGATGTTCACTTCAACTACGATGAGTCCAGTCATTGTCTCAACAGCTTTTTTGACATTCTCCTGTATCTGCCATGACACGTCTGGTATTCTCACTCCGTAATCAACAACTATATAAAGGTCAATAGCTGCTTCTTTTTCCCCTACCTCAACCTTTACACCTTTGGAGGGGTTCTTTTTACCAAGTATCTCAGTTATGCTGTCTGCTATTCCGCCGCTCATGGCATAAACACCCTTTACTTCTTTAGCAGCTATTTCAGCAATGATTGCAACTACATCATCAGCAATCTTTACATTACCGTACTTATCTAATTTTATCTCTTTTTCCAAGTACTGCACCCCCTTGTATGTAGTATATCTTCTATGAACTAATTATAACAAAACCCGAATATATTTACAAATATATGTAATGGTGTTTTATCTGCCATTATTATATTATACAGTAATACCGTATTTATTCAAGCTTGCATACTAACACGTTTTTGCGAAAAACATTTTTAGAATTAATTCATATTAGTTTTTCTTCATTATCTTGATATCCTTTGGATCCAGCTTGGTCTTTCTTACTACTATGTCTTGTATCTGGGCAATATTTGCGGGAGTAAGCTCTTTAGCATCAACTATTATTGTTGCAGAATCATCCGTAAGGAATACAAGCGCATCATTGAAGCCTCTGGCGACTATGAGATTTTCAATAATCATTTCCTTCTCTGTAAGAGCGACAATCTTTACTAGCTCTTGCTGCGCCATATTCTTGAAATTCTCTTCCGCTTTATCACTGTTGATTATATCCTGCCACATATCTACTTCCTTACTTCTGTTCTTATCTCTCTCAAGCCTGTATTCAGAGAAGAAGGACGCACTAGCTGTCTCTATGGCTTCGTTGCTATTATCCTCTACGACAGCTGCCTCTCCATCCTGTTCAGTACCTGTCTTTTCAGCAGACACACTATTACCCTGGTCCTTAGCTTGCGCTTCATTAGTGATTGCTACTTGCGCATCCAAGTCAAGATTTGCATCCGCCAGCCTTTCGGAAGTAAAGCTGTTGTATGCATACCCAACAACAAACAGCAGTATTATCATTGAACATATTACGATGTTTTTTCTCCTCACTTGCATGACTATACCTCCCTGAATTTATATTTCATATTAATTTCTCTCATATACCGTTACTCTGTATGCAGGAATGTCCAATACCGTTTGTACTGCCCGAGAAATTTCAAGCTTGATTTTTGAATCCTTCGCACCTTCGGCTACCACGATTACTCCTTTTATTTCCGGATTTATCTCCTTAATTATCAAAGGTTTAGAATTGCCTCCCTGAGAAGCTGTAAATACGACTTTGTCATCTGTTGCTTTTTCATTTATTACTCGTGTTCCACCGCTTGTATCCTTTTCGTTGGTTACTTTGTCGGAGATTGATTCATCCTTTGCAGGGATTATCTCTGTTCCACTATTTAGAGTAATCATAACCGACACTTTTCCAGCACCCTGTATTTTACTGAGTATTGATGAGAGATCATTCTCCAGATTTCTTACATAATTGGGTGCTGTATTGTCAGCAATTCCTGCTTCTATTTGCGTATCTTGATTATTAATGCCTTCTTCAGCTGTCCTACCCGCCCTCATATCATTGTAAAAATCGGCAATTAGAATTAGAGCCAAGCCCAGGCAGAATACTATTATTAGATTTGCCGTGGTTTTTTTCGATAAGTTAAGCATTAGGAAATTCTCTTTCTTAAGTTTATCCCTTAACCACTCAAGTAATTTCATATACTTTCCTCCTTGCATTATTTCTGCTGTACTTCTACACTGATAATCGACTCGCTGATTCCCAGGGCTTTGCTTATTCCATATTTTATCTCTCTGCTTATCTTGCTATCATTCAAATTATATTCAGCTTTGTCTTTATTAATTACATTTTTATTTTCCTCTATGCCCTCATTATCACCGATATTTATCCTATCTACTTGTATTACCTTATTTCTGTCACCGCTTAATCCGACAGTTATATGCTTAATATTGCCAAAGTCCTCACTTTCAATATTCCTCTCCAATTCCAGATCTACAGTTACATCCTTGTAATCAGATTTTGTACTGTTCTTAACAAGTTTTACTATCTGACCCTTCATATTGTCCTCAAAGATTTCCACTGCCTGCTGCTGTTGGAATTTGCTGATTTCGGCATTTTCTCCTTGATTGCCGCTCTGCTCCACAAAGCTGGCGGCTTCTAAAAACTGATTGTCAAAGCTTTCTGCATAATCCTTTACCAAAACAAAAGGCTTTATAACTACAATTATTATCAAAAGCCCCACTATTACATTGATGTAGCGCTTCATCGAATCATTTGGCATTATCATGTCCAGGAACATAACGAAAATAATAATCACAGTTATATTTGTTATCCATGATCTTAAAAAGTCAGCCATCAAATCACCTACCTGACCATCACTGCCATATTGCCGACGCCCATAATAACTGTCAGTGCCATGAAAAACATTACAGCAACTGCTATCACGCAAGTAAGCAGTACAAGCATTGCATTGCTCATATCATTTAGGCATTGTACAATCTGGTTGTCGAGAATTGGCTGAATAAGTGCACTTGTAACTTTATATATCAACACAATTGAAAACATCTTTATAAGCGGAAAGCTGCAAATCAGCAGCAATATCAGAAAACCGGCAATGCCGATTCCATTTTTCAATATCATTGAACAGCTGACTACTGCATCAAAAGCATCTGAAAGGAAACTGCCCACTATAGGTATAAAGTTGTCCACTGCGAATTTTGCAGTCCTTATTGTTGCTCCATCTACTGAAGCCGAGGCAATTCCCTGTACTGTTATCACCCCTGTGAAGGCTGTAAGTACTAAACCAAGAGCTCCAACTGCCACTTGCTTCAATAGAGATGCCAGTCTGGAAATGTTGATTGAATCCGAAAGGTTGTTCAATATACTGAGAACTGCCGAAAAAAGTATAAGCGGCATTACGAATACCTTTATAATCGTTGTTATTAGTGTTATGGAACTGAATAGCAACGGTTGGAATACTGCTGATGAGGTTATCCCTCCCACTGCAGCAAGCAAAGCCAGCAAAGTCGGTAATAGTGCCTGCATGAAGCCTACCATTGTATCTATTGCATGTACCCCTATCGTCATTGCTTCATTGAAGCTTTTCACAGCCATAATAATTATCAGTATGTAGCATATGCTGTAGGCCAGCTTCCCTATAGTATCCTCCTCAAAGCCATTATGAAGGTTCTGCAGTATTGCACAGAATATGGACAATATAAGGAGTTTGCCCAAGATACTTAAATTGCTAATTACTTCTTTAAAAAAGAAGCTCACTATACCCCGTCCTAATTCTTTGAGGTTTTCGAAGGTATTGCCTTTAAATAAGCCTAACACAAGCTCTTTAATATTTACTTCCGGCACCAAGCCGTCAGACTCCCTGTTAATATCCTCAACAAATTTCTCTATATCACCAATGTCCAAATTGTCTATCTGACTTTTCAATATATCTTCAGTGTCATCGCAATAAACTACAAATATGGAAAGCAGAATGATTATCATAAAAAAAACTATGCTTTTGTGCATGCAAATCCTCCTTTTAAAAATGCAATAAAGGAAACGGGTAACACAGAAGACACTGAAATCCACTGAATTCACGGTAGGAAAAATAAAAACCAGCCGTGTGGTTCCGTGAAACATCCGTGTGTTCCGTGGTTATCGTACCTTAACCCATAAGGAATACCTGAGCTTTCCTCGAATCTCGTATCTTGCATCTGACATATTCTTCTATTAATATGTAATATGTTTAGTGCTAAACTCATAGTTAAGGTATGATTTTTATCATTATATCCATCAATGCTGCAAGTATCGGAATAGCTATTATCATTATAAGCACCTTTCCCGCAAGCTCAACCTTGGAGGCGATGGAGCCCTCGCCTGCATCCCTGCATATCTGAGCCCCAAACTCAGTTATATATGCTATGGCGATAACCTTTAGGATAGTTGAGAAGTACAATACATCAATATTGGCTTTTCCTGCAAAATATTTTAGTACTGACATGACAGAGTTAAGTTTAGTAATCAGAAATATAAAAATAACAAGTCCTGTGACTATGCTTACCACCATGGCTATCTCGGGTCTTTCCTCTTTCAGGAGTACTGCCAAAACTGACGCTATTATGCCTACCATAACAATTTTCATGATATCCATAATATCACCCTATAAATGAAACATGGTTCTGACGCTGTCGAAAAGATTGCTTATCAGGCTTATTACCATCATAAGAACAACCACAACACCTGCCAACGTAGTCATCATGGCCATTTCCTCTCTGCCGGACTGATTTAGAACTCTGTTGAGGACTGCTACAACAATACCTATCGCTGCTATTTTAAAAATCAGATTAACATCCATTTTAGTGCCTCCTAGTTTTGATTTATTAAAACATACATTAATTTTGTCCATTCGATGAAGCATAGCTTCATCGCTGACAGGCTATGCCTGGAAGGGACATAATGTTTAGTCAGACTAGAACTATAAAAACTGCAATTCCCAATAAAAAGCCCAAGTCTCGGTACATTTTTGCGCTTTTTCTTATTTCCTCCAGTGCTGCATCCTCTTGGTGCCGCAGCTGCAGGTAAAAGAGCTCGAAATGCTTTTTTTGATCCTCCCTGTCAGAACAGCCAAGAATACTTCCAAAGCTCTTTATAAGCTCAATATCAGCTCTTTGCAAGGATGACTGCATAAGCACCTTTTCTGTGCCATAAGTCCAAGCATCTCTCACTGTATAAAAGCTTCTGTCTGTCAGGCTGTCTGAAATGAATCCAAAAAAGCTGCTCAGCATACCCTCTGCTTTGTTTGAAACATTTCTGAGTGCAATGGGTAGAGGCGTAGCGCCATAAGTTACTTCAGTTTCAAGCATCTGCATGTACCTTCTTAGATTATTCAGCTCTTTATGCCGTATGGATAGCCTGTTTGAGTAAACTATTCCCAAAAGCCCGCTAGCCGAAATAATAAGCAGACCTCCAATGATTTTTACCAGCAATTCAATCCCCTCTTTTAATATTCCTCTCATACAATATGTTATATTTTCCGTCCAGCACATTTTCAAGGGTTCCTACTCCGTTATTCCTGCTCAGTACTATATATCTTTCAAATATGCCTTTTTGAATTTTGCAGAGATCCTGCTTATTAAGGAAGTCCGCTATGCTGCTTCCATGTATTGTGGTAATAACCTTCACCCCTGCATTCACAGCGTCCGTTATAGCATCAGCATCTTCTCTCCTTCCGATTTCGTCTGTAGCTACGATCTCCGGAGACATTGACCTTATCATCATAATAATTCCTTCTGCCTTTGGGCATCCGTCCAGGACATCAGTCCTGATTCCTACATCATTTCTCGGTATTCCTAAGCTGCAAGCAGCTATTTCCGAGCGTTCATCTATTAAAGAGACCTTCATTCCCTTGAATTGAAGTTCCTCACTCCCGCAGCTGAGCCTTCTTATAAGGTCTCTCAGCAAGGTGGTCTTTCCACATTGAGGCGGTGATATTATCAATGTGTTGTATATATTATCAGGAGAACGAATCAAATATCCTATTGTTTTGTCTGAAGCGCCAATAATTTGTTTGGCCACTCTAAAATTCATATAACTAATGTCTTTGAGAGTCTTGACCACGCCCTTCTCAATCACTGACCGTCCGCATACCCCTACTCTGTGTCCGCCGCTAACTGTAACAAAACCGTTTCTTAATTCCTCCTCAACAGAGTACATGGAGAAGTTACATACAAGCTGCAGCGAGCATTTTAAATCATCCTCGGTTACAAGATAAGCTTTTCCCGCTGATTCAACCTTTCCCTTCGCACCGAGAAATATCTCTATACTACAGCCAGCTAGGCTCAGTGGCTTTCCCAGCCTAAGTCTTATTTCCTCAACATCCCAAAGGGTAGTATCAGGAAGCATTCTTACCATCTGCCTAATGTGCTTTGGCAAGTAGTCCAATACCTCAAATATTTTAATTTCATTGTTCATACGTACATCCTGTCCTTTGTACAAATTTTGATTTGTACTATAGATATGACAGCTTATCTAAAATAATTACTATGGCATAAAAAAAGCTTCTATTGAACATATTTAAATCAATGAAGCTTTTTATGAAACTCGCTTACGGGGCGTGACAAATCAAGGTGGAATTAACGCCCCTACTCGTTATAAAAAAAGACTCAATCGAATCATAGGATTCAATTGAGTCTTTTTTTATACTATTTAGCTATTGCTTATTCGTGGTCATGACCGCAGTCACAGCCGCATTCTATTTCTAATTCAATTGGTTCATGACAGTTAGGGCAGACAATCTGCTCACCGCTTTCTACTAGTTCTTCGTCAAGGTAAACAAATTCTTTGCAGTGTGGGCATTCAACCTCAATGTAGTCATAGTCCTCATCATCTTCAAACTCATCATCTTCGTCATCTTCATCATAGTCCAAGTCATCCTCTAAAGTTGAGAGGTCCTCATCTATTGCTTCTACATACTCATCAAGCTCATTCTGTGATTCATTCAGCTCATTGATAGCATCAGCATAATCACTTAGTACATCTATAATTTTAGAGATTAACTTGCCCTGATCTGTTGATTCATCCACCTTCATCCCTTCTGCCAGTCCCTTCAGGTAGGCTACTCTTTCATACAAGTATTCCATATTTACTCCTCCTTTATTTTTTATACTCTAAGTATTCTCTCCAGTATTGACTTCTATATGCATTACATGGACTGCATATCATCCAGAAATTACCTGAGCAGGTTACACTCTTTCCATGTATTCTCCGGTTCTTGTATCTATCCTAATTTTATCACCTATGTTGATAAACAAAGGAACATTGACAGTTGCGCCGGTTTCAACAGTGGCGGGTTTGGTAGCACCAGTGCTGGTATCGCCTTTGAAACCCGGCTCAGTATGAGTTATTTCCATTTCTACAAAGTTTTCAGGCTCTACGGAAAAAGCTTCACCCTTATAGAATTTGATATTAGCTATGTCATTAGGCTTCAGATACATAATAGCATCCTCAACCTGCTCGTGATTGAGAGGTATTTGCTCATAACTTTCATTGTCCATAAAGTAATACAAGCCGCCGTCTTCATATAAAAACTGCATGGCTTTCCTTTCAATGTGAGCTTTTGGATATTTATCTGACGGATTGAAGGTTCTTTCAACAACTGACCCTGAAATTATGTTTTTTATCTTTGTTCTTACAAAAGCGGCACCCTTGCCTGGCTTAACATGCTGAAAATCTATAATTGTATAAATATTTCCATCCATTTCAAATGTTAATCCTTTTCTAAATTCACCAGCTGATAACATTAATCATATCCCTCCATGTGTTTTATTATTAATATATTAATCGCAAAAAACCTTCTATAGTAATTGTTATAAATTTTGCGAAATGATATACGCATAATGCGCTTTTATGTTTTCCTCTGAGGTCCTGCTTCGTGCCACGTGGCTCGTGCAATGCTTGGGTATTCCTTACTTGTAAAGTTACGTGTACCACTGAAAACACTGAAATCCACTGAATTCACGGAATCTAAATATATTACATGCCGTGTAAATCCGTGAAACATCCGTGTGTTCCGTGGTTCCCGTCCCTTAGTCACCTAAAGCTCTATTAGCTCTTTTGGCGACTTGCTGAGAGATTCTGCTCCTGTCTCTGTTACGAGCACAAGATCCTCAATCCTTACACCACCAAAGTCAGGAATGTATATACCCGGCTCATCAGTTACAATCATACCTGCCTCAAGAATATTTTCTCCCAATATGCTGAGTCTTGGGTCCTCATGCACCGCAAGTCCTACTCCATGACCCAAACCGTGTCCGAAATTCTCTCCATAGCCTTCTTTGGAAATTATATCTCTTGCAATCTTATCTACAGATTTGCCTGAAACCCCTGGTTTTATGCCCTTCAATGCCTCTATCTGAGCTTTAAGTACAATGTCATATATCCTTCTGTGCTTTTCTGTTGCTTTACCAATAAATACTGTTCTTGTCATATCTGAACAATATCCATTATAAACGCAACCGAAATCAAGTGTCAAGAACTCTCCATTTTCGATTATTTTTTCTGTAGCAACTCCATGAGGAAGTGACGACCTTACACCTGAAGCTACAATGGAATCGAAGGAAGTAGCTGAAGCACCTTTTTTCTTCATAGAATATTCAAGTTCTAAACCTACTTCTGCTTCACTCAAGCCCGGCTTAATATAGCTTAGCATATGTTTAAAAGCTTCATCTGCAATGCTTGCAGCTTTTCTTATGTTTTCAATCTCTGAAGCATCCTTTATCACTCTGAGCTTAGCAAATATGTTTCTTGCCGGTATAAGCTCAACTCCTGGCAAAGCCCTCTTCAAATCCTCGCAAAAACTAACTGTCATAAAATCTTCTTCAATACCCAGTCTTCTGATTCCGTCTTTTCTCAAAACTTCTGCAATCTTTTCCATAAGGTTATTGCTCTGTATTGCAACTTGAAATCCTTCGCACTGTTTGGATGCCTGCTCCATATATCTGAAATCAGTTATAAACTCAGTAATGTTCTTTCCTATTACAACATAGCCGGTAGAGCCTGTAAATCCGCTTAAATATCTTCTGTTCTCATTTGAGTATGCAAATACTCCATCAAGTCTATTTGCTGACATAAGCTGTCTTAAACTGTTAACTCTTTCCTTCATAACCTAAACCCCTCTCAAATAATCTACAGCCCCTCTAAGAGCCAAAATATAGCCTATATGTCCAAGCCCGCTAATCTGTCCTGTACAAACAGGTGCAATAACAGAATTATGCCGGAACCCCTCCCTGGCATAAATGTTCGACATATGTACCTCTATGCATGGAAGTTGAACAGCTTCCAGAGCGTCTCTTATAGCAATGCTATAATGGCTGTATGCACCCGGATTGATTATTATACCGGAATACACATGCAGTGCTTGCTGTATTTTTGTGACAAGCTCCCCCTCTATATTTGATTGGTAGAAATCTACTTCTACAGAAAGGTTAACAGCTTCCCTGCTTATTTCCGCATTTATCTGCTCTAGAGACATCGTTCCGTATATTTCTTTTTTCCTGACACCCAGCATATTTAAGTTGGGGCCGTTTATCACTAATAATTTAAGCATATTCACCAACCCCGCAACAAATTATTACATTATTACTTTATAATACGACCAATATAATATTATCATAAATTTTCCAAATCGGACAAGTGTTCCTCAGCTATTCTGTTATATATTTTTTTTGCCTTAAGTGCATCCTCCGCCATAGTACCTCTTGATTCGCTGATTATCGTAGCAGAAACCCCATATTCAATAAGACATTCTGCCAGAGGCTCGAATTCCGGTCCGAACTCAATATCATCATATGTCCAATGCTTCTTCTCTCCACCCTTTACTGTAAATTCAACCCTGCTGTAATGTATATGTATGATCTTTCCTCTTTCTTCTCCAAGAACAGTAAAGAGTCTGTCAAATACCTTTTCATAGTCGCTTTTCTTTTTCAAGGCACCTGCATTCAGTGCATGGAGATGTGCAAAATCAAGGGTCGGTATCAAGGACTCATCAAGAAGGCAAAGCTCTAATACTTCATCCAACGTACCCATCTGATTCCTCTTGCCCAGAGTCTCGGGACACAGAGATACATTAAAACCCTTCTTATTAATTATTTCCAATACTTTATTGAGATTGCTTTTGATATTTTCAAAGGCTGTTTCTCTTGACAGTTTTCCCAGGGAGCCCGGATGCAGAACAACCCGCTTTGCTCCCATAATCTCAGCAACTCTTGCGGTCTTGGTAATATAATCAAAGGATTTTTCTATTGTATGCGGTTCTTCTGACGCTAGATTGATATAGTATGGAGCATGCACGCTCAAAGAAATGTTATTTTCCTTTGCAATTTTCCCCAGCTCTTCAGCCATATCGTGCTTTATATTTACTCCTCTGGCACAGGAGTATTCATATGCATCAAGCTCCATATTTCTTAGCCATTCCGGCATTTCCAGAGAGCTATTATAGCCCTCTTCATAAAAAATAGCCGAATTTCCTGATGGTCCAAAAATTACCATATTGCGCTCCTTCTTAGATGAATTTTAATTATCTTGATCAAATGGCAGCTCAGTATATCGCTTGAATTTGAGTTCAGTGTTACTTTCTATATCAATAACCTGGCTGACACACATGCCTTCAAAGTCAGTGCTGCTATTAATTACTATTTTTCCGTAAGGCGTAAATAATATGCCGCTTCCGAAGAAATTTGAGTTGATAGTAATATTACTCATTCCTACAATAGTGACATTGTCAAATCCTGTGTTAGGACTATTGAACCAATAATTGTCTTTAAAGTAGTACTTTCCATTGTCAACGAGATTAACCGTAGTCCCTGAGTTATTTATAATCGTATACCCATTATCTTTATACCATTGTTCTGGTCTAGGCTTAGGAATGCTTACCTCTGGTATTTCCACAGCCCTTTGTTCAGCGACCCCTTTGACAGTTAATTTACTATTAGTTATCAGTGTATCTCTGTAGAATAGATCTCCGTTTATTGTTGTATCGCTTTCAATGTCTACAGTGCCCTTAACAAAAAGCTTCTTCTTCTTTAAGCGTTTTCCAACCGTAAAACTAGAATTTACGGTAAGACTGGAATCCACATATAAATATCCGTAAATATCACATTTACTATTAATAGCAGTCAAAGTCTTCCCACGGCCAATTACAACATCACCTTCTATTGTGGATTTGCTATTAATAATAAAATCGTTTGTAAACATAAGGTTATGCTCTGGCGGAGCATAAGAGGCACCTGGCAGCAAGAACACCTTAATCGGATCTGAGTTCGATGCTGATGTCCCAACCGCGGAACCTAATATTATAATTTCTACTGATTTAGTAGTTGTAACTGGTGCCGAAGCCGAATCTGACAGAGTAATTAGAATCTTATTCTCATTTTTTACCTTTGCAGCTGTTACTTTGATTCCGTATGGCAACTCCGTAATTTTCAGGTCATCTTTATCTATAACACTAGCTAATGTACCGTTTGTAACAGTCAACACCCAGGTATTATCAAACGGATCTATCTGCAGATTACCTGGATAATTCATCCTTGCCAGGTCGTCCTCGTAGGAGTTGCCTTCAATCTTAATATACGCACTTGTATCCTTTATTTCTACTGACAATTCTGGATCTACACCATTGCTTACATCAAATCTTATATTAATAATTCCGATGGATTGCGCTTTGAGATAACCCTCTTTTAAGGTCACAACACTCTCGCTTATTGAATAATCCGTATTAAGTGTCAATTTGTTCAAGCCATTCCAAAGGTTATTTAATTCATTGCCATTTAAATTCAAAGTAATGCTTATAACTTGAGGATTTTTTTTATCAAATACTGCAGTTGCAGGTGAAATCGTGCTTATTTCAGCATCAGACTTAGTGCTTCCGTCTCTTCGCCTCTCCACTTTGAAATCATAATCTTTTCCCTCTTTTGAGGTCTTTATATGTATATTGAACAAGTGATCCTCTTCAGCTGTAATTTCGAATTCATCCACTGATTCCATAAGCTTGTATGGTGTGCCATTGACTATCTTATTGACATTTTTACCATTATATTCATAAGAAATCTCTTCTCCGCTTGGCATAGTGAACTCTATAGACGGAAAGGTGATAGTGCTTGCATTTTGTATAGTGCCTGTGATTTCTGTCAATGCCCTTCTTACATCTGTTCTTTCGCTGTATTGGCTTGATTCAGTTTTTGCAAGCTTTGGCACATAGTTGATAATGCTGAAGGTCATTACCAAAATGATTCCGAAAATCGAAACAGCGATTAAGAGCTCCAGTAAAGTGAAGCCCTTTTTGTTGTAAATACTGCTCTCTCTCACGCATATCACCAAGCCTTATCATTGCAATGGAGTTTCATTCCACACAGTTATCGAGTCATTCTTTACACTGCAGTCAATTTTCATCTTTATTTTATTATCCAGATATCCATAGGAGGTAATATTTATTGATTCCCCAGATACTGAGTAGGTATATTCATAAAGAGTGTTACCGTCTTTATCTTTGATTATTGCTGAACCGGCAGTCCCTGATCCAAGCATCGCATGCTCAACTCCAGCCTCTGCCAAATACTTTGCCTCTATCCGTTTTTCTGTAATCTTGTTTACACGAATTTCAGATGTAAGCAGGCTGACAATCATCCCACCCATCAATAATACAATGAAAACAACCATAGTCACGTATAAAAAGGCAGAGCCTTTTTTATTATTCATAAGCTTTAAAGTCATACCACTACCTCTATAAATGCTGCTAAAATTCTCTAAGCCTTGTCATAAGCTTCACTGACCGTTGTTTTCCTTTGTCCATCTGATCCTCGTAGCTCACTTCAACGTAAATGGGTATCAGCTTATCCGGAATCCCCGTATCAGGACTTGTGAGGGATATAACAATATTATCTTTTTTATATGCTCCAGCGCTGTTTTCTGTATATTCCTTTTCGTCCTCAAGCCAGGCTTCAAGCTCACTAATATCAGACCATTCATAGCTTTCCTCTCCACGGGAGCCTCTTATCTCCTCAAGGCATGCCTGAGCTTTAAGAAGTGCTTGAAGCCTGTTCTGACTGTTAACCTTGAGATTCGCACTATAATAGAAAGCATTGACGAAACCTGTGAAAACAAGGATTAAAAGTGCAGCTGCCACTAATACCTCTACCAGACTGAGACCTTTTTTATTTCGGATGTATCTATCAAACATTCAAACCACATCCAATTTTTTATTCTGCGACATTATGCTTGGGGTTCTTGCCGACAAATATTGCAGCTTTTATTATCGATGTCTCAACATCAACTTCGGACTGCTGTTCCAGTTCCCTGAGCTTTGTGAAAAGCTCTCCCATATCAGTAACCACATACTTTGATGGAAGATCATTTAATGCCAGTGCCATGATATCCAACTTGCATTTCTCGCACTTGCATATGCTCATGAGCCTTAATATGTCTTCTGTTTTTTTAGCAACCAGTTCTTCCATGTAATTTTTCAGTCTGTACATTTTCAGTCCCCCTTAAGTGATATTAACCATTAAGTAAGCTAAGGTACATATTTATTATTATCCCGCCAAAAGCGAAAGAAGTCAAAGCCCCTATTGATAAAAATGGAGAAAATGGGATGATATCCTTCCTGCCTTTTATTCTGAATACTATCAGCAGTACGCTAATTAAAGCCCCGGCTATAAAAGCTATAAACAAGGAAAGTACCGAAAGCTTAAATCCTAATATTGCCCCATATACCGCATTTAGCTTTATATCTGCTCCCCCCATGCCCCCTCTTGTCAAAACCGCAATTGCAAGCAAAGTTCCTCCGCCTACCAGCAATCCAAGAAAGGAATCCATTGGATTAAAGCCTTTAATTATAAGGCCTACTATCCCTGCACCTAAAGCTATAATGTGAACTTCATCTTCTATCTCTCGGTATTTCAAATCCTGAAACGAAGAAACAACTGAAGTCAACAGCAAGATGTCCAAAAGCAAAGCATTTCCAAGCATTGCTTTTTTGTATGCCAAATACATATTAGCAGCAATAAATAGTATGAATACCGGTGTGGCAAAGTTGAATTTTATTCTTTTTTCCGCACCGCTGCTGCCTATTTTTTTCTCCAAAAGTCTGACAGACCAAAAAGCGAGTGTTGTCCATACTAAGCTTGCTGCTATAGCTAAAAAATACATAACTAATTTCCCTCTCCGATTTCATTATTATTAGGGATTATTCCTTTTAACCCATCTATAATATCGTCCAATTTATCATATTTCTTTTCCATCTCTTCAATATCGTTTTCAATGCCCTTTTCCGGTACACTGACCTTTTGAACGTTATTTAGGAATGGATAGCTTTTCCCGTTATTGTGCTTGAAGAAGTAATAGTCATCAGGCTCTGGAATTACATCCTCCTTCGAATCCTTCAGTACAAAAGTCCTCATGGAGATATCAAAGGGCATAGCCTCAGCTCTTGTTATCGGTGCTAATATAAAGTTGTCTATAATGAACTTTCTGTCATTATCCTCAATATAATTAATAAATTTTATTATATTGTCATACTTGCCTTCCATCGAAACATTGATAGGTATTATGTCATACTCCTTATTAGCAGTATCAGGTTTTCCAATGGATATTGTCTGTATGTCCATATCAAGGCTGGCTATCTTGCTGTCGATATTCACAACTAATTCCGGCAATCTTACATTGTATGGTATCTTCTTCTCCATATTTTCCAGCCGTATTTTGCTCTTTGCCAACAAGCTGTCCAAATTTTCGAGTCTCTTCTTGGCATTATCACTATCTATCGCTATCTGCTTCTTCAGAATCAGTTCTGTATTGAGCTTTGCGAGACGTGTGTAGCTGGGGAATAGGAGATAACTCATATATATATATATCAGCACTGCAACAGCAAGTAGCGATACAAGCAGCACTTCCCTCACACTTAACTTAATTTTCATTCTTATCACTTCCTGTATTTAATGAAAATTGGATCGTGAAATTGTAGCCATTTTCATCTACTGTTATCGGGCTAAGCTCCACATCTTTAAATTCACCCATTTTGTTCAGCTCTACGTAAAACTCGGTAGCTCCAATAGCACTCGCTGCCACTGCAGTCACACTAACGTTCACAAATGTATAATTCACATTAGTAAGCCAAACGTCACTTGGCAAAGAACTGTTCACCAGTTCAAACACTCTTGATGGCTTTACCTCGCTTGAGCTTATTTGATCCAGTACCTCTATCTTCTTTTTTATAATTTCTTCATTCTCTTGCATTTTGTCTATCTTACTCTGCAAAACATTATAATCAATTACTACCTCATCATATTTCTTGATTTCCTGCTCCAATGCTCTGATATTATTTAATGGTACAATATAAAGATATACCATCAGTGATAATATCAATGCCGCAGAAACAGCACATAATACAATAATGCCCGGCCTGCTTTTCTTTCGTAAATATCCCTTCGGAATAAGATTTATATCTCTCATATACTATTACCCCGCAGTATCATTCCAAGTAAGCTGTGGTAGCCCATCTGCGCTTCCAGGAATGAGTTTCCTCTGATTGAATCAAGTAGGGGAAAGGGTTTCATGCCTATAGTGACGTTTGTATTGAAGCTGTCGCTCATGCTTTTTCGCAAGCCTTTCAGCATTCCATTTTCTCCGATTACATATACATTGTCAACTGTTTTACCGAAATGCCTGGAATTGAAATAATCCAAGTATCGTGAGACTTGCCCTACAACGCCCGAAAGAGTATCCCTCATGCTGTCATTAATTAGAATATCATCTTTATTGATTTGCAAAGCATCAAAGCCTGCATAAAAATATTCACGTCGGAAATCATTCATTTCAATAGAGTTGTCCTTTATATAATCTTCAAAAAGCGATTCCATATTTACTGGTATATTTGTGTGCATATAGAATTTTTTACTTTCTATAATAGTTATATTAATGCTCCGTCTTCCCATATCTATAACTGCAAAATCTTCTTCATCCAAATTCTTTAAAAGCCTGCATATATTATTAGGGTACACGTCAATAACCTTCGCATCTAGCCTGCATCTATCAAAGCATTTTAATATATTCTCTATGTTCTCCTTGGGACCGGCAGAGACCATGACGCTGCTTCCTGCTTCATCAGATTCTTTCCTTCTTTCTATAACTCGGAAATCAACCTGGAAGTTTTTCTTATTAATTGGAAGATATTGCTCTGCTTCCAATGAAAGATGCTTCTCTATATCCTTTTCTTTCAAAATAGGAAGCTCAATAGGCCGTGTAATAAAGCTTCCATCATTCACTGTCAAATGAACAGTACAACGGAATATCTTCAAATCTTTCCTAAGCGCTGAAAGACTCTTGATAAATTCAACCTCATCCATTACCCTGCCATTGGCAAAGCATCCTTCGGTCAAGTTCTTTATGCCCCATTTCCTTATATTCACTTTTTTCCTTGACATGGAACCATAGATATATCTCATTGCATCATTCTCAAGTTCAATGTACAATCTATCAAACATTATTATTCCTCCTACCGGACCTGCCTTGCATATCGAAGGCTATAAAGCCCGCAATCAGTCCGATACTCAATATTGTAACTAATAACAGCGATTTCAGAGATATAAAGTAAAAGTGAAAAACTCCTACAAACATTATACCGCAAATAATCTCAACCAGCATGTATCGCGGCGATACAACAGATTTACAGTACCTGCACCTTCCCTTTAATGTCAAATAGCTCAGTACAGGGATCAAATCCAAAAATCCAAGAGCATGACCGCAGCTTGTACAATGTGACCTTGGCCTCACAAGGGACTCCCCCCTTGGAAGACGGTATATGCATACATTATAAAAGCTTCCCGCGCAGCACCCAACAAAGAATATATAAGAATATACAATTATTGCATCAATACTCATATAGCTCTAATACCTCTCACTTACTACTAATATCGAAAATGGCTAGAAGCAAGCAAGACAAGGCGTGCAAGGTGAAATGCCCGGAGCGTACATATTGTACGTGAGGACTTTTCGACCGCAGCACAACGCAGTATTGCACCGCTTATCGCCGTTTTTGCTAAACTCCTATATTATTCAGCATACTATACATTGGCAGTAACATGGCAATTACTATAGTTCCTACTATAACTCCCATAAGTACAAGCATTATCGGCTCTATTAGCAGCATAAGCTGAGTGAGCCCTGCCTCCACTTCTGAATCGAAGAAATCTGCCGTTTTTATCAGCATTTCATCCAGAGATCCTGTTTCCTCACCGATTTGTATCATCTTTACTACCATTGTATCAAATATCGGTGTTGCTTCAAGAGGAGCTGCCAATCCCTCACCGTTCTTCACTGCAGTTAATGCATTGCATATTGCTTCTTCTGCAATTGCATTACCCACGACATTTCTTACCGACTCCAGAGAGGACAGCAGTGAAATCCCGCTTGCCAGTAAAATTCCCAGAGTCCTTGTGAATTTTGAGGCTACTATCCTTCTTATTACCTTGCCTAAGACAGGAACACGGAGCAGCATTCTATGATATGCTCTACGTCCATTCCCTCTTGCTGTGATGTACTTGAAAGCTGCAACAACTGCAATCAATACTCCTAAAATTATATACCATTTGGTACGGGCAAACTCTGTTGCATTCATAACCGCCTTTGTCAGTGCAGGAATATCACCATTTGAAGTATCTATTAGTGTAATGAAATTAGGCAGTATGAAATATACCATAAAAATAACCATAAGCACAGATACTGATAGAAGAACCATAGGATATGTCATAGCTGCCTTTACCTTTTGGGTTATCCAGCTTTCCTTCTCGTAATGGACAGCCATCCTGCCCATCGTACTGTCCAATGTACCGCTAAGCTCACCTGCTTCTATCATGCTTACAAGAAGCTCAGGGAAAACGCCTTCTCTGGCTCTTAGACTCTGAGACAGAGTTCTTCCCTTCTGAAGATCCTCAAAAGCAGCATCAATTGCATTGCGGAGCTGCTTATTGGAGGTCTGCTTCCTAAGCATGTCCATCGCAGAAAGCACTGTTACTCCAGCTGTCAGGATAGTCGCAAACTGTCTGCACAGTATTGCGATATCCTTTACAGGCACTTTGCTGTAATTCAATTTTCTCAACCAATGAGTAAAGTCATTATCGACATTTATCTCCAATGGGATAAAGCCTTTTTGCTTTATGATATATAAAGCAGCAGCTTTATCAATAGCCTCAAGACTGCCTTTTATAACTTTTCCTTTTTGGTCAACCGACCTGTATATAAAGTAGGCCATTACCATCACTTCCTAACCTATCCCAACTTTAGCACCAATTCAGAATCCAGAGCATATATTAATGCATCTGCTTCTGTAATTATACCCCTTCTATAAAGATTGTTTATTGCTGCGTCCATGGACTGCATCCCATATTTGCTTCCAGTCTGAATGGAAGAAGCTATCTGGTGGCTCTTACCCTCGCGAATAAGATTTCTGATAGCAGGGTTTGCTATCATTACTTCAGCCGCAGCAACCCGCCCCTTTCCGTCTGTCCTGGGTATAAGCTGCTGTGATACAACCGCCTGCAGCACCGTCGAAAGCTGAACTCTGATTTGCGACTGCTGGTGTGGAGGAAACACATCTATTATCCTGTCAATTGTCTTGGCCGCACCTATGGTGTGCAGGGTGGACAAGACCAAATGGCCTGTCTCTGCCGCTGTGAGCGCAGTAGCTATTGTATCCAGATCCCGCATTTCACCTACCAGTATTATATCAGGGTCCTGCCTCAGGGAGGATCTCAATGCAGCTGCGAAGCTCTTGGTGTCGCAGCCTATTTCCCTTTGATTTATAATGCACTTATTGTGCCTGTGAAGAAATTCTATAGGATCTTCTAAAGTAATGATGTGTACATCTCTCTCATTGTTAATCTTATCAAGCATTGCCGCCAGAGTTGTTGACTTGCCGCTGCCCGTTGGCCCGGTGACAAGTACCAGCCCTTTTGTAATATTTGCAAGCTCCCCTACTATCGGTGGAAGCCCTAACTCTTTAATATCAGGTACTGTAAAGGGTATTGCTCGTGCGACAAAGGCGAAGGTGCCTCTCTGCTTGAAAATATTAAATCTGAATCTTCCCAGCCCGTCCACAGAATAAGATGTATCCAAGTCGCCGTTAATATCCAGCAGCTTCAGCTGTTTTTCCTCCAGAACCTCTTCAACCAGAGTAACTACATCCTGAGGGAACAGTTTCAAGTCTCCATAAGGGCATAATGAACCATTTATTCTTAACATTGGAGGAACCCCCACAGTAACATGGAGATCTGAGGCCTTTTTTTCTATTGCGGCACTTAGAAGCTCTTTTAATCCCATATATAATGCACCCCTTTATGTCTGCTCGTATGTCACTCTCAGCAATTCCTCCACACTGGTAACTCCGTCCAATACAAGCTTCATAGCGTTTTGCCTGAGGGTAGTCATACCCTCTTCTCTCACTGAAAACTCTCTAAGCTCATCTGTTGTGGCTCTTTTATCTATAAGTGCTCTATGCTTCTTTGTGACAGGCATTATTTCGAAAATAGCTATTCTCCCTTTATAACCGCTGCCTCCACAGTATTGACAGCCTTTGCCTCTATGAAGCGCAAGACTTTCATCCATATTATAATTGTACATTAGGAGTCTCTTTTCCCATTCGTCAGCTGTATATTCCTCCTTGCAGCTGGTGCAAATCTTTCTTACAAGTCTTTGAGCTATTACACCAACCAATGAGGAAGATACAAGAAAAGGCTCAACACCCATATCTACAAGCCTTGTAACTGCACCCGGAGCATCATTGGTGTGAAGGGTGGACAGTACAAGATGCCCTGTAAGTGAAGATCTTACAGCCATTTCTGCTGTCTCTGCATCTCTTATCTCACCGACCATTATGATATTCGGATCCTGCCTTAAGATGGATCTCAAACCATTAGCAAAGGTAAGGCCTGCTTTTACATTTACCTGTACCTGGTTTATTCCCGTTATTGTATATTCAACCGGATCTTCAACCGTTATTATATTCTTCTTCGTATCGTTAAGCTCAGTCAATATGCTGTACAAAGTAGTAGATTTACCGCTTCCCGTAGGACCTGTAACTAGTATTATCCCATAAGGGTTAGATACTATTCTGTTGAATTTGTTTATATCTTCACCGCTAAGCCCCAACTCCTCCTTTGAATAAAGGAATGCTGATTTGTTCAATAACCTTATTACCACTTTCTCCCCATAAATAGTCGGGAGAGTTGATACTCTCAGGTCAATATCCTTGCTGTCTACCTGAGTCTCAATCCTGCCATCCTGCGGCAGCCTTTTCTCTGCTATGTTCATCTCGGAAAGTATCTTAATTCTTGTGACGATTGCAGGCAAAGTCTGCTTACTCATTCTCATCATTTCCTGCAGTACACCGTCGACCCTGAACCTTACTCTGACTTCCTTTTCGAAAGCCTCAATGTGTATGTCGCTGGCACCAATTCTTGCAGCCTGCTCAATAATTGAGTTGACAAGCCTTACAGTAGGTGCGCTGCTTATATCACTCTCGCTTATTATCTCAGCTTCCTTTTCAAGAACCCTATATTCCTTTTTGAAGTCCTCTACAGCTCGTTCGGCAGCTCTTCCGCCGTAATATCGCTCTATTGAGGCCAATATATCGTCACGAGTCGCTATTACGGTTTTTACATCCATTCCTGATGCCATCTTGACATCATCAATAGCAAAATAGTTCAGGGGATCACTCATTGCAACAGTTATGAACACACCATCATTCTGGACCGCTATAAGCTCGTGCTTCCTTGCAATATTTTCAGGTACAAGCTTTACAGATTTTTGATCTACCACGAACTTCTTCATATCTATTCTGGGGATACCAAGCTGGGTCTCCAACAATTTTATAATATCTTCCTGAGCAATGAACCCTTCTGTTACCAATACTTCCCCAAGTCTTTTGCCTGAACTTTTCTGCACATCAAGGGCAACAGAAAGCTGCTCAGAATTAATCTTCTGCGCATCAATCAACATATCCCCAAGTCTTTTTTTTCTGTTCCTGTCCATATATATCCCCCCAAAGAAACGAACATTATAATTTGAAAAAAGGCTTCATTTTATTGAAGCCTTTTGCTTTGCTATGAAATTATCTTACTATTTTTCTTTGTGAATTTGTAATCTCGTTTCCTTTTACGTCAAAGCCGTTTATATATGCTGTCAAAGGATTATCAGCATCATTATCTATTACTACATATATAATCCCACCATCAGCTACAGCAGCAGTACCATCTCTATAATCGTCTCCTGCTGTTTCAACTACAACAACATTATCTCCATCTGTAATACCTGAATATGGATTCTTTAATGGACTACCTGCATCACCAAAGTATGTATTTATTTTAGCAATCATATCACCAGTGCCTGGATCTGTTCCATCTATTGCAGTTGTTTTTGTAAAATCATCAATTATTGATGCTACATAGACTTCTACCATCTTTGCATTTGTAAGGACACCAGCGTCCCTTGCTTTGTCTTTGACTCCACCGAATTGTGGTACCAGCACTGCTGCCAGTATTCCGATCAAGGCGATAACTACCATTATCTCGATGATAGTAAAACCTTTTTTATTTTTTATTCTCTCAACCATTTTTATAATCCCCCTTACCTATATTTCTGTGAATAATATTAATTCTACATATTATATAAAAATTCCTGCCGTTACGGCAGGAATTTAGCAATTTTTATTCTTTATTACGTTATTTCTTTTAAGTACAGATTTCTCAAGCATTCTGACGATTCTGGTCCATATGAACTCCTTATCGCTGATTGGTGACACAAGGACTGTAAATAGCCCTAAGCGGTTGCCTCCCAGCACATCGGTGAAAAGCTGGTCGCCTATTACCGCTGTCGTCTCCACATCAGAATCCATAAGCTTCAATGCTCTTCTAAAAGCCATTTTACTAGGTTTTACCGCTTTATGTATCGCAGGCAGTTTTAAGGATTTATTGAACTCTTCCACTCGTTTTTTTGTGTTGTTCGATAATATGCATATCTTAAAATCTTCTGCTACCAGCTTGCATACAAGCTCTACAACCTTTTCATCAGGCACCTTTGTATCCCATGAAACAAGAGTATTATCAATATCTACTATGATTGCCTTTATCCCTTTTCCCTTTAATACCCTTGTATCCAATTCATATACTGTGTTCAAATACAAATCCGGTTTTAATTTGTTTTTCATATTTGCCCTCAATTTTTTACTAATATATTATTATTATATCAGCTTTTTCTTTTGTATTCATGTAAATATAGTTACATATTCTCGCTGTAAAGCTCTTTATACAATTTCTTTATCGCCCTATTTTCAATTCTTGATACATAGGATCTTGAAATTCCAAGCATTTCGGCTATCTCTCTCTGAGTCTTGCTTATACCGTTTTGCAGTCCATACCGAAGTTCAATAACTAACTTTTCTCTTTTTTTCAAAGCTGTTTCCATTCTTTGATAAAGCTTCTTTATTTGTATTTTCAGTTCCACCTCATCCAGTATAATGTCCGAATCACTTCCCAATATATCTATAAGACTTATTTCATTCCCTTCCTTATCGATCCCAATGGGGTCATGAAGTGACACCTCTGTTTTTGTTTTCTTTGAAGCCCTTATTGTCATCAGAATTTCATTTTCTATGCATCTTGCTGCATAGGTGGCAAGCCTTGTACCTTTGCCCTCGTCAAAGGTTATTATTGCTTTTATTAATCCTATTGTACCTATGGATATTAAGTCGTCTATTTCTCTTCCTGTGTTTACATATTTTTTGACTATATGCGCCACAAGTCTGAGATTTCGCTCTACCAGTATATTTTTTGCATCCTCGTTACCTTTTCTGTATTCCTCCAGATAGAATTGCTCTTCATCTGCTGAGAGTGGCTGCGGAAATGAATTGACGTTCTGAATATAGCCGAATAGCAGGCATATGTCCTTTATTGTGGTTATAACTAGAGAGGCAATAAAGAGCAGCAAAGAAGCACACCTCCAAATTTTAAAAAGTTCGCCAAGTACAAACTCATATCAGAAAATTCTGCCTGGAATTAACACGGGTTTATACAGGGGAAACTTCGCCTACTAAAATAATATGATTATCCTTTTGAAAGTGTGCATGTTTTACTACGGAACATAAATATTTTTATGTAAAGAGGGGTACGTAATTACACGGTAGTTATACATGTCATCCTGAACAAAGTGAAGGATCCAAGACCCTAAATAAACACTTACTAGTATTTCTTCAAATTAAACACTCAAGCAAAGATTCTTCGTTTCACTCAGAATGACACAAGTGGAGCTTTGAAGTCTATTTCTTTCCCGCCGTGTGTTCAGTGGATTTCAGTGTCTTCAGTGTTACACGTTATCTCTTAACGACCTCTAATATTTCCGTGGCTACCTCCTTGAAAATCGGAGCAGCCGCACCGCCTCCTGACTGTCCATTATATATAAATACAGTTATTGCATACTTGGGTTTCGCATAAGGTACAAAACCCGTAAACCATCCTTGTACAACTTCACCATCATCTATGCCTGTCTGTGCAGAACTGGTCTTACCGCTGCTCCCGCCGTACTCCTCCATATTTGCCTGCTTTCCCGTACCTGTCAATGTGACCTCATGAAGCATATCTTTCAATAGCTTGGAGGTTGTTGGATTTAGAACGATTTGGGGTCTTGACCTTTCAAGCTTCTTGACGGTAAGCCCTTTATCAGTTATTAACGCCTCTACCAGCTGGGGGTCATTCCTTATGCCATTGTTTGCAATTGTAGCCATCATCGAAGTTACCTGAAGCGGTGTGACTTGTATTTTCCCCTGTCCTATAGAGATATTGCCTATACCATCCTCCTGCGCCGTTGGCAGGTAGCCTGCTTTTTCTTCGGGGATTGTAAAACACAGTTTTTGACCAAAGCCTAGTTTTTCTGCCATCTCAAGTATATTTTCAGCTCCTATCCTAGTTCCTATCTTTATATATGCGGTGTTACAGGATAGGGCAAAGGCCTCCTTCATATCTATCTCCCTGTTTTCATGTGACTTATAGGTGGAACATTTTATCCTCTTGCTTCCCACGTCTATATAACCCTCACATTTGTATTTCTCATCACTGTTTACCATTTTTTCTTCAATTGCTGCAGCAGCCACAACAGTTTTGAATATCGAACCGAGGTCAAACTGCCATACCGATTGGTTTATAAGCTCATTGCCGCTGCTTTTCATATATTTTTCAACATTGCTCTGATCAAAATCAGGCTTGCTCACCATGCCCAAGATATCCCCATTCTTTACATCCAAGACAACAATAGAGCCTTGAATATCATTGTCCTCCAAAGCTTTCTCAATTATACTCTGAATATGGTAATCAAGAGTAAGCTTCATGCTGTAGTTGACTCCATCCTTTGGTGCTTCAACCTTTCTGAAGCCCAGACCACGAATAATATTTTTGCTGCTGTCTACAACTGCCGCAATGCTGTCGCTTCCTCGACCCTCCAGATAGCTGTTCATACTTTTTTCAATACCCATATTCCCCAGCTTGTCTGTTTTTCCTATATAACCCACCACATGCTTTGCGATACTGTCTTCGGTATACCTAAGTCTTTTTTCTACTGAAATGACTCCTTTCAGCCTGCCACTGTCAATCAAGGATAAATGCTCATTCTGCTTAATCTCACATATGAATTCCACTGTATCCTGTGAGCTGTCCATCTTCTTCTCAACAATTTCCCTGGAAATGCCACATGCTTTAGAGATGGTCTCTATAGCTGCCTTTTTGTCATATACAAAGGCCGGATATGCAACAACTACTTTCTTGACCTCTCTGTCTGTAATGGGAATAAGATTCCGGTCATATATTATTCCTCTATTGGTGGAAATGGGTATGTATACCATTCTCTGCTGAACTGCCTTCCTGGTATACTCCTTCCCCATGTAAACCTGAATAAAGAGAAGTCTTGAAAGAAGAAGAGCATATATCAGTATTAAGGAAATTCCTATTATCTGAAGTCTTTTTTTATGAATAATCATATAATTGTTCTTTCTGTAAAGTCTTGTTCCCGGAAGAGTATGAATCTCCGTGCTTTTATTTTCCTCCTCATTTTTGTGCTCTGCTTCACCGGTTTTCTTGAACATATTCAAAATTCTGGACAATATAAAACCTCCCTCAATCTTAGTATTGTCAGATTGTGGGAGGTTATTCACATTTAAGCTCTTATTGATGAAGCCCTATGATTGATTTCACCTTTGTTACCATTATATCCACGGCTACTTTGTTGTAGCCGCCTTCTGGTATTATTATATCTGCATATCTCTTAGTAGGTTCGCAGAATTCATTGTGAGCAGGCTTTACTATGTTGAGATACTGGCTGATCACCGACTCCAGGGATCTGCCTCTGTCCCTCATGTCTCTTACTATTCTTCTAATAATCCTAACATCAGCATCAGTATCTACAAAAATCTTTATGTCCATAAGTTTTCTAAGCAATGGAGAATCAAGTATCAATATTCCTTCAAGCAGTATTATCTCTCTGGGTTCAACCCGTAAAGACTGCTTTTTTCGGTTATGTACCGTAAAATCATACTGTGGTTTTTCTATAGCTTGTCCCTTAATAAGCTTCTCTACGTGCTCAATAAGCAGGTCGTTGTCAAAGGCCAGCGGGTGGTCATAGTTAACATTCACTCGTTCCTCCGCCGGCAGATGGCTCTGATCCTTGTAATAACAATCCTGTTCAATAATTGCTACATTTCTTTCTGGGATGCTCTCTAGAATTGCCCTAGTCACAGTACTTTTACCCGAGCCGGTTCCCCCCGCTATGCCAACCACTAAAGGTTTTTTGTTATATCTTGCCTCACTCCCCATCTTTGCGCTCCCTCCTTAATATATCATGCTTTTCAACAGGTCTTTCCATCTTTATAGTTACTATTTGCTGTGGATGCGGGGCAGCCGTTATCTCTTCCCCCTCAGCATTCCACATTTTCTCTAGTTTTTGACTAAACAGCTGTCTGTGCGGTCCTATTACTTCTATTTCATCCCCAACAAGCATTTTGTTCCTTTGTTCTACAGTAGCAATACCTGTTTCGCTGTCATAGTCCAACACCATTCCAACAAAAGCATAATCCCTGACATAAGCGCTTGACTCATAAATCTGCCCTTTCGCATCAGGCTTGCCAAAATAAAAACCAGTGCCAAATTCTCTGTGGCTGGCTTTGGAAAGCTCATCCAGCCATTCCTTTTTGAACTCATACCTTTGCGGGTTATCCATGTAACTGTCTAATGCCAATCTATATGCTCTTACCACTGATGCAACGTAATATGAACTTTTCATCCTGCCTTCGATTTTAAGACTTCTTATCCCTGACTCCACAAGCTCCGGAATATGCTCTATCATACATAGGTCTCTGGAGTTGAATATGTATGTCCCTCTGTCATCCTCATCTACAGGCATATATTGTCCAGGGCGCTTTTCTTCCATCAAGTAATATTTATACCTGCAGGGCTGTGCACATTCGCCTCTGTTGGCATCTCTGCCAACCATGTAGTTGCTGAGCAGGCACCTGCCTGAGTATGACATGCACATTGCCCCATGCACAAAAACCTCGTATTCCAGACTCTTTGGAGATTTGCTTATTGTTTCCCTTATCTCATCAAAGCTCAACTCTCTAGCCAATACTATTCTCTTTATCCCAAGGCTGTGCCAGAATGAGCTGCTCTTATAATTGGTGTTGCTTGCCTGGGTGCTGAGATGCAGCTCCATATCAGGTATAACCTCCCTGGCAATCATTATTACGCTCGGATCTGATACGATAAGAGCATCTGCTCCAGTATCCCCCAGCTCCTTCAGGTATTCCGGAAGCCCTTCCAGATCTTCATTATGCGGTATAATATTTACAGTAACATAAAGCTTCTTGCCATTAGCATGTGCATAATCCACGCCTTCTTTTATACCTTCCACGGTGAAGTTCCCCGCAGCTGCCCTAAGGCCATACTTTTCACCGCCTATATATACCGCATCAGCTCCATATATTAACGCCATCTTAAGTTTTTCCAGATTGCCCGCTGGGGCTAGTATTTCAGGTCTATTCATTAAATTCTACCTCCTTAAGCTTACAGCTTATGGACATACCATCACCAATGGGAATAATCGTAGTCTGCAGGCTTTCACATGAGGAAATGAAGCCTAGAAATTTCTTGAGTCTTTTTACAATAGTGATTTTTCTTCTGATAAGCAGGCTTCTTTCGGCTACCATACCCCTGAAAAGAACATTGTCACATACGAATAGTCCACCAGTCTTAAGCTTGCCTATGCTGTTCTTCATGAAATCCATATATTGGCCTTTAGCTGCATCCACAAATATCATATCAAAGCTGCCCTGAACATCTTTTAACAATTCTTCGGCATCTCCTGTTATAATCTTAATGTTATCTTCCATACCTGCCCTCTTGATAAAGTCTGCCGCCTTTACAGAGGACTCTTCATTTCTTTCAATTGTTGTAATTGAAAAACCCTCTCCTGCACAGAAACCCATATAGATTGCGGAATAGCCTATGGCTGTGCCAATCTCCAGTATGGACTTGACCTTTCCAGACTTAATCAGCACTGAAAGCAGACCCGCAATGTCCCGGGTAATGATAGGTACATGGTTCTCCTTTGCGTACTCTTCCATTTCCTTTAGTATTCCGTTGCTTTCAGGTATCATACCCAGCAGGAAGCTGTCAATATACTCATGGTTTATGTTTGTCACAATATCACCTCATATGTTCATAAAAAATACATGGATTGTGCCATGTATTTTTGTGACTTTAATAGTTTATATTTTTCGAATTATTTTTTCATTTTATTCTGAGCATTAAGGTGCTCATTATATGTCTTAGTAAAAATATGGGAGCCGTCGTCCTTTGCCACGAAATACAAGTAGTCCACATTTTCAGGATAAAGCGCAGCTTCGATAGACTTTAGACCCGGTGATGCAATGGGTCCCGGAGGCAGACCGGCATACTTGTAGGTATTATATGGTGATTCAATTTCCAAATCCTTATAAGTTAATACTTCCTTCTGCTCTTTGAAAAGGTACTGTACTGTGGCGCAGCTTTGAAGCATCATGTTCTTTTTCAGTCTGTTCTGGAATACTGCGGATATAGTCTTCCTTTCAGAATCCAGTTTGGCTTCCCTCTCAATAATAGATGCCAGGGTGATTACCTGATCTATTGTCATATTGAGCTCTTTAGCCCTATTCCTGTATTCCTCAGTAAAAATTTCATCGAAACGCCCTAGAAGCTTGTCTACAATAGCCTCTGCGGTAGTGTCTTTATATATCTCGTAAGTATCGGGGAATAGATAGCCCTCCAACTGTTTTTCTCTCTCAGGAATCTGTCCGATAAATTCATATTCATATTTTTTTGCTTCCAATGCTGCCTTAATATTCTCGGGACTTACTACTCCAAGGCTGTTTAATCTCTCTACTATCTGATTCAGCTTGTAACCTTCAGGAATTGTTAATTTCACAGTATCTACAAGGGCTTTGCCCGATACTATGACTTCAACAATTTCAGGCACATCCATGGAATTACTGACACTGTACTTGCCCGCTTTTATCTTGTCTGCCTTTTTGTTTATCTTGCAGTACATTTCAAAAACCAGACTGTTTTTTATAACATTTTCAGTCTCAAGCAGTTTTGATATTGACTTCACGCTGCTGCCCTTAGGTATAACTATCTCCCTTGTATCGGTGCTGTCTGATTTGCTGACAGCCTCCAAACCAGTGTTGTAATAGAAAAAACCGGCAGCGAATGAGAGCAATAAGCAAAAAATTATGAATCTAAATATGTTGAATTTTAGTTTGATTTTCATATTGCAACACTTCTTTCATATATTCAGTATATATTGAACGCACTTATGTTATTACGTTGTAGTATAGTGCGAATTCAATGAATATTAAGGAAACATTTACGCGAAACTTGAAATAGTAATGTACAATGTTTTTCGCGAAATATATAGAATGCGAAAAGCTTTTCCGCAATTAATATAATTTATTATATAATGTGCAACATATTTTGACAAGGCTAATAATGTCAGCTAGTGCTTATTAACATAACAAAAACGCACCCCCGCCGCAATAACGGCAGAAGGTGCATATAGTTGAAAAGTATTTATTTATTATACTTGCCGGCTTTTGCCCTTAGACTGCTATCCAATATTCTCTTTCGGAGTCTTATTGAATCAGGGGTTATCTCTACCAGCTCATCTGCGGCAATGAATTCCAAGCACTCTTCAAGACTCATGTCCAGGAAGGGTGTTAATCTTAATGCTTCATCAGTACCTGAAGCCCTCATGTTTGTAACATGTTTTTTCTTACAAACGTTGACTTCGATATCATCTGATTTTGCATTTTCTCCAACTATCATTCCTTCGTAAACCTGCACTCCAGGGCCTATGAACAATTCGCCTCTTTCTTGGGCGTTATAAAGTCCGTAGCCTGATGTCTCTCCGCTCTCAAAGGCAACAAGAGAACCTCTCTGCCTTTCAGGTACTTCCCCTTTGAACTCTTCATAACTATGAAAAACATGATGCATGATTCCGTTACCCTTAGTATCGGTCATGAACTGAGATCTATAGCCTATAAGGCCTCTTGCCGGTATCTTGAACTCAAGTCTCAGATATCCGTCGCTGTTATTGCTCATATTCAGCATTTCTGCTTTTCTGGGGCCTAATCTATCCATTACCACGCCCATGAAATCTTCAGGAACATCAATTATCAAATGCTCCATAGGCTCATGCAGCACACCGTTTATTTCTTTCATTATTACAGAAGGCTTTGACACTTGGAACTCATATCCCTGCCTTCGCATTGTTTCAATTAGTATGGAAAGATGCAATTCACCTCTTCCCGCCACTTCGAAAGTATCAGGAGAATCTGTCTCTGTAAGTCTCATTGCTACATTTGTCTCAAGTTCTTTAAACAGTCTTGACCTTAAGTGCCTTGATGTGACATAGTTGCCCTCACGTCCCGCAAAGGGGCTGTTATTTACAGTGAAGGTCATTGATATTGTAGGCTCTTCAATATTAACAAAAGCTATTGGCTCAGGATTCTGAGTATCACATATGGTTTCTCCGATATTTATTTCATCAATTCCTGCAACGGCTATGATATCACCCAAAGATGCCTCTTGGACCTCTGCCCTTTTAAGCCCCATATAGGTATATAACCTGCTCAGCTTAACGTTCTGTATCGATCCGTCCCTCTTGCAGAGAGCAGCATTCTGGCCATTTGTTATTTTGCCTCTGACTACTTTGCCCAAACCAATTCTGCCTACATAATCGTCATACTCTATTGTTGTGACAAGCATTTGCAGCGGTCCATCCACATATCCCTTTGGAGGCTCAACATAGGATATTATTGTATCAAATAGGGGTTTTAAATCCACTGATTCATCATCCAGTTTAAGTTTTGCTATGCCCTGCTTTGCTGATACGTATACAACAGGGAATTCCAACTGATGGTCATCTGCACCAAGCTCAATGAATAAATCAATTATTTCGTCCTCTACTTCATCAATCCTTGAGTCTGGTCTATCAATCTTATTAATTACAACTATTGGCTTCAATTGAAGCTCCAGTGCCTTTTTCAAAACAAAACGCGTTTGAGGCATCGGGCCTTCTGCTGCATCTACAATAAGAAGTACACTGTCAACCATCTTCAGTACACGCTCTACCTCGCCACCGAAGTCAGCATGCCCTGGGGTATCCACTATATTTATTTTAATGTCATTGTATAGCACTGCTGTATTTTTTGCGAGTATTGTAATACCTCGCTCTCTCTCCAAGTCATTGGAATCCATAACTCTTTCCATAACACTTTCATTGGTCCTGAAGGTACCGCTCTGTCTCAGCAGCCCGTCCACCAAAGTTGTCTTTCCATGATCAACATGTGCAATTATCGCTACATTTCTAATATCTTCTCTTGTTGTTTTTTCCATTTTATCTTCTCCAATACACAATTTAAGGTGTGATTCGCCTGTATATTTCACACCTCAACAATTATACGCTTATATCTATTTTTCTACAATGTTTTTATTATCATACTAAACATTATATATTTAAACTAAGATATTTAATACTTTTGGCAAAAGTTCAAATTCTGCATCATCACTTCCCGGTATCTCTCCATCTACTTCAATGAGGCCTTCGCCGTTGCTTCTTACTTTAACCTTGCTGCCTCGATACATCTTAACCTTTGGATGGCTTAGATGCTTTCCCTCATATATAAGCGGGAAGCTCTTTATCAATTCAAGCTTGCTCAAGTCTCCAAGCGTTATTATATCAAAAACTCCGTCATCTACAAGTGCTTCAGGAGCTACTTTCATTCCTCCGCCGAAATACTTGCCATTGGCTATAATGACGCTGTTCATTCTAGCTTTTAAAACAGTTTTATCATCTATGACCACTTCAAAATTCTTGTTCTTATAAAGTATTATTGTGCTTACTGCTCCCAGCATGAAGGATAAAAAGCCTTTCAGCAGCTTGGAATGCTTGTTGACCCTATTAGCTGTTTCTGCGCCTAAGCCTATATCCGCCACATTCATAAAATACCTAGTTACCGTTTTCCCTACTGTATCAATAAAGTCTACACGACCCACATCTATTTTCCTTGCTTCATTTCTCTCTAAAGTAAGCAATAACTCTTCGATGCCTTTTTTTATGCCAAGAGTTTTTATAAAATCACAGCCTGTCCCTCTGGAAAATACAACAAGCCTTGAATCTTCATACATGAGCTTACCACCCTCAAAAAATCCATTGACTACCTCATTCATTGTGCCATCCCCGCCTACAGACATTATTGTCTTATAGCCTGCATTCAATGCCTGCCTTGTAAGCTCTGTAGCATGCCCGGGGCGTTCTGTCAGTGCTGCTTCAAATTCGTAGCCCGAACCCAGCAGCACCTTCTCAAACTGAGGCCATTCCTTAGCTGTAACTTTATTTGACGAAACAGGATTCACTATAATGAATATTTTCTCCATTTTACAGTAGCTCCCCCTTGAGTAAAAGATAGAAAAAGTAAGACCTTGATTAACAAGGCTTACTCTTTACCGGGTTGTAAGAAATCCATATCCAGTTCTACCGCTTTGCCTATTATATTATATATATCAGAAAACATCTGGTTGAACTTATACTCTGCATGCAGGTACTCAGCTATATCAGGATTAAGTATTATAACCTGGTACAGGCTCTGTATCTGGCTGAGCTTAGATTCATCCGGCTTCTGTCCTGAAAGCTGCATTGCCTGAAGCTCAAACTGTCTTTTCTTGAAGTCCTGAAGCATTTCTTTTGCGCTGCTGATTTTATCTACTTTTTCCTTTGAAGCTTTATAGCTTTTGTATTCCTCTGACTCAGCCAAGGCTTTCGCCAGTTCATTTGCTTTATCATAAACATACATATTAAGACCTCCCTTAACTTGCTATATTTCCATTATAATAGGAAGAATCATAGGATTCCTCTTGGTCTTTTCATATATGAATTCCCTGAGGCTGTCCTTAACTTGCGATTTTATGGTACCCCATTCTGTTATCTGCTTTTCCTCGCATTTTGCCAAAGCTTCTTTTATGACGTTCTTCGCATCCTCCATAAGATCTTCTGACTCTCTGACGTATACAAAGCCTCTCGAAATTATATCCGGGCCTGCTACTACCTGCCCATTCTCCTTGCTTATTGTAACAACTACAACTATTAGTCCATCCTGTGAAAGATGTTTTCTATCCCTCAATACGATGTTACCTACATCGCCTACGCCAAGGCCATCAACAAGTACCTTTCCTGCGAAAACAGTTCCTGCTACACGCCCTGTATCTCTTGTGAATTCAAGCACTGTTCCGATATCCGCAACAAATATATTTTCCTTTTCCACGCCCATTTTTTCTGCTAATTGCGCATGCTGCTTAAGATGTCTATACTCCCCATGCACAGGGACAAAAAATTTCGGTTTCACCAGAGCTTGAAGAAGCTTCAGCTCTTCCTGGTATGCATGGCCAGAAACGTGGATATCTGCAAGAGATTCATATATAACATCAGCGCCTTTTTTAAAGAGCTGATTGATTACTCTTGACACAAGCTTCTCATTACCTGGTATAGGTGTTGCTGATATTACCACCCTATCTCCCGGAATTATAGTTACCTTTCTGTGTTCAGCGGTAGACATCCTGGCAAGAGCTGATAAAGGCTCACCCTGGCTGCCTGTAGTCAAAATCATTATTCTATCATTAGGGTATCTGTCAATATGTTCAACATCTATCATCACTCCGTCCGGAACGCTGATATAACCCAAGTCACATGCTACCCCTATTACATTCACCATGCTCCTGCCTACAATAGCTACTTTCCTGTTGAACATGACTGCAGCGTTTATCGCCTGCTGTATTCTATGTATATTGGATGCAAATGTTGCTAGTATCACCCTTCCAGTAGCATTTCTGAACAACTCTATGAAAGTGGCTCCTACTGTGCTCTCAGACATTGTATAGCCGGGACGCTCAACATTGGTGCTGTCAGCTAACAGTACAAGTACTCCTTGCTTGCCAAGCTCTGCAAATCTATGCAAATCCATTATTTCACCGTCTATTGGCTGGAAATCCACCTTGAAATCACCAGAGTGAACTACTACTCCAATAGGGGAATGAATAGCTATAGCTACTGAATCTGCAATGCTGTGACTGGTTTTTATAAATTCAGCCTCTAGTTCTCCAATTTTCACAATATCTTTTGGTTTAATAATCTTTAATTCTACTATAGGCAGAATGCCGAATTCTCGCAGTTTATTCTCAACTAGGCCCAAGGTCAGTTTTGTTCCATATACGGGGACATTTATCTGCGGGAGAATATATGGCAGTGCCCCTATATGGTCCTCATGGCCGTGAGTCAACAGTATAGCCTTGACCTTTTCTTTATTCTTTATAAGATATGTTACATCAGGTATAACCAGGTCAATACCCAGCATCTCCTCATCAGGGAACGCCAGACCGCAGTCTATAACTACTATGGTATCTTTGTATTCGATGGCCGTCATGTTTTTCCCGATCTCATGAAGCCCTCCCAGTGGTATTAGTTTTAATTTCGCCTTACCTTTTGACACTTTCTATATCAGTCCTTTCAGTTTTTTTCCGATCCCGATCAATAAAATAATTATACTTTATTTTTAATTTAATGAAAAGCAGAAAGCACGTCTGCCTTTAGCATCCTTTATTTTATTCTCGTCAATAATGGGTGATTTTATAACGAGTAGGAGCGTTTATTCCACCTTAATTTATTACGCTCCGTTAAACGAGTTTCATAAAAGGCTACCTTAGTTGTTAAAAACACTTAAATCATAGCCTTTTATATAACTTGTGTTTTTTGCTGCATTGAAAAAGGTATTGCATATAATATGCAATACCGTAAACTACTTCCTACACTTTTCACAGTAGCCGAAAAACTTTACGTTATGATTATTAATTTTAAAATTATATTTCTTCTCAATGCCCGTCTCTAACTGCTCCAGCAGATCTTCCTCAACCTCGATTACCTTGTTGCAGCCGACACAGATAAGATGGTGATGCTGGTGGTCCTCATTGTGATGGTTAAGCTCATATCTGCTTCTGCCATCATCAAAATTGTGCTTGTATACCAGACCCACCTCATCGAACATCTGCATAGTCCTGTAAACTGTAGCCAAGCCAATTTCAGGACATTTATCCTTCACTAGCTCATATATCTCTTCAGCACTTAAATGCTTCCCCTCAGTCTCCAATATAATATCGAGTATAGATCTTCTCTGAGGAGTTAATTTGTAGCCCTTTTCCTTTAGCTTTTCCCCCAAATACTCGTACTCTCGAATCAAAGCATCCATCTTCCTTCACACTTACTTATTCTCATATTATTATCATTTGCATATTTTTGTCAACTAATATCTTTTGCGCGGTCGATATTAATTTTTATTTTTTATCATTTTTCATAGCTTCTGCGGAGCATTTTAGACAGTTACCCGAACACGACATACTGCATTGTACAATAGTACCACACCTCGGACATTTGCCGTTTTCTTTTAAAACATATCCGCAATTTCTGCATTTTATAATCTTTTTTATATCAGCCATGCTATTATTCCTCCTGTAGCGAATGCTACTGCAAAGCTGCCAAGCCAAATAGCCAGAGCATCCCTTGTTCCTCTTTCTTTAAAAATAACCATAATTGCAGCTATGCAAGGTACAAATAGCGTCATCACTACTAATGATACAAGCACCTGCTGCTGTGTCATTACTATTGAACTGAGTCCTGCGGCTCCGAAATCTCTTCTTATAATCCCCATGATGAAAGCTGTAGCAGTTTCTTGCGGCAGCCTAAGCAGGCTTACTGTTATCGGTGACATCGCACGCTGCAAAAATACCAATGTGTTTGTATATTGTAAAACGCTTATTAATACTGCACCGAAAATGAATAATGGTACTGCCTCCTTCAAGAACATCATTGTCTTTTGGAGAGTTTTCTTTAATACGTTGCCAAGCATCGGCATCCTTATTGCAGGAAGGTCGATGAGCAGTTGGGAGCTTTCCCCCGGCATAACCTTATTGAGTATTGTTCCTGTTAGTATGAAAATTGCGAGTATCGCTGCAGTATATATAAATACATAAATTACATCCAACTGAGATATCAGTCCCATTATTACACCCAGCTGTGCGGAGCATGGTATTGCAAGTCCTAGAAGTATTGTCGCGATTATTTTCTCTCTCTTTGTACCTAATATCCTGGTAGTCATTGTTGCCATTGTGACACAGCCAAAGCCTAATATTATAGGTATTATCGCCTTCCCATTGAGGCCAAGAGAAATCAGCATTCTATCCACCAATGCCGCAATTCTAGGAAGGTAGCCGCTGTCCTCCAAAAAGGCCATAAGCAAATAAAAGCCTATGATAAGCGGTAATAAAAGACCCAATATATATATGGGCACCATTGTAAGTATCCCGAATTCTCCAATTATTAAATTTCCAATAAAACTGCTTCCACTTAATATAGGTGACATCAGTGACATAATAAACGGCCTGTATAAGCCCTCCATTATTGTTTCCTCAGTAAAGCCTACTACTGTTCCCGCTACGAATACCCCTATGATTTTATACATCAGATAGAGTGTTACTGCAAGCATTGGAATTCCTGTAACAGGTCTCAACATCCACCTGCCCATCAGCACACCAAAGGACGCTCCCTTGTTGGTCTCCTTAATAACCTTGTTAACAATCTCTTCAACCTCCCTGCGTCTTTCCATATACAATTCATCACGCATGCCTGAGGTCTTTACACCATATCTTTTTGCAATTATTTCGTCATCCTCCAGTATTATCAAGGCTTCAGCCTCACTGCAGGTGTTCTCAGCTATCTGCTTTATCCTATCAGCAAGTATTGGATTTCTATTACCCTGCCTTGCTTTTGGAAGCATCTTCATTATAGCTTCCATTCCACTCTTTTTAGCTGCCGCAGTAGGGATTACAGGAACACCAAGCAGCTCTTCCAGCTTGTTCACATCAATTTCTATACCGCTCTTTTCAAGCTCGTCCGTCATGTTCAGGGCGACTAAGACCGGCTTCCCCATGTCAATAAGCTGTTTGGTCAGAAATAAATCCCTCTCGATATGAACACTGTCAACCACGTTTAGTATTAAGTCCGCTCCAAGTATTACATCCCTGGCAACAGTTTCTTCCTCATTGAAGGAAGAAACACCATATACTCCGGGTGTATCCATCACTACATAATCCTTATATTTCCCCGTGCTTATATCAACCGTAGTTCCGGGAAAGTTTGATACATCCACATACAGACCTGTCAGATGGTTGAAGAATACTGACTTGCCGACGTTGGGATTTCCAACCAGAACCAGCTTCCTACCCTTTATATCCATATAATTAATATTATTGTTATTATGGCAATTGCTCATATTATATTTTTCCTTTCTGCACCTCAATATGTAAATCAACAGAAAATGGTCAGAAGCTAGCAAGACGAGACGTGCAAGGCGAAATGCCCGGAGCGTACGTATAATGTACGTGAGGACTTTTCGACCGCAGCACAACGAAGTATTGCGACGCTTATCACCTTTTTCGTTATACTCCTTCTACTTCTATGTCCTCCGCTAACCCTCTTCCTATTGCAACCTCCTGCATCCTGTTCTGCAGTATGATAGGTCCTCCAGGAAGCTTCTCGCTGCAAAGAAATACTGCCCCTTCATATATTCCAATCCTTATAGCCTGGGTTTTCAGGTCTTTATTATCAATTTTTTTTATTCTTACCTTATTCCCTCTTTTTACTTTATCTAATGTCATACTCTACACCTCCTCAGCTTATTGATAATCATTCTCATTCATTTATTTTAAGTATGCCTCTTTTCTGGCTGTGCCAATTAGAGGCCGTGTCATATTTATTGCTCAAATTAATAATAATATAGTTGAGAATGATTGTCAATACCATTTAGTATGGATAAAATAATTATTTTGAGAAATCTTATACTATGTATATAATGACGCCTAATTGTATATCACAATTAGGTAAAAGTTTGAAAAATTGATAAAAAAGTGTCATTTATTTTTCCAATGTGCTATTATGTACTTGTATACATATTAATTTTGGGGAGGTATTTCAGTTGATTCGTTTATCTAAAAGAGCAGAGCAAATGCCTGCGTCACCCATAAGAAAACTGGTTCCATTTGCACAAACTGCAAAGAAAAACGGAACCAAGGTTTATCACCTAAACATAGGACAGCCGGATATCAAGACTCCTGATTTATTTTTTGATGCTATCAGAAACTTCAGTGCTCCTGTATTGGAGTATGCGTTGTCCCAGGGTAATATTGAACTTATAAATTCCTTCAGGGATTACTACAAGAAGTGGGATATCGACTTTGAAGAGGACGAAGTGATAATTACGAATGGCGGAAGCGAAGCGTTGATACTTGCTTACTCTGCTATCGGCGACTATGATGATGAGGTGCTCGTTCCAGAACCATTCTATGCTAATTATAATGGCTTTGCCGTCCAAGCAGGAATGCATGTAAAGCCTATTACTACCAAAGCAGAAGAAGGCTTCCATCTTCCAAGCAAAGAAGTAATTGAGAAGCTTATCACATCAAAAACCAAGGCTATTGCTATTTCCAACCCAGGAAACCCTACTGGAGCAATTTATACTAGAGAAGAACTTGAAATGCTCGGAGATCTTGCAAAAAAGCATGACCTTTTCCTTATCGGAGATGAAGTTTATAGAGAGTTTGTATATGATGGATTGAAATATACAAGTCTCATGCATATAAAGGGCATTGAGGACAGAGTAATAGTTATCGATAGTATATCCAAGAGATACAGCGCATGTGGAGCAAGAATCGGCTGCTTATGTTCAAAAAACAAGGAACTTATGAAAGCTATCATGAAGTTTGCTCAAGCGAGACTCTGTGTTCCTACTCTAGAAATGGTCGGTGCAGTACATCTTGCTAACACACCCAAAGAATATTTCGATGAGGTGAATCAAGAGTATCAGAAGAGAAGAGATATCGTTTATAAGGCATTAAGGGAAATCCCTGGTGTCGTGTGCGAAAAGCCTACAGGTGCGTTTTATGTTATGGCTAAGCTCCCTGTAGATGATGCTGATGAATTCGCCAAGTGGATGCTCACAGACTTCAGCTTGAACAAAGAAACTACAATGGTTGCTCCTGGAGCAGGCTTCTATGCTACACCAGGCTTAGGCAAGAATGAGATAAGAATTGCTTATGTCCTTAATGAAAAAGATCTGACAAAAGCAATGTATCTGCTAGCAGAGGGAATTAAGAAATATAGAACTGTAAAAGGACTATAAAATGAAAGAAGCCGGTTATACCGGCTTCTTTTAATAATTCTAATTTGATTCTTCTTTTACTAATTCTTCATAAGCTTCAATTACCATGTTGAGCTCTTCTTCTTCATCTATGCCAATTAGTATGTCTTCTCCGTTTTCATCCTGTTCAATCCTTAAGACATATGCCTCATCCACTTCTTCAGCTTCCGGATCCCTTGTGTCATCTCTCGGCAGCAGTATTGCATATTCATTCTCATCCACTTCCAGAGTAGCGACAACCTCAAACTCTGTTTCATTGCCGTCTTCATCATAAAGCAGGATTATGTCCATTTCATCACTCATTTAAAATCACCTCAAATCTTTCTAGTTAAGGCTATTTTATCCTACTGACAATATAGTGTCAATAAGATAGAAGCCATATACTTTTTATTCTCCGACTCTACTAGTGCTTATTAACATCACAGACTAAATTCAATAAAAATGTTAATAACGCACTTCCTTAATGTTGTGCCCTGCTGCCATAAATGAATCCTATACAGGGCACTTAATTTTTCATATTATCCAGATACCCCTGCAATATCAACACCGCAGCCAGTTTGTCAATTACTTTCTTTCTGTCCTTCCTCCTCACGTCAGCCTCAATAAGTGTCCTTTCAGCAGCGCAGGTTGTAAGCCTTTCGTCCCACATATCAATTTCCATCCCGGGAAAATTCTCTTTCAAAATCTGCACAAATTCTATTGTCTTCTCGCCTCTTGGTCCAATGGTGTTATTCATATTCTTGGGTAATCCGATTACGATTCTTTTTATATTTTTCTCACAAATAATGTTTTTTAAACTATCAATATCATAATTAATGCTCTTTCTTCTTATTGTAGTAATTCCATGTGCCATCATACCCAATTCGTCGCTCGCAGCTACCCCGATTGTGGCATCTCCCAGATCCAAGCCCATTATTCTCATGTTTTTGCTCCTTTGTATATATTTTTTGCCTCGTTCTCGTGCCTCGTGCAAGGCCTTAGTATTCCTTAAGGGTCTAGATTCTTCACTTTGTTCAGGATGACATGAACCCCGCACCTCGTATCTCGTACCTCGAACCAGCTTTATATTATTTTTATGCAAAAATCAGGACAATAAGCACTGCAGTAACCGCAAAGTACACATTTGGAAGGGTCCACGACTGCTTTGCCCTTTTCAATTGTCAGAGCCTTCTGTGCGCACTTTTTGCTGCAGCTTCCGCAGCCACGGCACCAAGAATCAATCAAAAGCTTTCTTTTTTTCTCAATTAGCTTTGCTCTTATGTCCTCCGGTACTCTTTTTCCCTCAAAAACCATCACATTGTTCATTACTTCCTCATCACTCTGCATTCCCACTGCTATTGAGTGCAAATTATCATTGGAAAGCACAAAGTCAAAGCACTCACCGCTTTCTTTTATCATATTTCCTCCACCCAGCGGCTTCATGGAAAAAATGCCTTTCCCTGCCTTGCAAGCCTCAGCGACGGCATCCAGCATTCCGTTTATATTACCGTCTATTATTCCTAAACCCCGCTTGTTCACTATGGGATGCAGTACTTCAATCTCTTTGTATTTTAGTGAAGCTTTTACAGCTGCAATGGCATGGGTAGAGATTCCGAAGCTTCTTATATAGCCCTTTTCCTTTGCTTTAACAAAGTACTCAATTGCTTCCTGATGTCCTTTCAGAGTAAGCTCACTTTCCTGCTCGTGGAGTGAAAATATATCAATGTAATCAGTATCCAGCTCCTCCAGTGCTTTCTTAAGGCTTTTCTCAGCGCCTTCCCGAGTATATGCATAACACTTGGTTGATATTATTATATCCCCTCTTCTACCCTTTACCGCTTTTCTTATATAATCATATGTTCCATACAGCTCGGCTGTGTCTATAAAGTTTACTCCCATATCAAAGGCAGTCTTTATGACAGCAGTCCCCTCCTGAAGTCCCAAGTTGGCCTGAAGAGGCCCTATTGTCAGACTGCCGAAGCAGAGTCTCGAAACCTTTAGTTTTGAATTCCCCAAAATCCTATAATCCATCTTCAGTTTTCATTCCTTTCGCCTATGCACAAAATCAGCATAGTGAATGCTGCATATATCATTGCTGTTGCAGCTAGTACAATTCCAGAATCATTTACAGCAAATCCCACTAGCGCAGAACCAGCAATGCTTATCCATGAATACTTCAGATACCTGTACCGGTTGAACACGCTTCCAAGCAGCTTAACAGGCCTGAATAACATAATGGAAATTGCTGATATTATGCAAAGCAACACTTTTGTCCATATTGTATATCTTATAAGCCTGAGATTCATGGATACTTTTCTTTGTATCGTAGAAGTTATAATCACAAGACCGTTAGCTTCTGTTTCTTTTACAAGACCTCCAATATGTGATTGACTGCTTATGCCCAATGAATCTACGGCTACCAATAATGCAGCAGCTGATCCTAAAACAAGAATACCTATTGAAGTATTCCTTTTATTAAATTTTATACCATAACCCAGGAAATAGGCAAGCAAATAACCGAAAGCCCCTGCTATAGCCCCCCCAAAGTTTGCTCCGAGTGAGGTCAAACCCAAAAGTAATGTGCAGCCTGTAAATACAAGTATTGCAATTCCAGAATTTAGCTTATCAACCCATATTTCTCGAAGGCAGCCAAAAGCCATTAATGAGCAGCCAATAAATATACCCGCATATTCATTTCCTATTCCGTAGAATCTCGCTCCTATGATAGGATCATAGCCAAGCACCGACTGTTTTATAAATTGGCTATCCGTAAGTATGTCAACGGATAAACCTATAAACAGCAGTATGCATATAAAAAATATTACTTTCAATTTATCCTTAATTGCAGTATGTAGAATTAATGATAAAAATAAAGAAGCCGCAGCTGCAAAAGCTATATATCCTGCAGGACTTCCTCCCAGCAAAGCTGTGGGTAAATATAGAAGTGCCAATGGGAATGTAAGCATTGTATAGGCTAACAGACCGATTAACCAAGAAAAAGCAGGTTTATATTTCTTTCTAAAAAAGACTGCAGTAACAAATAGTATTACAATAGCTGCTATTACCATCACAGCATAAGAAGTAAGGACAGGAGCCCTTAATACTGAGGTTTTTACAATGTTTCTGTTCATATCTTCGAGAAAAGCTTCGGTTCTTTCACTTCCCGATTCTATAACAGCACTTGAATTTGAATATCCTAGCTTGCAGAGCATATAATCTGCCAGATCTGTATTAAGAACAATTCCTTCTCTCCTTGTGCTGCTGGAATACAATAAGCCTCCTCCAGATGCATCATAAACTAATACCGGTGTGAGGCGATTTCCCGCTTCTATATCAGATTTCGAAGGATAAGTTGACATAAATACAAGAGTATTGAAACCTCCGTAATTAAAAACATTCTCCATAAAAATGTCTATACTCTTTAATACTTCACTCTTGTAAGCCTCGTACGATTCGACAGCCAAAGAGTCTCTCTCTGTCTCCAGCCTCTCCATGTCTCCTGTTTCTATCACCACAAATGAAGAAGCTGCCAGATATTGCTTGTACAAATCTGCCAGCTTATTATAATCAGTTCTCTTACCCTGTGGAAACAATTCATCTTCTATTAAAATTCCTTCAGTTCCACCTATATCGATTTCTCCGTTATTATCCATTGCAATGAGCATGGAACTCCTGTTCTGCTCAGCTGCATCGGCATTTCCAAGAAAGCAGGTGCTTCCATTATTCTTATTTACTGCATCACCTAAATAGCCGATATAATTTTGATATTCACTTTTATCGTTCCTGTTTCTAAGCTTATATATATCAGTATAAACAAGGCTTTCTGGCTCTGGTGTTCTTCTACTTTCTATGCCGTAAAGCTTCCTGAGGTTTTCCTCACTGCCTCCAATTATCATGTTGGCGTTAAGTTCCAACCTTTTGCCGGAACCAATGATAAGCTTTGATTTGCTTGCACCTGCTCTTCCCGGTTGTCTGTTGTTCATTAGAGCGATGTAGCTTTCAGAAGCCTTTTTGCTCAGAAAATCCATACTGCCGATATCCTGAATATCCAGGTAATCCGCAACAACTACTACTACTTTTCGGTCAGCCGTATATCCTGTTGTTCTTGCTCCGTCAGCATCTACGCCAAGAAAAGATGTGTAAATTATAGCTGCTGCAAATGCAACTGTAGAAAAAAAAGCAAATATTCCTTTGCTCAATTTAATCTCTCCTGAAGAGTATTAGGCTATTTCCCATCAACATATGCTCTTACAAGTTCCTCCAGCAGCTCATCTCTTTCAAGCTTTTTAATAAGGCTTCTTGCATTGTTATGGCTTGTTATGTATGTCGGGTCACCGGAAAGTATGTATCCCACTATCTGGTTTATAGGGTTGTAGCCCTTTTCCTTTAATGCGCTGTATACTGATAAAAGTATCTCTGATGCTTCATACTTCTTATCCATATCAACTTGGAATTTCATAGTGTCTTCAAATTTTACACTCATTCTTACACCCCCAGCTTCATGTATATATTAATCGCGGAAAAAACTTTACAAGGACTTATTCAAGTTTCCGCGAAGTACACTAAGGAGACAAAAGTGCGAAATATAATTTCGTATTTTGTATATATATAATAATATAATATAGTTGATGCTTCATTTCAAGGAAATGTTTGCATGTGTAATGATAATGTCATATGGAGGGTGTATGCATTACACCCTCCGTATTTTATTTCAAGCTTACTTCCACAGTATGCTCTACCCCATCCTCAGTCAGGAGAATTTCATTTCCTTCCAGCTTTCTTCCGTCCAGAACAATTAAGACATCTCCCTTACTTACCCTGTTAGGATTCTTTACAGTGATTTGGTATACTGTGTCTTTGCTATGCTTATATTTAATATTGTACTCATACCAATCTCTTGGTATGCAAGGCTCAAACGCAATTTTGTCTCCTTTTTTCTTAAATCCCAATATTTGCTGCACGCCTACGTTGTACATCCAGCCAGATGCACCTGTATACCAGGTCCATCCTCCACGTCCTGTGTGAGGGGGTACTGCGTAAACATCTGCTGCCATTACATAAGGCTCTACCTTGTACCTTGAGGCTTCCAGCATTGTATTTGCATGGTTTATCGGGTTCAGCATATTAAACAGCTCCCAAGCCTTGTCACCATTGCCCATAATTGCATAGGCCATAATCACCCATACTGCTGCATGAGTATATTGTCCTCCATTTTCTCGCACCCCTGGCAAATAACCCTTTATATATCCCGGATGCAGATCACCTTCATCAAAGGGTGGCGTAAGCAGCATAATCAAGCCGTCATCCTTCCGGATAAGGTACTGTTCCACTGCCCCCATAGCTTCCTTTGTTCTTTCAGGATTTGCCGCACCTGAAATTACTGCCCAAGACTGTGCAATGGAATCTATCTTGCATTCCGTGTTCTCTGCCGAGCCCAGGGGTAAACCATTATCAAAGTATGCCCTTCGATACCAATTTCCATCCCAGGCATTTTCTTCCTGTGCTTTTGCTATTTCTTTTGCTATGTTTTTATATCTGTCTGCTTTGTTTCCATCCTTTTTTGTTCTGCAAAGCTCTGAAAAGTTCATGAGTATATCATATAGGAACCATCCCATCCAGACACTTTCTCCCTTGCCCTTGTTGCCCACTGTGCTCATGCCGTCATTCCAGTCTCCGGAACCCATTAGCGGTATACCATGATGTCCGAACTTCAAAGCCTTCTCAATAGCCCTTATGCAGTGGTCATATATAGAAGTGCTGATATCCGATACATAAGGAATATTGTATCTTTCATCCTCTCCCTCCTGCAATAGTTCATCCTCGATAAACTCTGCCATTTCATCCAGTATATTGAAGTCGCCTGTCCTTTTAATGTATTCTATCGTCACATATGGCAGCCATAACAGGTCATCTGAGAATCTTGTCCTTATACCTTTATTTGAGCCTGGATGCCACCAATGCTGCACATCTCCCTCTAAAAACTGGTGTGAAGCATGGAACAGAATCTGGTTTCTCGTAAGCTCTGGAAGCGTATTTATCACAGCCATCGAATCTTGAAGCTGATCTCTGAAGCCATAAGCACCCCCGGACTGATAGAATGCAGTTCTTGCCCACATTCTGCAGTTCAGTGTCTGATAAAGCAGCCAGCCGTTCAAAATCATATTCATATTCCGATCAGGGGTAGAAACCTCTACCTTCCTTAAAATGGCGTCCCAGTAAGCTTTTACTTCGGCAAGTGCCTTATGTGCTTCTTTTACATTTCTATATTTTTCAGTACAGGTGTTTACAGCATCGATACTTTCATTCTGTCCGAACATGAATACCAATTCCTTCTGCTCCTTGGGCTTAAGCTCAATTACAGCCTGTAAGCAAGCACAAGGATCAAAACCAGCACCCACTGTATTGGAAAGTCTTTCTTGCCTCAGGGCTTCAGGATGCCTCAAGCTGCCCATATTTCCCAGAAACTCCCTGCGGTCTCCGGTATAGTATTTTTCTTCCGAATTGGCATCAAGGAATGCTATTCTGCCTGGGAAGTCAGTATTGTAATTATTTCTTATCAGAATTGCACCATTACTGTGTAATTCTGTATATATATGCCGCGCAGTACTTTGCTCATTAACCCCCAAGACAGTTCTGGCATAATAGGTTGCAGAAAGCTTCCTCTTTGAGCCTGAAGTATTCTTAAGTTTGAGTATACACAGCTTTACACTTTCATTTACCGGAATAAACTCAACAAGCTCATGTTCTATACCGTTCCAGTTGTGTTCGAACACTGAATAACCAAAGCCATGTCTGATTATATATGGACTTTCAGTTCTTATAGGTCGAGGGGTAACTGACCAAATCTCACCGGTATTCTCATCCCTCATATAAATCATCTCTCCGGATGGGTCGGTTACCGGATCATTTGACCAAGTACTCAGCCTGTTCTCTCTGCTGTTCTCAGCCCAAGTAGTGGAAGAACCTGATTCTGTTATTAAGAAACCGAATCTCTTATTAGCTATTACATTACTCCATGGCACTGGTGTATTCATTCCTTCAGCAAGTCTAATTACATATTCCTTGCCCTCTTTGTCAAAACCTCCGTAACCGTTAAAAGATTGCAGCTCAAATTGTCTTGTATCCTGCTTGTTATATTTCTTAACCTTTCCCTTCCAAAGCTTGTATTCAAAAGCGTTCTTGCCGTTTCTAACCCTTGTCTGTACTGAAAGTGCTCCATTCCTTCCCTTTAGAACTATCCTTGCACTTGCAGCAAGAAGCTGCTTATCCTCTTCAGGTATTGAACCTCCCTGCTTTATGAATATTCCTCCAGGCCTTTCCCTTATATCTCTGGCATGGCTGACGGATAATATATCCTGCAGGAGATTATAGAGAGGTCGCGAATAGCTGCTTTCTTCCTCATTGATAACGACAATATCTACAAGCAGCCCTTTCAGCCTCCAATACTCGTGTGCCTTTATCAGTTCTTTTACAATATCAATTTCCTCTACCTTGCCTATAGATATCAGCACTATAGGAAAATCTCCTGAAATACCATAGGCCCAAAGCCCTGGCTGACCCTTCCTGTTCTCTTTTATTGCATTTTCAAGTCTTCTTCTATGTGGACTCAGGTAAAGTATCTGTGACATCATCTGCCTATATAGCTCAATTTCTTCTTTCTTGAGATTCAAGTATCTCATTTCAACCTGGCTCCTGGTCCATGCAAGCTCGAAGGCTCTATCTATGGAAGACCAGTCATGGTATTTTTCAGCTAACAGAGTAATCCTGTCCTTACTGTCAGAGACACCGGTAATATAATTAAGCTTCACTGTCTGCCCCGGCTGAAGCCTTACTCTGCATCTCAGGCTCATTATTGGATCCAGAACTGGCCCTACAGTATTGGAAAGGGGATGATTCCCTTCAACGGCTGCAGGCTTTTCCAAGCTATTTCCCCTGCCGATGAACCTGGCTCTGTCAGTCTCATATTGTATTCCTCCCAACGCTTCCTCATTCACTGTAAGCTCATGGAATGCCCATATGGAAGCCTTTTCCTTCTCCCTTGGCCTTCTTACTGCCAGCAGTGTATTGTATCTGTGCATATACTCAGTCCTGATAAAAAGGTTGCTAAATGCCGGATGAGCTTCATCAGCAGCCTGTGGTGTAATCACAGTTTCAAGATAGCTTGTTATCTCCAATATTTTGGCCTGCTGGCTGTGGTTGGTAAGCGTCAACCTCCTGACTTCTATATTATCCTCAGTTGAAACAATTATCTCAGTGTTTGTATCAATATCTCCATCAGTTCTGGCGAATGATATCTTATCCTGGGAAAACACCACCTTATACCTATTTGGAAGTGTATTGCAGGGATTCAATGAGCTAGACCATACTGAATTATTATCAATATCCTGTATATAGAAGAACATTCCTGAATTATTCAGTATGCTGTCTTCTCTCCACCTCGTAACTGCCATATCCTTGTATTTACTGAAGCCTGAACCACTGTCCGTTACCATTACAGAATAATCGCCATTAGAGAGCATGTGCACTTCCGGCAGTATATTATTGTTTAAGCCCAGTACCTTTGTATACTCAATATCATCCTTTATGGCTTCATCGAAAGGTTCTATTTTCTCCTTGTAATCCTTTGCGAATATCACCTTTGAAGGTATCTTTTCCTGCATAAGTATATCTACCGCTTTTATCACAGGCACTCCGTGGAACCTATCCTGCATTACATAGTTGTTGATTATGTTGTTCAGCGCCAAAAAACTCATACCCTGATGATGAGCCATAAAGCTTCTCACAATGCTGCTTTTCTTACCCTTACCCAATCTTTCAGGAGTATAATCTATAGCCTCATAGAACCCATAAGGACTATCCAAACCTTCCTCTTTGAGCTGCAATATATTTTTAACCGCTTCTTCCGGATTTACCAACAATGCTAAAACTGTAGCATAGGGTGCTATAACAGTATCATTTATCAGTCCCCTCTTTAGCCCTAGACTCGGTATGCCGAAGGCCTTATACTGATAGTTCAGCCGTAAGTCAAAAGCATTATATCCTGACTCTGATACACCCCAGGGTACTTTCCTCTTGCGTCCATAATCTCTCTGGCATCTCACAACAAAGTCGTAGGTCTCGTGCAGCAGTGTATTGGGGTAATTCTTCATTATTAATAGCGGCATGAGATATTCGAACATGGTACCCGTCCAGGAAATCAGCCCCTTGTAGCCGTTGACTGCAGTAAGTGTCCTATTTAGCATAAACCAATGCTCTTTCTTGACTTCGCCTCTTGCGATTGCGATAAGGCTTGCCTGCCTTGCCTCTGACGCCAGCAAATCATAATATGATTTGGTAAGCTGTTCCTCCTCCTCATTGTAGCCAATTGAAAAAAGCTTCCGCTTACTGTCATATAACGGAACAAAGGATATATCTTCAATCAGCACGTCAACTCTTGCAATTAAGCTATCCAGCTGACCGCTTATTTCTTCTGTACTCTCAAATCTATTTTCCTTGTTTAATTCATTAAGAAAACTGCTTGCACACTTATGAAGCTTAATTCCCCACTTAAGCCTTTTTAAATCGTTTTTCTTAATTATTTCTGCAAGCAACTCTCGAAAACCGGCCTGCTCCAGCTCATTATCCTTTAAAGCTGCACTAAAAAGCTCAGGGGCCAGATTCAGCTGTTCATCCTCATACCTGACCAGCAGAGATGTATCCTGCAGCCCAAATACCATGCTTCTATCAACTGAGGGTCTATTCTTGTACTCAAGCAGTCCTTGCCTCAAGGTCATCAGGTAGGCTATAAAATTACCGCTGTCTACTGTAGAGATATAGCTGGGTCTTAATACCTCCAATGTAATGGTGTCATACCAGTTATACAGGTGCCCTCTCCATTTTTTAAGCTTTTCTATTGTAGTAATTGTATTATTTAACCTTTCAAACATTTCTGTTGTACTTATATAGCCCAAATCCCTTGCAGCCATAATCGAAACCAATAGAAGCCCTATGTTGGTAGGTGATGTTCTATGGGCTATACCATTCGGAGGATTCTCTTGATAGTTGTCTGGGGGAAGATAGTTATCCATTGCACTTACAAAATCCTCGAAAAAGCTCCAGGTCTGGCGGGCAAGAATTCTTAGTTCCAATACATCCTTTTTGCTTATGCCAGTCTTTTCTATATCGCTTGATTTGCTCACCCAATATGCTATTGAGGGAGCTGCAGCCCATAAAGGTGCTATGACAAATACTAAAATAAAAGCCTCTGGAGCCTTAAATACACATAATATAACCGATGCAGCAGCTGCAGCGGGACAAATCCACATACGCCGCCAATAGCTTATCACATCATTCTTAAGTGCAAGCTCCATATCAGCAGCTGTAACCCATTCGAGCATTTTTTTCTTTGTTATAAGCACTCTCACCAGTGTCTTTACTATAGCATCCAGCATTAGCTGGGCTTGATGAGGAAGAAATATCAATATTAGCATGGACTGCATAAATGGCGTCCGCAATCTGTCAATAGCTCCATAGCCAGCCTTATCGCTAATCTTCCGATTGTACTTTATGAGCACAACTTCTGCAAAGTTCACGAATATGGGGAATATCGCAGCTATTAAAGTAAAAAAGAACCATATTAGTGCATTTCCAGGCATCACACTTAAGGAGAGCAGGAAAAGCAGCATCTCGCTGGGCGCAACAAGGCTCCTCCTCATGTTGTCCAGTATCTTCCATCTATTTATTGCTGATAGAGGGTTTTTTACTATCTCTCCTCTAGCATTACTAACTTTGCCAAAGAGCCATTGAAGGAGCTGCCAGTCTCCCCTGACCCACCTGTGATGACGCATGGAGTGAGCATTGTACCTGGAAGGATATCCGTCTATTAGCTCAATATCCGTTACGAGACCTGTTCTTACATGGGCACCTTCTATAAGGTCATGGCTAAGCACTGCATTTTCCGGAATAGCATTTCTTAGAATTCCTTGAAATACTGCAAGATCATATATACCTTTGCCTGTATAAATGCCCTCACTGAAGTAATCCTGATATACATCAGACACAGCATTGGTATAAATGTCTATACCACCCTGCCCTGCAAATATACTTGCGAACCTGGAAGCATTGGCACTTACTACGTCAACACTGATACGAGGCTGCAGCAACCCATAGCCTTCAGTAACTACTCCTCTGCTTTCATCCACTACAGCTCTGTTAAGAGGGTGTGTAATTGTGCCTAAGAGTTTTTTTGCTGTCTCAATACTTAACTTTGTATCAGCATCAATTGTAATTACATACTTTACATCTTTTAGTGCGTTGATATCTCCCTCAATATGTTCAAAGGATAGAGACTTATTTCCTAATAGTAATTCGTTAAATTCATAGAGTGCACCCCTCTTGCGTTCCCAACCCATCCATCTGTTCTGGGCTTTGCTTAACACCCTTTTTCTATGAAAAAAGAAGAATTTATCCTTCCCGTTTCCGTATTTTTTATTCAATTCCTTTACTTTTTCACTAGCAGCAGTTATTATTTTTTCATCTCCGGGAGCTCTCTCCTCTGAATGGTCCTTATAATCACCTAATAAGGCAAAATACAGATTCTCCTCTCTGTTGGCAAGATAATATTCCTCAAGGTTAAGAAGTAGTTTCACCGCAGTGCTTTCCTTAGTTATAAGGGTTGGAACTATAACAACCGCTGCCGCCTCTACTGGAATACCCTCCTGCAGCTCCAGCTTTGGTAAGAATGTCGGAGGCTTGATATGAACCAGTACCCAATTAACAGTAGAAACCGCAATGTCACTTGCTGGAATGAGTATTGCCAAGGCTATTAAAACCAATATTCCATATCCCACTGCCCCTGCTGTATATGCATAATGGAGGAAAGAAAGCACTGTCAAAACTGTAGTTACGAGTATAGAAAAAAAGTATAGGGCAGCAGGAGATAAATCAGACCTTCCTCCATGCCCGATTTTCGATAGCAGCTGCTCTTTCTCGCTCCTAAAAAGGTAATAGCCAATATGCTTCTCACCCTCGACAGCGCATTCTATCAATTTCTTTGCTACCTGTATCTCTGATACCTTCAGCTTTTTAGAAAGCTTTTCCACCTCATGGCGGTAGCTGTCCCTGGAAGGAAAGTCCATTTTCGAGTAAATGCTGACAGGATCCTGCCGCATAATTTGCTCAACCTGGCTCAACTCCTCAAAAATAACTTTCCAATCCAAGGTAGAAATAAATCTCAGGCTGGTAATGGAATTCCCCATTGAAACCTGTCTTGATGCTTGTTCCCTGTGCTCCAGATGAGTAATGCTTTCTGAGGTGGTATGCTGTTCACATAGCCGTTCATCTATGTACTGTATTATAGGAGCAATTTCTAAGCCTTGCTTCTTGAGCCTGTTTAGCAAATGTTCTCCAAAGGAAGGGTTAATGGCCTCAAGATGCTTCATACTTTCCTTCGCAACACCAAGAAGTTCTTCCGGTTTCCTATCCTTGTATGCGAGGAGCTGCTCTGCAAGCTTCTCCGCCTTATGCCAGTGCTGCTGTGATGCCTCAATACTTTCACATACATGCCTTACGTGCTCGATCAGCGCCATTCTTACCATCATTGGTATAGCCCACAGCTCACCACTGGAAAGAAGTGATTGGGTTTGATAAGCTTTTACAAAACCCAGCAGCTGCTTATCATCAAATCTTCCATCTGTATGTGAAACCAGTTCCAAAGCAATTGCATAAACCCTGGGGTAACCTTTCAAGGTTCCTGACTTCAGCCTTGGCAGCTGATAATAATATTTCCTTGAAAGGTTTTGTCTTATTTCCTTTACCTGCTCTTCAACAATATAAAAATTGTCCAGCAGCCATTCAGCAGCAGGAGTAACACTGCTCCTGACATTGGAATATTCATTCAAATCCTTGTATACAGAAGTTATCAGCTTGAAATTCTTATTCATTCTTGCTTCCAGACTGTAATACATCTTGGAGTTTTTCCCGACAACATGCTTCCGTGCTATTTCCAGAGCGTGACTTTCCAATTCTTCAGCATTCAGAATAGCATCATATACTTCCGGCTCATCCCTGTCTATAATATATAAGATCTTGCTGAGCAGATATACTAAAGCAGCAGCAAGAACAAATGCTGCTATATATATGTAATAAACTTCAACACCCAATATAATCCTCACCATTCCTTAGATTGCGTATTCCTCAGTTTTCCGACACAGAAATAATACTTTTTATTCTGTCTGTGAATTCAGCAGCAAGCTCTTTCGCATATTCCTCAGACACTCCCTCTGCATAAATATTGCATACGGGTCTCTCACTGTCGGGAAGTATGAGAACCCAGCCGTCTTCGCTGTTTATCCGTACCCCCTCAAAAAGTTCAATCTCTCTATTTTTGTTTTGCTCTATGATTTCCCTGATTACTCTTCCTTTATGCTGCCAGTCGCACTTTACCTCATTTTTCTCCATATGGAAATGGGGAAGCTCATTTACAAGGTCATATAGTATCACAGAATTAGCTGCCATAAAATCAAGAAGGCTGCCGATTCCCCATATTCCATCGAAGTTGAGTATATATTGGAACAAGGACTCCTCCATTCCTACTTTGTGCTCAAACATCGCTTTCATAATATCAGCAGGGGTGTTCTTTGTTCTTACAACCTCTATACTATAGCATTCTGCCATTTTCTCTATGACTCTTGAAGCTGTATGAGGGACTACGAGTCTTTTGTCCATTCCTGTTTTTAGTATAATAAGTGAAGTCAAAGCCATCTGCTTATCCTTGTCTAATATTCTCCCCTTGTGATCTATAAGTACTGCACTTTCACCGTCTTCGCTCAGTATTACTCCCATACATGCTCCATACTTTACAGTAAGCTCTGCTATGTGGCTGCTGTATACTGAAGGCTTGCGGTTATTATCAATTACATCTACCTCCACAGAACATCCCAGATTCCTGAGGTACGAAGCGGCCAGACCTGCTACCTGCTCTGATATGGAACCTACCACCAGCTTCATATTTGAGTTCTTTATTCTGGCGTAGTACTTAAGCATATTGGCCCCGTTTTGTATATAATAATCATCAAAGTTGCTCACTCTTACAATGTCCTTGATTCTATCTGCATTGCACCTTTTGAAATCTTCTCTTATAAAGCTGTTCTCAATTTTTCTCTCGGAAGCCCTATCTATGCTTATACCTTCCTCGTTTGAGAATTCTATGTGCACTTTGTTCTCTGAACTATTATCCATCCAGATGTGCACTCCGCCCTCTGCCTTATAGAATCTCACAGCAAATCTCATTATTGGCATTACTGCGTCTTCAATGCTTATGACCCCGATACCTGTAGACAACACCCCTGATATAAGCGATTCCCTTACGATTTCAGCTGCGTTGGTTCCATCACTGCTTACAATAATTCTGGAGTTCTCCTTCATCAAAGAGCCGAAGGCTGAGCCCAAGCGTGATGCAAATTCCGGAGTCAGACTTATATTTATATCGCCGTTTATATCCCTGTAACCGAATAAGGTTTTTGATGCTTTTGTCCCCCATACAAGATTCTGAGTTACCACTGCATCTGCCTCTACTACCTTTTCCGGCCATATTTTTATGTCAGGTTTTATTATTGCTCCAGTCTCCAGAATGGTATTACTTCCGATTACAGTGTTTTCAAAAAGATGCACTCCGCTTTTTATTCTTGCTCCAGTACAGATAACAGCGCCCCTGCACTGAACGTTCCGCCCAAACATTGAGTTCTTCCAAATTATACTTTTCTTTATTGAGGTTGCTTCTCCGATTTCAGTATTATCACCTATTATCGCAGCTTCTATTACTGCCCTGCTTTTAATCGTACAGTTGTTTCCTATAAATACAGGGGCTTTCAATGTGCAGTCATCTGGAATAATAGTATCTTTTCCTATCCAAACCCCTTCGCTTACCTTATTGCATTTTATATCTGCCCTGACTTTTCCCGTCAATATATCAAAGTTGACTTCTTTATAAACCTTCAGGTCACCGATATCATTCCAGTAGTCCTTTGAAACATACCCATACATAGGGATATTGTCCATTAAGAGCTTTGGGAATAAATCCTTGCTGAAGTCGAAGTTATCGCCTTTTTTATAATAATCAAGGACTTCTGGTTCAAGGATATATATACCAGTGTTTATGGTATCGCTGAACACTTCTCCCCAGCTTGGCTTCTCCATGAAGCTTGTAATTCGGCCATTTTCATCGGTGATTACGACTCCATATTCCAGTGGTATGGATACCCTCTTAAGCACTAATGTAGCTTTAGAACCCTTTTCTCTATGAAATTTCACTGCTTTATCCAGATCTATGTCTGTAAGAGCATCACCACTAATAATAATAAAAGTATCATCCAGAAAATCCTCTGCATTCTTCACACTTCCCCCCGTTCCCAATGGGGTATGCTCAATATAATATTTAAGCTTCATGCCAAAATCTCCGCCATTTCCGAAATAATCGGTGATTACAGCAGGAAAGTATGCCAGCGTAGCTGCAACATCCGTAATGCTATGTTTTTTCAAAAGTTCTAATGTGTATTCCATTACAGGCTTATTCAGCACAGGTACCATTGGTTTTGGTATTCCGCATGTAACGGGTCTCAGTCTTGTTCCTTCCCCACCAGCCATTATTACAGCTTTCATTCCGTCACCTCACAGCATATTTTTGCTTATCTGTCTTATTTTCCATCCATTGTAAACTGCACTATGCGATATTTTTCCCAAATAGCTGGATTTTATTATGAATATAGACAAAAAAGGTGAGAAGCTTTCGCTTTCCACCTTGAATTGGATAATCAGTAATGTATCGAAAGTTACCGCATTAGCTTTGTATATCGACTCACACAATATAAGCTTTGGACAGAATTAGAGCTTGATACTTGTAAAATCCTAACGCACATAAACCCGGCGTCCTACCGGTATGTGCTAGGTTTACATCACGTAAACCTTACGGATTTTCCTACGTATCAAGCTCTATTCTGTTACCCAAAGACTTATAAGTGTTCGCTGATATACAAAGCCAATGATTACTAAATCGTTACATAGAATACACCCCTAAGTAGCTACTTGCCAGAACAGCCATATCAATAGCCTAAGTATGCTTATACAGAAATTGTCAATGGCACTTAGGAGCGGAGCCTTAGAAAAATCGTATACGAGGCAGGACGCCGAGTAAGCCTTCCAGGGCCAAGGACGGCCTTTGGGAGGCGTTAGATTTTTCTTAGGTGTAGCGGATTAGTGCCATCAATTTCTGTATACTCATATGTGGCTATGATATGGTTGTTCTTATTTTGGATTAGCTATAAAACCCAATTAAAAAAGCGGGAAGCCATTGCTTCCGGCTTTTGGGGTCTGCTATTTTATCATGCTTTTCAATATCTCAGGCACTGCATCCATTGCAGTTTTTACTTTGTCCGCATCCTTTATCCCGCCCTGAGCCATATCAGGTCTTCCGCCGCCGCTTCCTCCAGCCAGCTTTGCAACTTCCTTAATGACATTTCCGGAATGAACTCCCTTTGCAATCGCATCCTTTGAAGCCATTGCCAGCAGTACAGTCTTTTCTCCGTCAAAAGAGGACAGCAGCACAAAGGAGGTTCCGAGCTTATCTCTTAGCTTATCTCCCATTTCTCTCAGGCTGTCAACATTCATATTATCAACCTTTGTTACAAGATATCTTACGCCCTTCTCCAAAACTGCAGAAGCAGCAAGTTCATCCAACATTCCTACTGCCATTTCAGACTTGAGAGTGGATATCTCCTTTTCAGCTTCTTTAAGCTGCTTCAGTACTGTATCGACTTTCTTCAAGCTCTCGCTAGGATGAGCCTTTAGTCTGTCACATAATTCATTCATCAGCCTTTCTTCTTCTTTTACATATTCATAAGCTTTTTCTCCGGTAACTGCCTCTATTCTTCTTACTCCTGCAGCTATGCCGCCCTCACTTATGATTTTAAAGAAGCCTGCCTGGCTGGTAGTCTTGAGGTGAGTGCCTCCGCAAAGCTCAACACTGTAGTCTCCCATAGTTACTACCCTTACCACATCACCATATTTCTCACCGAACAATGCCATAGCTCCTAGCTTTCTTGCTTCATCTATTGAGCTTTCCCTTATATTGATGCTCAAGCTGTCGAGAATAGCTCCATTTACTTCCTTTTCAACTAAATCCAGTTCTTCCTTGGTCATACCCTTGTAATGTGAGAAATCGAACCTTAAACGCTCAGGAGTAACAAGGGAGCCTGCCTGCTCTACATGTGTCCCAAGGTATTTTCTCAATGCTTTTTGCAGTAAATGTGTTGTTGAGTGGTTTCTTGCTATTGCCATTCTTCTCTTGACATTAATTTCTGCAATGCAAGAGTCACCTACTTTAACCTGTCCGCTAACCACCCTGCAAATATGAGCAAACCTTTCTCCTGTAACCTTCTTGCAGTCCTTTACTTCCAACTCAAAGCCTTCACCAATAATTCTGCCAGTATCAGCAGACTGACCGCCGCTTTCTGCATAAAAAGGAGTAATATCAAGTATTAAACTGATTTCATCCCCTTCCTTTGCCAAGTCAGTAAGCTCATTACCCCTTACTATGGCTTTGACTGCAGCTTTTGCAGTATTATTTTCATAGCCTACAAATTTGGTTTTTATGCTCCAGTCGATTTTTGCATATATGTCTTCCTTCCAGCTTTCTGCACTGCTGTCCGCTCTTGCAGCTCTTGCTCTTTCTCTCTGGCTTTTCATTTCCTTCTGGAAGGTCTCTTCATCAACCGTTAAACCTTGTTCCTCCAGTACATCTCTGGTCAAATCGAAGGGGAAACCATATGTGTCATAGAGTCTGAAGGCATTCTCCCCGGACAATGTATTGTTATTAGTCAGCTTCAATTCGTCGATATAGCCCTGCAGAATGAGAAGTCCCTGATCTAATGTCTCATAAAACCTGTCTTCTTCTACACTTATTATGTTCAGTATATAATCCTTCTTTTCTCTTAGCTCTGTATAAGCATCTCCGCTAACTTCTATGACCTTCAAAGCCAGGTTGCTCAGGAATGGATCGGTGAGTCCAAGGAGTCTTCCATGTCTTGCAGCTCTTCTAAGCAGTCTGCGAAGCACATATCCTCTTCCTTCATTGCTTGGAAGTATTCCGTCGGATATCATGAAGGTCACCCCTCTGATATGATCTGTGATTACTCTTATAGATACATCCCGCTTGGAATCCTTTCCATATTCTACACCGGTGAGACTGCAGATACTGTCCAATATATATTTTATAGTATCAACCTCGAATATATTGTCAACCTCCTGCAATACTGTAGCCATTCGCTCCAGCCCCATGCCTGTATCTATATTGGGCTTTGCCAGCTTATTGTAGTTGCCTTCTTCATCTCTGTCAAACTGTGTGAATACAAGATTCCAGAATTCTATATATCTATCACAGTCACAACCCAGCTTGCAGTCATCCTTACCGCAGCCTTTACCTGGTCCTCTATCAAAATATATCTCAGAACAAGGTCCACAGGGACCAAGGCCTATTTCCCAGAAGTTATCTTCCTTGCCCATTCTCACAATCCTATCCTTTGGTAATCCTATCTTTTTATGCCATATGTCAAAGGCTTCATCATCATCCAGATATACAGTCACCCAAAGTTTATCTACCGGAAGCTTGAATACCTCGGTGCATAACTCCCAGCCCCAGGCTATGGCCTCTTCCTTGAAATATTCTCCAAAGGAGAAGTTACCCAGCATTTCAAAAAAAGTTCCGTGTCTTGCGGTCTTTCCTACTCTCTCAATATCTGGGGTTCTAATGCACTTCTGACAGGTTGTAACCCTTAAGCTTGGCGGAACTGCCTGCCCTGTAAAAAACGGCTTCAACGGCGCCATTCCTGAGTTTATGATAAGTAAACTCTTATCACTTTGTGGGACAAGAGATGCGCTTTTCATCCTCAAGTGTCCTTTGCTCTCAAAAAAGCTAAGGAATCTTTCTCTGACTTCATTTAATCCAAGTTTTTCCATAATAATCCTCCTATGCGTTCAATATTGTAATTTTTGATAAAAAAATAAACTCCCCATCCCGGTTAGGGACGAAGAGATCTTCGCGGTACCACCCTAGTTGCCTAAAAAGGCCACTTTATTGGCTATTGCCATGCAGTATAACGCCTGCAGCGTCTTATAGAAGCTCAGCAGCAGCTTCAACAGCCTATCCCGGGGATTCTCACCACCCATCCCTTCTCTGCAAATGCTGCAATTTAGCACAGCATATTGGAAATCCGTCTGTTTACTCCTCTGCATCTACGCATTATGAATTTATATAAAATTATATATTAGCTTCGCAGCTTTGTCAATAATTCACATTGCTTGTCTGTCTCTCAGCACGTGCCTTAAAGTAAGCTTAATAGCTGCCACAACAGGGACAGCTAAAATAAGTCCTATTATGCCAAAAAGCTTTCCCCCTACTACAAGGGACATAATTACGTAAACCGGATGTATTCCCACACTTTTTCCTATTATTCTTGGTGTCAGAAATCCACTCTCTATCTGCTGTATGAAAATAAATGCCGCGGCTGCATATAATGCCTTACCTGTCGAATCCAGCAGCGCAAAAAGTATTGTCGGCACTATTCCTATAAAAGGCCCAAAGTATGGTATTACATTTGATATTCCTGCGAATATTCCCAATATAAAGGCATATTTAACCTTTATTAAAATGAGTGCTATTGTAGTGCATACACCTACAAAGCTGCCAACAATTATTTGTCCTCTTATATATTTACCAAAAACATTATCAATATCCCTTAGCAGTACAATAAATTTCATGCGTTTTGCCTTTGGCAGCAGAAGGATAAACTGACTCTTGAAGTATTCGCTGTCTTTCAACATGTAGAAGGCAATTACAGGTATTATTACTATATTGAAAAGCTGTGAAAAAATCTCAATAATGCCGTTGGCAATATTCTGAAGTAATGTGAGAATCATGCTCTGAAGCATGAAAATGTTTTCATCCAGCACTTCCTTAAAGCTTTCAGGAAGTCCGCTGTTCATGTACCCATCCTGGAACCTTTTTAAAAGCTGCTGCATCTGACTTGAATATTGCGGTATGTTCAAAGCGAGTATGCTGATTTCCTTTATGAGCTTTGGCACTAATACAAAAGACAGCAACAGGATTATTGCTATAAAAATCAAGTAGACAATAAGCACACCGAATATTCTTCCTATACCTTTCTTCTCAAAGATTTTCACTATAGGATTTAGCAGATAGGAAATGGCAGCCGCAATAATGAAGGGCTTTAATATGGTGCTGATAGTAATTCCATATTTCAGCACTATAAAAAGCATCACCGCCAGAATAATGATATTTATAAATTTTATATTGACCTTCTTTGAACCCCAAATATTGTTCATATAGCTCATCCCATACAAATTTTGATTACTATTTTATTAATTATGATACATATGGCTTTAAAATTCCTAAAATTTCTCGTTAAGCATATGCCCTGTGATAGAATTCGTTATCAGCAGCAGGGCACAACATCAAGGAAGTACATTTCAATCTTTGAGCACAACATTTTTGTCTGAGAGTGTGTGCCCGCATTCCAGTTCTATAATGTGCCTGCCTCTTAGAATATCATCTATGTACCCTTCTGAAAGCTCATATGCTTTTATGATTCCGCTGCTTGTATCAATAATCAGATCTCTTATTATTCCCAGAGTTTCACCTCTTGAGTTAAGTACCAGCTTTCCCAATATGTTTTTATAGCTCTGAAAACGTCTGTATTTCATACTTAAAACTCTTAGACTTATCTGATCGGTTCTGCCAGTCACTGCCACACTATTCTGCGTTATTGCCGATATATTCCTGTAGGGTATCGCTTCCAAAGACCTTCTAAAAACTCTTTCCTTGCATACAAGAGCATATACCCGGCTCTCTCTCATATCAATAATCACATCTCTAATTGTATATAGTCTTTGTGCTGACATGCTTTCAATCACTGGCAAATCAACTATGTCATTAACCCTAAAAATATTAATCACCTCACATTCTATGAAAGACTTCTATTGACTAATTTAACAACTGAGGGAATTTATACTTTTTTATCCGCTATAAAGAAAAAGACCGTAATTCGGTCTTTTTCACTTTTTCTGGTTGTCATACTGATTAAAAAGCTCTCTTAAATTATGTGCCATCATACCTTGCTCTTCAGCCATCTTCTTGAAGGTTCCCGACACTTTCCCGTCATCTATATTCTTTGAATACATTTCAAAGTCCCTGACCAGCTCCATGGTATTGTTCCAGGCTCTTTGGAGACAATCCCTGGTATTCATCATATTGTTGCTGTCCAAGCTTTCTCTATCCATTCTAACACCTCCGTAGCTTTTGTTCTGTCATTATTTTAGCTAAATCAGCCAATATTATTCACTTTACAAAATTTAATACAACAAAGCATTAAGTAATTCATGTTCCAGTGACTTCATTAGGTCTCCAAACATAATATGAAGTAGACGGTCCGAATAACCTTATGGGGGGCATTGAATAATGATGCATTATTATTACTCTGTTTACAGCAAGGAGTACATACACAAAGGCTTGGTGCTTTATAATTCTATGAAAAGACATGACAAGGATTTTACATTCTTTCTTATATGTTTAGACGAGGAAACAAAGCTATTGCTCGAAAGAATGCAACTGGACAAAATGATTTTGATAAGTGTAAAGGATATAGAAGCCTATGATTGTGAAATTATAAAGGTAAAAAGCTGGCATCAGGATAAGTCATATACATGGCTTGTCAAAGCCATTGGTGCCATGTATATTTTTGATTCATATAATGATTTGGATCACCTTTTGTGGTTAGATGGAGACACACAGTTTCTAACTGACCCTCAAGCAATATATGACGATTGGGGCAACTATTCAATCCTTCTTTCAGAAGAAAAATTCACTGACGATTATTTTATTTACAGTGAATTATATGGTTATTATAACACTGGTCTACTGGGGTTTAAAAAAGACGCCAATGCGATAGAATGTCTCAGATATTACAGAGAAAAACTTCTCGTTTGTAATTTTGACGACTACAAGGGAAGCTGGAATGACCAGCTTTATGTTACAGACTGGCCCCAAAGGTTTAATAATGTAGGTGTGGTAAGTAATATAGGTGTTAATCTGACGCCTTTCATAACTTACTACCGTAACAACATTGAAAAGGGTTGGCTTATAAGTAGAAAGGGCGATGAGTTTTTCCTTCACGATAATAAAATTGTATTATATCACTTCATGGCTCTAAAATATATTAACAGCGGTGAATATGACTTATGCAACTACGTCATGGATTTTAACGATGAGACTATAAAGCATGTTTATATGCAGTATTTGATGGAATGCAACGAGGACATAAAACAGATTAGTACTATCGACAATAGTTTTATTCAACCTGGCAGAACAACGGGCAGGTTTATAAGGAATTATTTCAATATTGCAGCCAATATAAATGAGCCGACCTTCAATATATGCACCGTTGCCAATGAAGAAAGTCTTGCAAAATCCATAGCATTGTATTCTTCTCTGTCATGCTGCTGCAAGGGTTTTCGCCTTTGGATATGCTGTACCGATGACAGATCTAATGAGATTCTTACCTTAATGAACCTTGATAGTGCTGTTATTATAGATATCAAAAATTTTGGGTATTCAAATGGCAAGACAGACATAGAATCGGAAAACCATCCCTATGTAAATAGCTTTACCCAACTAAAGCCTATGCTCGTTTATTACATTTTGAAGAATAACTACAACATAGAATGCTTGCTATATGCTGAAGCTGACTTTTTCTTCTATTCAAGCCCTGAGAATGTATTCCAAAAATATAAGAACTCTATAACAATATTTGAAGAAGCTAATAATGAAAAGAATTTAAATATTCACAGCTGGTACAACTCAAAACTGATGTTTTTCAGAAGAACAGAAAAAACTTTTAAATGGCTTTTGTACTCACTTAATGAAAGTAAGCAACCAGATAAAAAGATTAAATTTAATTGGTATGATAAACGCTTATATGAAATAAGGTCAGTTAATGGAGCTTATATTTATGATTCATTGAGCAAGCTAAAAGGCTCTAAGTTATCAATTCGGAAAAACAAGTTATATAATGGGCGCAAAAAGCTATCAATTATTAATTTTGGGGACGTTGCAGCTTCTGAAAATATATTAAGCCAGTTGGATACTAAAATTAGAAGTGATGTTAACCCCGTGATTTCCAAGCGAATTTGCGAACCCTATGCAGCAGCTGTAGCAGATGCTCTTAACAAAATAAAACTCCTGTATAGTGACATTGAATGCTAGACAGTGTTAAACTATTTATTACATTAGGGAAGGAGCTTTTCAAGTGCATAATTATTGTACTACGTGCAGTATGGAGTACTGCTATCAGAGTATGGTGCTTTATAATTCCCTCATTAGGTATGATAAGGATTTTAAGCTCTTTATAATCTGCCTGGATGATAAAATGGTGCAATTTTTGGATAATCTGCAGTATAGTAATCTGGTTTCAATAGATGTCCGTATTATTGAAGAAGCTTATAAAGAGCTTTTAGAGGTAAAGCAGGTTAGGAGTAAGCGTGAATATGCATGGACATTAAAACCATCTGTAATTTTGTATATATTTGAAAACTTCGATTATGCCGACCATGTTCTCTGGCTGGACAGCGATATGCAATTTTTGTGCAGTCCAGAACCTTTGTATGATGAGTGGAGCGGCTTATCGATCCTGCTTTCAGAGCAATACTATACAGGCGCATATGAATATTTGGTCAGTGGATATGGCAAATTTCAAGCAGGGCTCATAGGCTTTAAAAGAAACGAAAACGGATTGGAGTCTCTCCGTTGGTGGCAGGAGAGATGCATGGAATGGTGCTCTGATAAAGCTGATAATGGGAGATGGGCGGATCAGAAATACTTGGATGAATTTCCTCAAAAATTCAAAGATGTAGGCGTTGTTAATAATTCAGGCATCAATCTTACTCCCTTTACTATTTATAGGCTTAATACCGAACAGGGAAAAGTAGTAATGAAAAAACCTGATGGTCTTTATATTGATGATGTTCAAATCATACTTTATCATTACTACGGTTTCAGATTCTATGATCACAATGAGTATGACCTTTCCTGCTATTGGATGGTGTTCGATGAGGAAACAATTAAGTTGCTTTATGTGCCTTATATAATGGAATGCCAAGAGGCAATCCGTGAAATACAAGATTTTGACACCCTCCAATTTCAGCTTAAGGGTATAGGTAAAAACCAGGTAATAAATTATTATAATCTGGATAGAACTTACGAAGCGCAATATTATGATATATGTATGATAACCAGTAAGTCAGATTTGATAAAATGTATGACTCTCTATTATTCTATAACTCAAAATACTAGAAGAGTCCATATATGGATATGTTGTATTGATGACTTTTCATTCTCTACCCTGAACAATGCAGAGCTTGACAATGTAACCATTATTAATTCCAAGAGCTTTGAGACAAAAGAGCTGCTGGAGCTCAGAAAAACTTGCGATGACAAAGAATACATGTGTCTTCTAAGAGCCCATTATCTTTATTATATTCTTAAAAATAACTTCTCAGTTAATTACCTGCTGCACGTTGGTACTGATATATACTTTTACAAAAGTCCGTTATACTTGATGAAAGAATTTGAGAACGGGTCAATTTTTCTATATCGGCTTCCTAAACCTAATGAAAATAGTAAAAGCGTCTATAAAACTGATTTGATAGGGTTTAGAAGGGACAAAAATTCCCTTGAGTGCCTTATAAGCTGGAAGGATAGAAGTAGTGGATGGCACCTTGAAAGAACAAGTGGCAATGAATCCCCTGAAGAAAGTTATATCAATACCTGGCCTTCATGCATACGTGGTGTGAGGGTATTAGAAAACAAATATGTAAATACAGAGCCTCAAGCTACAATACATTATAAAATTGTCAATGATGGAGATAGGCTAAAGTACATCAACCGAATATTGATACTCTTAAATTTCTATGATTATAGATTGGATTATAATAGTGTCATAAACGATGAAAGTCTAGAGGATATATATATAAATGAACCAATTAATGCAAAGCTTAAGAAGAAGCATAAAGAGTCTGTTAATCGAGCAGTACTTACAATAAAAAGGACTTCTACTGAAGCCTTTTAAGAAACTCGAAATCTATACTTTCCTACTCGTTATAAAAAAAATCGAAGGCAGTATTGACAATCAATAATGCCTTCGAATAATTAAACTACCTTTCAATGGTTCCTCCGCCTACAAGGATGTCCTCCTTATAGAACACCACTGCCTGCCCTGGAGTTATTGCCCTTTGAGGTTCTTCAAATATAACCTTGACTCTGTCATCATCCAAAGGGATTACCTTTGCAGCAGCTTCTTTTGCACTGTATCGTATTTTTGCCTTCACATCAATAGGCTCCTCAAGCTTTTCAAATGTAATGAAATTCATCTGGGATGCTGTTAACTCCCTGCTGAATACCTCTGTCTCATCTCCAAGCACTACAAGGTTTTTCTCAGGAATTATCTCGACTACAAACATTGGCTTGCCCAGAGCTATTCCCAAACCCTTACGCTGGCCAACGGTATAATGGGCTATACCCTTATGGGTGCCAAGCTTTCTACCCTGTGCATCAACAAAATTCCCAGGCTTAATTTCGTCCCCTCTTCTTTCACTTATGAACCTGCCATAATTGTTATCTTCCACAAAGCAGATTTCCTGACTCTCTGGTTTGTTTGCCGTTCTAAGGTCCAACCCTCTTGCTATCTCCCTGACCTGATCCTTGTTGTAATCTCCAAGGGGCATAAGTATATGGCTGAGCTGATTTTGAGTCAGATTATAGAGCACATAGGTTTGATCCTTTTCTGGAGTGGCTGATTTTCTGATGATATGCCTCTTGAAGCTTTCATCATACATTATTCTTGCGTAATGCCCCGTGGCAACATATTCAGCCTCCAAAGCCATAGATCTTTCCATCAATGCATCGAATTTTATGAATTTATTACATGCAATGCATGGATTTGGAGTTCTCCCTACGAGGTATTCATCAACAAAATAGTCTATAACCATCTTTTCAAATACTTGTTTGAAGTTCATAACATAAAAAGGTATGTCAAGCTTATCACATACCCTTCTGGCATCTTCTACAGCAGATAAAGAGCAGCAGCCACCTTCCCGCTCAAAAGCTTCCTTGTCATCATTCTGCCAAACCTGCATTGTAACGCCTATTACATCATAACCTTCCTGCTTTAAAAGATAAGCAGCGACAGAGCTGTCAACTCCGCCGCTCATACCTATAACCACACGTTTCTTCATTAGCTTTCAACTCCTAAGGGTGATGCTTAAAGCTCTTTCCCCTGCTTTTTCATATAGTCCTCTATTGCAGCCTTTACAGCCTCTTCTGCAAGTACAGAGCAGTGTATCTTCGCCGGCGGAAGTCCGTCCAGAGCCTCAATAACCGCTTTGTTTGTGAGCTGAAGTGCCTCTTCTAATGTTTTGCCCTTTATCATTTCAGTGGCAATGCTGCTTGTAGCTATTGCAGCGCCACAGCCAAAAGTCTTGAATTTTACATCCTTTATGATGTTGTCTTCTATCTGAAGATATACTTTCATTATATCTCCGCACTTGGCGTTACCAACTTCACCTACACCATCCGCATTACATATCTCTCCAACATTTCTCGGATTTGAAAAATGGTCCATTACCTTTTCGCTATACATTAGTATTTCCCCCTTTAACCTTCTCATACAATGGTGACATTTGTCTCAGCCTGTCTACTATTTCAGGCAGCACTTCCATAACATAATCTATATCATCTTCAGTATTTGCATCTCCAATGGATAACCTAAGAGATCCATGAGCTATTTCATGGGGCAGACCAATTGCCAAAAGCACATGTGACGGATCAAGTGACCCCGATGTACATGCTGAGCCGCTGGAACCAGCTATCCCTTTCATATCTAGATTCAAAAGCAATGCTTCTCCTTCAATATACCTAAAACAGAAGTTGGCGTTACCCGGCAGCCTTTTCTCAGGATGTCCATTTAATCTAGTATAAGGTATTTTCTCCATAACAGCTTTAATAAGTTTATCTCTAAGTGCAGTTATTCTGGCACTGTGATCGTCAAGATTATTTGTTGCAAGCTCAATTGCCTTTGCAAGACCTATTATGCCAGGTACATTTTCTGTACCTGCTCTCCTGCCTCTTTCCTGAGCGCCGCCGTGAATAATGCTAAGAAGCTTAACTCCTTTTCTCACATAAAGAGCGCCTATGCCCTTTGGACCGTAAAATTTATGTGCTGACAATGAAAGCATATCTATGTTTTGTTCTTTGACATTTATCTTCACACTTCCTACTGCCTGCACTGCATCAGTATGAAAGTAAATTCCCTTTTCCCTTGCAAGCTTGCCGATGGAATCTATGGGTTGTATTGTGCCTATTTCATTGTTTGCATACATTATTGATATGAGTATTGTCTTATCAGTTATTGCATTCTTTACATCCTCAATGCTAACCATTCCATACTCGTCAACAGGCAGATATGTTACTTCAAAACCTTCCTTCTCCAAGTATTCACAGGTGTGTAATAGCGCATGATGCTCAATTCTGCTGGTTATAATATGATTTCCCTTATTTCTGTTAGCATAAGCTACGCCTTTTACAGCCCAGTTGTCCGCTTCAGAACCTCCGGCCGTAAAGTAAATCTCCTCTGGAAGTGCTCCGATAGCTTTTGCAATCTTTTCCCTGGCAATATCAACATGCTTTCGTACATCTCTTCCAAACTTATGTATACTGGAAGGATTGCCGAAATGCTCAGTAAAGAATGGAAGCATTTCCTCCAACACTTCTTTTTTTGTATAGGTTGTAGCTGCATGATCTAAGTAAATAGCCTTGTTACTGTTCATTTTTCTTTTCTCCTTCTTTCTTTTGCTGAAGCTTATAATAGTCATTTACCATATCATTTAATGTAATAGAATCAATCACGTTATTTATACTATCCATTATTTTTTCCCAAATTAGTCTTGTTACACAAAAGTCAGCCTTTGAGCATTCAGGTTCGTCATCAATTACACATTCCGACGGAGCCAGGGGACCTTCGAGAACTCTGATTATCTCCCCTACCGTGATTTCTTCGGGTTTTCTTATTAGCTCATATCCGCCTTGAGCACCCCTTACGCTGGTCACAAGACCTGCCTTTTTAAGATGGGCTATAAGCTGCTCCAAATAGGTTTCAGAAAGCTGCTGCTTCTGAGCCACCTCTTTTAACGACATCGGCCCTGTGCCGTAGTTCAAGGCGAACTCATACATCATTTTAAGTCCATATCTTCCTTTAGTTGATAGTATCATTTTATCAGCTCCTTATTAATTCCTACCTATTAACTCGGATTTCATTTTTAGATTACCATAGCATAAAAATATTGTCAATATTAAATTCTACTTTTTTAGTCGGAATTAATTATATTATTATTCATGTTCGTAATTATATGCACAAATTCAAAAGGTGCGGACCAAGCCGCACCTTTTTATATAAATTGCCCCTCAATATATCACTATATTGAAAAGCAACAATTATTCTTAATAAATCCCTTTTATAATCGTAACCATAATATATACTATGCAAAGTTATCTAAAATGTTAATACTGTCATTTTTTAAGATAAGCCAATGCCTATATATTTTATGCCTGCCTCAAGAATTTTATTCTTGTTAAGAGCCCTGCAGCCATCAAACAATATAGCTGTCCTCAAGGGCTTATATAAGTTTTCACTCAGCAGCTCCAATTACTCCTGCCATGGTGTCATAAGCACCACCGCGTCACAGTTTGAAGCTTCATTCTTATAATCTTCCGAGTAACTCAAGCCTTCTTTTTCTCCAAGTACTTTTCTTGCATTTCCCATTGCCATAGGATCTGTGACACTGACATTCGCTTTTCTTTCAATAAGAAGCTTCACAAGTCCTATAGACGGAGACTCTCTTATATCATCACTGTTCTGCTTGAAGGCAAGCCCAAGCACCAATATTCTTCTGCCTTCGATTTTCCCCAGCTCACTTTCAATCCTATCCACGATTTTAACAACCTGTTTTTCATTAATCTCTGTTACTATCCTTAACAATTCAGGTATATATCCCTTCTGTCTTGAAAAAGCTATCAGCGCTTTGACATCCTTTGGAAAACAACTTCCACCATAACCGCGCCCCGCCTTTAGGTATTTCAGTATATCCGGACTGACGAGCTTCCCATCTATTTTCGGACTAAGCCTTTTATCCAGAGATACTCCATAAAGCACCTCTTCCACATCCAAATCCCCTACCACTTCTGATATTGCTGCAATTTCATTGGAATACGAAATCAGCATAGCCAAAAGCGAATTTGAAGCATATTTGATTAGCTCAGCAGTCCTTAAGCTTACTCTTATTATTGGTGCTTCAAAATAATTCTCATCTTTATTTCTCCTTATAGCCCCAAGTAAAAACATTCTGCGATTTCCCTATCAACCTCTTCAATTTCGAATATCGCAGCTCTTAGTGCCTTAATGTAGATTCCACATACCAGACAAGGAGCTTCAGCACCGTATAATGCAGTTGAGCCGGATATTTTCTTTAGCCTTAAACCACTGAAATGGTAAAAAACCAACCTTTTCTTGCCTACATATATATTTCCGTCCCTCAGTACAAGGTCGGAATTGAAGTAATTCCATGTAGCCACATTTGCTCCTGGCAAATCAAGGTATGTGACTCCTTTGAATCTTGCTCTCATAAAATCCAAATAGCCCTGATCCGCAAACCTCCCGTTATCGTTTCTGTAATAGCACCACTCCAGACACCCTTCCTTCCACCATTTCAATGCTTTATAGGCGTGCCTGCCTCTCATGAACGCTACAAAACCTCCATTAGCCTTCCTATTAACCTTATGAGTAGTAAATAGTACAGACCAATTCTTACTTCCTTTAAAAAGCCTCATTGGACTATCAAAGAAAAAGAGATCTGAATCAAGATAGGCAAATATCTTAATGTCCTTGTAGCTTTCATATAGATTAAGCAGCAGTACAGGCTTCAATGTCCAGCAATATTCACTTGCATTCCTTTGTCTCTTTAGTTCTTTTAACTCAGCATCCTCCAGTTCTTCAGCAGAAATAACAGTTACCCCGGGCAGCTTCAATGCATCAAATACCTTCTTGCATTCCTCGTCAACCGCAAGAACAACCAAAGCTGCTTCAGCCATGAAGTGCTTCAAGGAATGATACAAAGCGACACATTGGTGCAGCCTGTATTTTGATGCTATTGTGCAAAATAATACTTCCATTGCATATTCACCAACTATACGTTTCGCGAAAAACATTCTATCTATTATTCAGATTTCGCGCAAACGTCTCCTTATTTTTATTGAGTTCGCCTTTGCTCTATAGGAATCCTTAAATGCGTTCAATATCCTTATGATATCCCTAAGATACTTTCGATGGTTCCCCAGTTCGTGTCCATATCCTGCAAATCTTTACTGGTATCCACTGCCTGCCAGAAGCCTTTGTGCTCATATACCGCAAGCTGACCTTCAGAGGCAAGCTTGGCAAGCGGCTCCCTTTCAAGAACACACTTATCCCCGCTAAGATAATCAAAGACTGCTTTATTAAATACAAAGAATCCGCCATTTATCTGTCCTTCTATTTCCGACTTTTCTCCGAAGGATGTTGCAAGGCCGTCTTTGATCTTTAATATTCCATACTGGCTTTTCTTTTGTATTCCTGTCAAAGTAGCTATTACCCCCATATTCTGATGATACTTGAGGAGTTCTCCAATATTGACATCACAAAGACCATCCCCATAGGTCAAAAGGAAGGTGTCATCACCTATAAAAGGCTGAATCCTTTTTATTCGCCCCCCTGTCATTGTATCAACTCCGGTATCTACAAAGGTTATTCTCCATTTTTCCGGTTTTTTCATCAGGAATATTTTATTCTCATTGCCATTGAAATCAAGAATAAAATCATTCTGCATCCAGTCATAATTCATAAAGTATTCCTTTATTTTATCTCCCCTGTAGCCCAATGGTAATATGAAATCATCAAAACCATACTTGCTGTATAATTTCATTATCTGCAACAGTATAGGTCTGCCTCCCACTACTGCAAGTGGCTTGGGTATTTGTTCCGTTACCTCCCTCATCCTCATTCCGTATCCTCCGCATAGTATAACTACCTTCAATATATATCACCCCTACAATCCAACAATTTGTCCTAATCCAATTTATGCATTTGATTCATTCCTTGTTACTTCTAAAGTCCAAATAATACCTGTTAAACAGGTTATATTGTTATAGCAGCTGGAAAGTATAGGTATCAGTATCCTCTGGGTCATATAGCTTGGACGCGGCAGCAAGTATCACAAGGTCTTCATCCTCGTCATTTCTAAATCCATGTGCAACATTCTCCGGCACTTTGATTACAATATCATCACCTGCTGAAACTTTAAGTATCTCAGCTTCTCCCTCCTCGATATCCTTAAGTGCTATTATTGCAGTCCCTTTTATTACGGTAAAAAACTCTACATTCTGCCTGTGGTAGTGATTACCCCTTACAGAGCCTTTTTTAGTATGCAGCACATATATTTCTTCAATTGACTTTTCAGTACTTAGCATCGATTTTACAAAAACCTTCTTAAGCTCGCCCCTTATATCTTTGTAGGGATTTATTTTAATGATTTCATGTATGTTTGTCATATAAACCTTCCTATACTATAAATTATTAGTCTGCATGTACCATCGAAAAATCCTCTTAAGGCCTGTTTTGAGATCCACCTTCGGATAATAGTTCAAGAAAGTCTTTGCCTTGGTCAAATCAGGACACCTTCTTTTCGGATTATCAGTCAGGTACTCCTTATCATCACTTTTCTTAAGCTTAACTTCAACATTCCCGACAATCTCTGCAATTAATTCCGCTATTTCCCTCATACTAATCTCCGTTTGGTCATCTCCTATATTAAACGCTTCTCCATTGAACTCTGATAGCAATGCAAGCATAAAGCCTTTTATTGCGTCGCTTACATAGCAAAAACTTCTAGTGGGAGAACCGTCGCTTAATATTTCTATCTTATGCCTATTAATGGCGTCGTTAAAAAAATCAGGTATCACTCTGCGGTCATCCAGTTTCAACCCAGGACCATAAACATTGAAGGGTCTTGCTATTTTTATGGGCACCCCGCATTCTTTATAGTAGTTGGCACACATAGTTTCGCCCATTCTCTTTGATTCATCATAGCATGCCCTTGGCCCTGTACAGGATACATTCCCGTTATAGTCCTCTCTTGTAGGTATATGAGCTGCATCAGGATCCCCATATATTTCACTGCTGGACAAGTTTAGAAAGCTCTTTATGTTCTTTTTCATGCCCAACTCAACGAGATTTTTAAGCCCAAGCACGTTGGTCTCCAAGGTCTTAATTGGATACTTCCTGTAAAAAGTAGGGGAAGCTATGCTCGCTGCATGTATGATGTAATCCACATCATTATTGAGTTCCAGAGGTTTCGAAATGTCTGAGTCTACTATTTTAAAATTATCATTATCTAAAAGGTGCTTTACCCTTTCTGGCACACCTGTAATAAAGTTATCAATACATATGACATTAGCAGGTTCTGAGAAAATGTTGTCATTGCAATATTTCAGCAAATCCATGAAATATGAGCCAAGAAACCCACCTCCGCCGCTAATTAGAAAGTTGCTGCCTTCCAAGGTTTTTAACTTTCCACCTATTTCAAGGAAAATATCCCTTACATCCTCCTGGATTATATTATTGAGACTCACCTTTTATCTCCCCTTTACGTTGTACTTGTCGTAATTTGCTCTAAACCACTCAATGGTTCTGTCTATACCTTCAGAAAGACTTACCTTTGGACTCCACCCCAACACATCAGTTATTTTGCTTATATCCGGCTGAGGGCTCCACAAATCGTTTTTCCTGTACTCTACTGAGCCATATTTGATATCACTTTTACATCCCGCTCTTTCCACTATCAATTTCACAAAATGCTTAAGCTGATATACATCTCCGCTTCCTATATTGAATATTTCATTTTTTGCCTTTTCATTTGCTACAGCCATTAGAAACCCATCAATAATATTCTCTATATAGCAGTAATCTCTGTATTGTTCACAAGGTGACAATTCGATGCTCTTCCCCCCCAGAACCGATAAAATAACATGGGGAAAGAATTTATGACTTCCCTCGTTTTCTCCAAAAACACCGAAGGGTATTATAGTAGATATATTAATATCATTTTCAGTCGCAATCTGATGTGCAATTATTGTTGCTGACCCCTTGGTGCTTCCATATATGTTTGAAGGGGAATAGTACTCTGTTTCCCGTATAGGCATTAACTTATTGCCATATTGCATGCTGGTGCCTGTATTGATGAATTTCTCACAGCCAACAGCAATAGCTGCGTTAAGCATATTTATTGTTCCAATAATATTTGTATCTGCTGCAATAACATAATCCTTCTGTCTTGAGTCAACTCCATAAGCCGCCATATGAAATATATAATCAGGCTTTATTTTTCTCATGTATTTCTCTACTTCCCCACCGTTTCTTAAATCCAGCTTGCATATTTCAATATCCTTGCTCACTTTATCCAACCTCCATAGGTCTGATGCTTCCCGGACCATGATGTGGACATGTGCCTTCTCCTCAAGCATTCTCATAGTCATATGTGATCCAATAAAACCGTTTGCTCCTGTAACAACAACTTTCTTTTTACCAAAAGACAATCTTTCCATATCTGCCTCCGAAAATGATATTTTAGTCAATAAAGTCTTTCACGTTTATCAAATTTGTAGGGTTTTCCACAGCCGATATATCATAGAATAGGGTGTAAACATCCTCAAATACGTGTTTTATCATCTGTATAGCATTGTATAAATCTGTGGCATAGGGAAGGTAAATAAGCCTTTTAGCCTTTTCATCCACCTCCGGATAATACCACCTCCACATGCCATATTCCCACTCATTGCAAATAATCAAGGCGCTGAAATGGTAGAATATAATATCCTTTTCATTAATCTGTGCCTTTCCTTCATGTTCCTTTATGTTGTGCTCAGTTATATTCCACATTGCAGCATTAGCTCCTGCCATCCTCTCACGATATACTCCATCAAACCTTTTTCGAAATTCCATCAAATATTTCTGATCACCAAATTTACCGTTTTCAATTTTGTCATAGCACCAGTCTATGCATTTATCACGCCACCAGCTAAGGCACTTTATTGCATTTGAATCTCTCCGGAACCCAATTATTCCCCCATTATAACAACCCTTCTTGGAATACAGGCATTTAAAATCGTTGTTAAAATTATGCATTGTCAGCAAAACCGAGTAGCTTTTCAGCCGGGCAAATAGTTTCTCAGGACTGGAAAATAGGTAAGCATCCGCATCAATATAAAATATTGAATCAATATCTTTATAGTATTTGAATATGTGCAAAATTAAAGGTGCTTTAAGAGTCCAGCAATATTCATGAGTGTACCTATAGTTTTTGACCGAAAGCAGCTTGTTGTCCTCGATGCTTTCAAGTGTTATTAATGTAACATTGGAAAGATTGAGTTTATTCAAGATATCGTATACAAGGTCATCCATGCAGCAAATCCACAAATGGAAGCTTTTTGCATTTCTCTTTAAAGAAAAGTAAAGTGCCAAAGCTTTGGGCAAATATTCTCTGGTAACAATAGTGCAGAAATTATAAGAATTGTTATTCTTAATACCATCTATTGAGTAGTAATATGCTGTATAATTAAAATCAGGTTTTTCCGGATAATAAAAGTTGTCATTATGTTCCCCAATAAGGGAAATTGCTTCACTGCACAACTCTATATAGGGCATATAAATGGTTTTGATAACTTTCTCGGGAAATCTCCAATTCTTATAAAAACACAGGTCAAATTCCGATTTATTAAAGAATTTGAACCCATAATAGTGAAAAAACACAACTTTAGATGCATTAACAAATATACCGCCAGAGCTTTTTTTGATGTCACCTCCCTCTTCATCCAACAATCTATTGAGTATAAATGGTGTCATATTTATGCCTACATTTCTAACTACACCGACATTACTGAATAAGCTCGGAAGATTGTTGAAATGCATTTGGTCACTCCACAAGCCTTCCTCGTGCCTGTCATAACACCATTCAATAACCTTTCCCCTCAGCCAATTCAGACATTTAATGGCGTTATCATCCCTCTTAAAACCCAAAAATCCTGTATTATACACTCCAAAATGCCAGCTCATGTAGTCATATTTACCGGAGTACTTCTCTTCAGTCAGTAATATGGAATAATCTCCCCATTCATCATATATTGGCTGAGGATTTGACAAAAAGGCTGTGTCCCCATCCAGCCACACAATATGCTCCAATTCCGGATAGCTTTCAAGCAGATATAGCATTACAGACGGTTTTACTGTCCAGGCATACTCTTTCTCATTTCTCCCGCTTTTCACTTCAAGGAGCTCCCAGTCTTTAGCTTCAATGCTATCTATGCCTATAATACTTGCTTTATCTAAATTCATCCCGCTGAAGAGCTCCTTAGCTTCCTCATTTAAGCAAATAAGAAAAAAGTGAAAATCTTCATCATATTTTTGTATTGATCTGTATAGTGCTAATACCTTATAGGTATAATCCCTGCTAGCTAGTGAACAGTAATTATGGCTCAATTTACTTGCCCCCTTCAGTGTGCATTTTTATGGACATTTTCTGTTGATACTTTGAAAGCCTAATCCGGAAGCCGGTAGTAATTCTTTATATAGTTGCCCTCAGTTGGCTGCGTGCAGCAGAAGCTCTTATCTATTGCACTTAGTTTCCCATTTATATAAACCGCCTCTTTTATATATGGAAGGTAAATATACTGTATCTGCGGTTTGTAGTATATATTTGTATAACCACACAAATCAAATTCTTTCTCATTAAAGTATTTAAAACCATAGAAATGGAAAAGCACTATTCTGTTTTCACCGATGTAAAGCTGTCCCTCTTCTCCAGTAAGCACACAGTTCCATTCCTCTATCAGCCTGTTAAAAATAAAAGGGGTAAGGTTAATGCCTGGACTTTTTACTATTCCAGTATTAGTAAATCTACTGTCCCAATCACTCACATAAAGCTGGTCGTTCCATCTGTACTGCTCCTTTTCTTCATAATTCCATTCATAAAGCAGCTTGTTTCTGAAGTATTTCAAGCATTCAATTGAATTTTCATCTTTTCTGAAACCCATAAACCCAGTATTGAAGTAACCATATATGCTGCTTATATAATCATATTTACCGGTAAATTTCTCTTCAGTAAGCAGTACTGAGTAGTTCGCCCACTCCTCGTAAATGGATTCAGGACTTGAAAGAAATGCCATATCTCCGTCAAGCCAGATTATTTGGTCCACCTCGTTGTGATGCTCCAGTATATATAAGGCAGCTATAGGCTTTGCAGCCCATGCATACTGCTTAATGCTCCTTTTATACTTTACTGCAGCAAGCTCCCCATCATAAGCCTCCAAAGCCTCAATATCTATCAGCACTGCATTTTGAAGTCCAAGACTTTCAAACATTTTAATGCTGTCACTTTGCAAGCAGACTATAAAAAACTTGAAATCCTTATCATGCCTCATCATTGAATTATATAAGAGCAATATTTTGTACGTATATTCCTTACTTGCAACTGTATAGTAATAGTGTGTCATCCGAGATACGTCCTCCTTTTTTAAGCGGTTAAATGTATTCTTAATTTCAGAATATGCTTTTCTGCTGTGACAAGTTACTTCAAAAAAACAAAAAAAAGATTAGAGCTAGTAAACACTAGCCCTTTATCTTGTTATTTATTATATTTATGATCTTGTTCAATTCTATTCCTCTCGATTCGGCAGCCTGCCGAAGGGTCCTACACTGACCTCCCCCTCAGCCACAGCCTGATGAAAGCAAGTCATATTGTTTTAAGACTATTTTTGTATGTGGATATTTCTTGATTATTTCCTTTATTGTCATGTCCTCTGTTATCATAATCAATTCCTAGCCAGTTGTGTATGGAGGAGTCGGAACACCGAGCTGTGGAGGATTGAACGAAGGAATATCCTCAAATTCGAATTCTTCGCAGAAGTTAATGTCTATAGGTGCTACATCTTCCTCTATTGCGCAGTATCCCAATACAGGAACACAAAGCTGAACTTCAGCGTCAAACTTTATTGCAATAAATGCACCAAGGTTGGTAATGAGTATTTCGCCAGTTGTTGTATTGTTTTCCTCATCTATTACTGCTTCTCCAAAACACTGCAGCTCAAATCTCCCTTGATCAAGGAAGTGCAGCAGTCTTTCAAAGTTTTCTTCTGTCACATTGGGATATGTTCTTCTAACGCTAAATGTAAAGCAAAGTTCTCCACTGGGTCCCTCTGATAGATTAGTTCCCTCAGGAACATCGATTACTTCGAGTCTAATAATTTTCCCTCTGCTATCCTTTCCAAATACGTCACAGCAGCATCTTGCCGAGAATTTAAGTCTTTTATCTGCATTAGTGGATACATCCTTAATTTCAACATTACTAAGCTTACAATTTCTCAGTATCAAGGTCGGTTCTATAGTTCCTCCATGAGGCTCCCCACATACTTTGAACTTTATGCCTTCCACGCAATCCCTCAGAACAAATTCGTCAAATACTTTCTTAACCTTAATACATTCAAATACCAAATCTTTGCTTTCAGTTCTTCCACCTACGGATATTTCTACCTTAGTAGTTCCAGTACATAATACCGTTGGTAATGAAACATTTGGGACTGTCATTATCTCACCTTCCTAATATATTAATTTCTTTGCTGTCTAGTTTATAATATGGAATTACCATTATTTTTGTGACCAAGTTAACACAAATATTTTTTATAACGAATAGGAAAGTATAAATTTCCTTAGTGTGCCACTTTCCGTAAATGAGTTTCATAAAAGGCTTCCTTGTTTTTTAAAATTTTTCAATAAAAGCCTTTTTTATTTCGTATGGCAATAACATATAAACTTGAACAAACCCATATAAATTTATAGAAGTGTATATAAATAAAATGTGAAATTCCGAGGTGGTGATTGCATGGTAGATATAAAGCCATCAATAGTACTGGAAGATTCTAAAGGCAACAGATATTTCTTTTATTACAAGGACTCCTCTATATACTACAGGGAGGTCTCTGACATCGGAGATACAAAGGATACTATACTCATCAGTCAAGCGAATAATGATTATACCGCCGCAATAGATGCAGATGACACTATATACCTTACCTGCAATAGCAGGTACAAAGGGGTTCTACTTTTCATATATGCCAACAATGGGTGGAAGTTCGAACCGGTAGTGACTCTCCATAACAGCTCCAACATATATATTATGGATATGCTGGTACTGAATGGTTCCATTCATATATTTTTTTCAAAGAAGCTGCCTGTTGCCAACATGTACAACGTGTATCACATTCACAAAACCATCAATGAGCAGACTCCTTTTATAGAGTACGCCTGGAGGAAAAACAGCCTTTCCGAAATATACTCGCAAAATATAGAGAGCTCCTATTCCTTACTTCCATCAAAGGGGGGCATAATACATTATGCCAGTGTTTGGTACGATGGAACTCACTATTATATAAACTACTACTGCTATGACGATTCCACAAAATCCTGGCTTCAGAAAAGCCTTAATATCTCATACAAAAACCAGGTATTCATAAAGCTGATACATCATAATAAAAAAATCAACCTGCTCTGTTTTTCTATTGAACAGGAAGCAAGCAACATATATCATTTCTTGAGCAAATCCGGAAGTGCAGGTGAAACAGATTTTAAGGAACTAAATAATTGTCGTGTCGATACCAACGGAATAATCCCTCTGTTTTACTCTGATGATAAAGCTCTGCAGCTTGCGTGGGTAAAGGATAATGTATTTCATCAATATACTTTTGATGACTCTTCCGGTAAATGGAGAAAAGCTATAGATTTGCCTGCAACCGCAGAGACAAATATGCAAATAATCAAAATCATAAGGAGTTCAAGCTCCATCTCTATTACTAATGGTTACTTCATACTCGATAAAAACTTAAATATCTCCAGGCCCATTGAGCACACCTCCAAGAGTATAACAGAGGATAAGCCCAAGGAAAAGCTTCAGACAGCAGCCACCAATGAAACGAGCGACTATCTTAAGCAAATACTAGGCGAAATTAAGGATCTTAGTGAGAATGTAAAATGTCTTAATAGCAGGATAGACAGCATGGAAAGCAAGACCTTTGTGCAGAATACAGCAGAGGAGCAGCAAATAGACCTGATTCCTGCAAAATCAAAGACTGCAGTAAATGGTGACTCCGAAGGCTCAAGGCTCAAGAAAAGCAACTTCAAGGAAAAGTTCCTGAAAAGTGGGAAGACTCCAAATTATGACAGTCTGCTTATGAAGCAGGAAAGCATAACTACTTTTGTTGGCAAGCCGGGAGCTAATAATGAGTCAGGCGATATTCTCCAAGAAAACAAAACCATTGGTGTCACCATAGGCAATGAAAAGCAAGCATATGTTCATCCAGGTATAGCGCCAAGGAAAGCATCTGTGAGAAATGGCACTCTTGGCGCCGAAACCACTGAAAAGAATAATAGCCTTATAAAAAAAATAGGAGAATTCTTCAAATAGAATTCTCCTTTTCTTTTCTCTTTTTTATCTTTGGCAGCTCTCCAGCTTTCTTTTCATATCCATTGTTTGATGGGAAATAGTACTGGGCATCTTTGATTTCATCGGGCAGGTACTGTTGTTCCACATAATTGCCCTCAAAGTTATGAGGATACTTGTACCCGATTCCGTAGCCCCACTCCTTTGCGCCCTTGAAAGCATCATTTCTTAGATGCAGCGGCACTGCTCCAGTCCTTTTGCCCTCTATATCCTTTAAAGCCTTATCAATTCCAACCACTGCTGAATTGCTCTTCGGCGCACATGCTACATATAAGGCAGCTTGTGAAAGAATAATCTTTGCTTCAGGCATACCTATCATCTGAACAGCATTAGCTGCTGCCGTAGCTACTGACAATGCATTTGGGTCTGCATTCCCGACATCTTCAGATGAGCATATTATTATTCTTCTTGCAATGAACTTGGGATCTTCACCTGCATAAATCATCTTGGCGAGGTAATGCAGCACTGCATCAGGATCGGAACCTCTCATGCTCTTTATGAAGGCTGATATGGTGTCATAGTGGTTCTCACCCTTCTTTTCATAGTTCACAGCCCTCTGCTGTATACATTCCTCAGCAGCTTTCAAGTCAATATGTATCTTGCCGTCACTGCTTCTTTCTGTTGTGAGCGCTGCAAGCTCGACAGCATTAAGTGCAGCCCTTGCATCTCCATTCGCAATATTGGCAATGTGTGTCATGGCTTCGTCGGTAATGACAATATTGTATGATCCAAGTCCCTTCTTCTCATCAGCCACACATTTTTTCACTAAATTCTTTATATTTTCTTCTGTAAGTGAATTGAGCCTGAAAATAGTAGACCGTGATATAAGGGCGTCGTTCACCTCATAGTATGGATTTTCCGTAGTAGCTCCTATCAATATGACTGTACCATCCTCGACATATGGCAGCATTGCATCCTGTTGAGACTTATTAAAACGGTGTATCTCATCTATAAAGAGTATGGTTCTCTGACTGTACATACCCTTGCGATTCTTTGCTTCCTCCACCACTCTGCGAATATCCGCTACTCCCGAAGTCACAGCATTAAGCTGTTCAAAATATGATTTGGTGGTATTTGCTATTATTTTCGCCAAAGTTGTCTTTCCAGTACCAGGAGGTCCGAAAAAAATTAGTGATGTCAGCTTATCTGCTTTAATAGCGCGATAAAGCAGCTTTCCCGGAGCCACAATGTCTTCCTGTCCAAAAAAATCCTCAAGAGTCTCCGGCCTCATCCTCATGGCCAGAGGACTCTCCTTCTTCATTTCCTGTTCTCTATTCATATCAAAAAGACTGAACATATCATTCTTCATTGGTATTTACCTGCCTAAAATTTATGGATTAGAATTGCACCTTTACATTCTGCCTTTCTGTTTCTTCAGCCTTGAAGTAAGGCTCTTCTCTGAACCCAAACAGTCCGGCTATTATATTTGAAGGTACCATCTGTATTGCATTGTTGAATATCATTACAGTATCGTTGTAGAACTGCCTTGCATAAGCTATCTTCTCTTCCAATTGCGACAGCTCTCCTTGAAGCTCTATGAAATTTGTGTTAGCCTTCAAATCCGGATAGCTTTCAGCAAGTGCAAACAAGCGGCTAAGTGCCCCAGTCATTTCTGTGTTTGCTTTCATCATTTCTTCCGGGGTTCCTGCACTTATGTACTGGTTCCTCGCTTTTACAACTGCCTCCAGGGTTCCTGCTTCATGCTTGGCATAGCCCTTTACAGTTTCTACAAGGTTCGGTACAAGATCAAATCTTTTCTTCAGCTGCACATCTATTTGCGCCCATGAATTTCTTACTCTATTTCTTTTTACTACCAGGCTATTGTAAGTACTTATTATTATTAGTGTAAGCAGTAACAGCACAGCAAAAATTATTATTCCCATTAATTTATTACCTCCTTCATAACTCCTTTATCAGAACGCTCCGGCTCCACCGCCGCCGCCTCCGCCTCCGCCGCCTCCAGAAAAGCCGCCTCCGCCCCCGCTTCCCGAGGACATCTTAGACATTGCTTGCGTATAGACGGATTCAGTTGTCTTCACTAAAGTATTTGTCACATTGTCTATAGTATCGAAGTAGCTGTAATTATGACCATAATGTCCAAAGTACATAAATGTCAGTGCTGAATTCTTGAAATCATCTTCCCTGAATACCACTCTCAGCTGACCTATAACTTCTTTAGCCACTCCTAAGGTTATTGCATATACAAGATAATGCTCCCAAAGTATCACTGCAGGCAAATCCACCTTATCAAGCTGGCTGAAATGCTTAAGAAACCTTCTGAAAGCCTTCCACATTTTGAACTGTTCTACGCCGTATTTTGACCTTCTGCGTATGATTAATGAATATATCAAAAGTGTAAATGAAGCTATCAGCAATACTATGAAACCCGCAATATTGTTGTTGACTGCGGCTGTAAACCCGCCATATACCATTCCAATTACAGCAACTATAACACCAAAGATTTGACCTTTCATTGTGTTTCTATCAAAGAAAGAAAGGCTTTCCGCTTCAATTTTTACATATCCGACCCATGCATCGTAGTCAGTCTTGAAGCTTTCTGCTCCTTTCAAGGTCTTTGAGTACTGCTCTATATCCTTTAGAGATACGCTGTCCCCATTACCAATCGTGGATATCAGCCAATCAATAAGGTATTTCTCATGGGAGGATAGAGCTTCCAAATCAGCTTCTTTATTCAATTCAAACACATATTCGTTTTCAAACTTATGCTTTATAAGACCCCTTATTTCACGCTGTTCAACATTCAGTTTAAGATATCTTCTTCTTACCAAGTCCATCATTGTTGCTGTGATATCTCTTGGATTAACCTTCCCAAAATTCCACAGCACCGCTAAAACAGCCGGTGAATAGTTCCCGGGAAGCTCCCTGAAGTATTCCCCTGCAAATTTCGCCTTATATTCCTTATCATATTTGAAATATAAATATATAATCAAAAATAGCTCAAATAATACATATGCCAATGAAAACCCAACTGCCGCCCTGGCTTTAGTCCTTCTGGCATTTGCCTCATCTGCAAAACCCTTTTCCTCTGACATTATACCCGCAAGTGCTTCTTTGTCTACTATTCTTTTTGAATCCATAATCAAACCAGTCGGAAATAGAACTCTTGCTTCAACAAAGTTATGGGGCAACAGCTTTTCTATCTTCAGGCTCACATTTCGCGAGTTTACAATTTCTGATATACCGGAAAGGGGTCCGTGTGCAAAGATTTTAATCTGCTCCTTCCCAGCTCCTGGCGGAAGTGTTATAGTCAGATCAAAATTCTCAATTTTCACATCTGTATCTTCACCCATGAACTTCCAGTAAAGCTCTCCGGTGTCCTTATATTTAACAGCTGCGTTCAATACTTTGTATTTAATAACAAACGTTCTGCTTTCATCTTCCGCTGTGGAAAATATCTTCAGTCTGATACCATCGCCCTCATCCAATAGCTGATAGGTATTTTCCGTTTCCGAATCACTCTGCGCAAACTGAACAAGCCTGTTATCCTGTGTTTTATATACTTCGATAGCTTCTAATCCATCGCTTCCTGCTGTTTTTAGTGTTCTATATACTCCTCTAAAGCTTCCGTCAAATGCATAGGTGATTTCTTCCATAATGTCTATGTTGCCTGAGGAGTCAAGTTGTGCGTTTACCTTAAAGCTGCTCATATAATAGCTTCTGTCTTCAGCACAGTATACTGCTATGGTAGATAATAACGCACATATGACAAGAAATATGACTGAAACTGCAACTCTTCTTCTCAAATGTGACCTCACCTCCTAAGTTACATTGTATAACATATGCTGGTAAATTAAAAGATATAAAAAACGGAGGAATACCTCCGTTTAATTAATTCATCTTATTCTATTATTTTATCGACATACTCCGATGTGAAAGCTACAAGCAATGCGCCGTAACTCATGTCAAACTCCATAATGTCCCCTGTTTTGTAATCCTTCTTGCAGTCGCTTACATCAATTATTAAATGATCGCTGCTTGCTCCCAATACTATTGCATCCTTATCTCTTGGCTTTATGCCGTCCAGCTTTATATCCTGCCTGCCGGAAGCCAGAATCGCCCTTTTCCTTATACCTCTGTCAGTAAACACAGGTACTTCGCCAAAAGCGTCAACGCCAGTCTCCCCAGTCGGAATGGATGGCTTTTCCTTTAGTTCTATGATTTCTGCCATGTAGGTAAATACATCAGGATAGGTTCCCTCTATTCTTTCACCATAAGCTGTCTCTGCTCCAAGCACTATTGCTTCACCTATTCTCAACTGGTTGACCCGCTTTGGCACTTCATTCTTCTCAATCAAATGTATGCTGCTTGAATTTCCGCCTGAGATTATCTCCAGCTTAACATCATATCTTTTTTCAATCTCTTCTGCAATTGCTACCAGAAGTCCAAGATTATCCTTACTAGGAATAACTGCTCCATAGCAGGTAAGGTTGGTTCCTACTCCAATAAGTCTGACACCCTTAAGCTCGATAATTCTGCCGGCGAATTCTACTGCTGTCTCGCTCCACTCTCCTTCTCTAAGATCACCAAGGTCAACCATAAGTATTATCTTATGTATCTTCCCCTTTTTGAGAGCCTTATTTGAGAGGGCTTTTATAACTTCATATTCTGAGTTTAGGCTGATGTCAACATGTTCAACTACCTCATCAACCTGCGACATCATCGGAACCCTGAGAAGCAGCTTCGGTACATTTAGTTCTTTCATCTTGATTATATTCTCAATTCTTGAATCAGCAAGCATTTTTACTCCCGCAGCCACAGATGCTTTGGCAATTTCCGGGATACCGCAGTATACTTTAGTTACAGGCACTACATCTATGCCGAGCTTGCTGCATTTTTCCATCAACACTTTGGTGTTGTGAGTCAGCTTTTCTAAATTAATTTTTATAGCAGGATAATGCATTCTATATCCCTCACTTTTAGCTATATCGCCCTTTATTTATTCTTCGAAGCTCCAGCTTATAAGCACGAACCCCGCACCTCGAACCTCGAACCAGTTTATATTCCCATACTTTCCCTCATAAGTGCCAGAGCTGCCTCGGGAAATCTTTTGGAAAGCACCCCTAAAGACGCCATTATATAATGGTTATCAATCAGTATCTGAGCTTCCTTTCCCGGAAATAACTCAATACCTTTGCTGTGCATTCCTACCGTCTTTAATATTTCTACTCTGTGTGGAAGCCTTGTTAAAGCTCCTCCGGTTCCGATAATGTATTTAACATTGGTCAAATCCTTGCCCTCTGCAACAGTTTTCTTTCCGGTAGGACCATATAGATGTCTTAACATCCCTGCGTGGCGTTCCAAGGATGTAAGCACAGCTTCTTTAGTCAATCTTTCTATAAACTCTTTTTCCCTGTCTGTCTCGGGAATCGGCTTTACATTATTTATAAGCTCTTCTGCGTCCGCAAATTCCTTTTTAAGATTTTCCAAGCCTATTTTCTCAACTATATGGGTAAGGTTGACGTATACCCCCAAATCTCCTTCAACAGTCCTCTTAGCCACAGGTTCAGGGCTTATAAGCATAAGGCTTATTTCTTCCGAGCCTTCTGTAACAGAATGCACATCTGTAGTTGCACCGCCAACGTCGAATACAACAAGATCTCCCAGGTACTCCTTCAGAAGCTTTGCTGCTTCCATTACCGCTCCCGGCGTAGGAATTATAGGTCCTTTTACCATATCCCTGACAGTGGTCATTCCCGGTGCATGTATTATATGCTCTTCAAAGACCTCCTGAATGACTTTTCTTGTAGGCTCAACGTTAAGCATATCAACCTTTGGGTATACATTTTCCACCAAATAAAGCCTTGTACCAGTTTCTTCTGCGATAAGCCTTACTTCCTCATGATTTTCGATATTCCCAGCATAGATAACAGGAATGCCAAGACCCATTGATGCTATCATTTCAAAATTGTGCAGGGCGGTATCTCTCTCTCCGTAGTCCACTCCCCCTGCAACTAATATAATATTCGGCCTTATATCTTCTATCTTCTTTAAATCTGTTCTTCTGAGCTTCCCTGCTGTTACATGCTTTATAATTGCTCCTGCGCCAAGTGCAGCCTCTTTGGCAGCTCTAACCGTCATGTCATAAACAAGCCCATGGACCGTCATCCTAAGCCCCCCTGCTGCGCTGCTGGTTGCAAGGAATTCCTCCCATGTAAGCTCTTTTTCTCCCAGGTTTCTTTTAAGGTCCTCTACAGCACCTTTAAGCCCTACGGTAACATCACCGTTCAATACCGTAGTGGGAGCTTGCCCCTGTCCGACAAATTTCGGACAAGGGCTTAAAATCCCGTCAAATGCATTAACTACTGTAGTGGTGCTGCCTATTTCAGCGACCAATACACTAATTTCCATCCTTCTGCTTTTCCCTTCTTCTCTTAACCATGTAGCTGGCTACGTCAATACCATGTGATCCTCTTCCAAAGCCTGCATCCATGCCTGCTTCCACAGCAATTTCATTTGAAACCTGAGTTCCGCCTACAATTATCATCACCTTATCTCTTATACCTTTTTCGATACAGAGCTCATGAATCTTTCTCATATTCTTTAGATGTACATCATCATGAGTAATGATTGTGCTGGCAAGTATTGCATCCGCATTGGTCTCTATAGCTGCATCAACCAGTTTTTCAACAGGGCAGGAGGTTCCGAGGTACAGATATTTTACACCAAATTTCTCAATTCCACCGTGCTTTATATCTAAGGTTTCCTTCATACCTACTGAGTGTTCATCACTTCCTACTGTAGCAGCAACGACGAACATTGGTTTTGCTGCGATATCAGCTCTGATTTCTTCTTCTGACATTACAACTACCTTCTCAGGTATTACAAGCTCTTTAACATTTATATCAAATTTAACTCTTCCTTTTATCTCAACCAATGTACCCTCTGAAGGATGCATTGCCTGTTTGTGAACTACTGTCACATCCTCAAGACCAAGCTTCTCACCGCATTTTATAGCTGCAAACTCTGCAGTTCTTTCATCAAGGGGCAGGAATATAGTAGTAGATACAACTCCGTCTGCTCTCCACTCAACCTCAGGCTTTACTACATCTGACTCATAATATTTATCGAGATCCTTGAGCCTTGTGTTCACGTTATCGTATTCATCCAGCTCATCTACATAAATTATCTTTGAAGGATCTTCGAAGGTATCGCCGCCTATAGCATCAGAAGCTTTCTTTAATTCAGCAGGTATGTTGTTGTAGCCATAGTGAACGGATACAGGAGCAAAGTAGTCCTTATCTCTTTCGAATATCATTCCTACACCTATACCGCCATCAATCTGCCTCGGAATACCGTCTCCATTTCTTTCCGGATAATTACCGCTGTCTATGAAGAAGCCATTTTCTACAGCCTTGAAATAGCCGCCTACTTCAAGTATTTCTTCCATGAAGAGCACTGCTCTTTCTTTGAGCTCTCTGACTTCATCTCCCAAAGGTCCTTCTCTGTCCAGCTTTACCATTTCGCGAAGTCCGTCCATGCCATTAAGAGCCTGTTTTGCTGTGCTGATTGCAGCTATGTTGTTATAATGCCACGGTACATTTCTTCCTTCATCAGGAGTTATTGTTGACTGTATGTCAGCGCTTGTAAGTCTGGAAATCAAGAGGTCCAGTGTATGTGTAACTGTTGCTTCCCTCATGTCTGATTCCATATATTTTGTATTCTGCTGTGCTCTCATCTTATATTCAGAGAAGAAATCCCTAAGTGCTACAGCATATGGCAGGTCAATTCTCATACGAGGAGCCGGCGGTGCTGTCGGCGGTACTGTTGAAAGCGCTATGTTTTCTGCCTTCATGCCTATCTTCCTTGAGAATATACTGTTTATTGCATGCTGCACCATAAGCTCAGGTCTTACTTTCCAAGCTTTCATTGCAGTAGCATTGGCATTATGCGCACCGTCTATCTGCAGTATGTTTGCCCAGGACATGATCTTCTTTGCTTCACAAGCGTCTGCAAAGCTTCTGACCATGTTTACGTTTCTGTATAATACGTTGTACTGAGGGTCCTGATGAGCTCCGTTAACGCCTTCTTCTGCAAACATAACAGCTATGTCAGGTCCTGCAACACCGGATATATATGAATGGAAGTTAATCGGTCTTCCTACTTCATCCTCTATCATATCGAGAGCTTTTCTTGTTGCTCTGCACTGTTTTCTTGTAACGGCAATACCGCCGATACCCTGAGTTGTACCTTCTATAAGTGAGTCAATGTGAGATTGTCCCATAGTTCTTATAACCATTATATGGTCAGCACCATGCCAAGCTGCCATTCTCATTCTTCTTATATCGTCCTCGAACCTTCCTGAAGCTATCTCAGTTGTTACTACGCAGTCCGGCTGTGGATCAATATAATTGAAGCCTCTGCTTCCCGGCAGGGGAATATAGTTCTTGAGACTTTCAGAAGTCTCATGGAATTCAAAATCTCCTATTGTCCTTTTCTCGTTCCTTCCGTCTCTCCAGTGCCAGCCCCTTCTTCTTGGTCTGTAACTATCAAGATCTTGAAGCAGTTCTTTTATATCTATCTTTTTGTTCGGATCTAATTTCATAAGTTTCCCCTCCTTTAAAACAATTTTTCGACTTCATCCCAATTTTTGCCTTCAGAAAGACTTAGGCCAGCTTCTCGTACAGAAACTCCAAGCTTTTTGGAAAGTCTCCATACAACATTACCTGCACCCTTTCCCATAAGTCCCTTTTTAATAACGCCTTCTACGATCGGCTTTACTTCAAGACTTGAGAAACCCATTCTAAGAAGAATACTTCTTTCTATTGCCGGAGTTGTGTTCTTGTAACCAAGCTCAAGCATTGGCTCAACTACTTTTTCTGCAAGATCCCAGAATTTCTTTTTCAACTCATCGTCAGTAAGGTTTTTAAGATGCTCTCTCCTTACCTCGTAATCATCAGCACGTTTCATTCTTATCCCTCCATTTATTTCACTTTTACGTTCAAATTTTTTAATATGTCTTCTACAAACTTGCTATCTGCTTTTACTTCCTTCATAAGGAAATCAAGGTCTTCTTTGGTGATTTCTGTTACCTTGTAATTGTTAATACAGTTCTTTATATAAGATGCTCTTGCCTTGTCTATTTCATAATCTCTTACCTTAATATCTGATGGATGAGCCGGAAGTATAATGTTCTTGCCTGGTTCATCACGGTCAGGATTACCGAACAATATCTCAATACCGTTTTCTTTTGCAAAGCTAAGCTGGGGCATCGGACTCTTTCCTGCACCTGTGTATTCAGTTTCCTGAACAACTATGATCTGATCCTCATCCATTTCCTGTGCCAAAGCAAAGGCTGCTGTGAGTGATGTATTTCCTGCAGGTCCTCTTTCCAATCCTTCAAGCACTGAGAGTGCTTCTGTTATATAGAATACCTCGCCCTGCTTTACAAGCACATACCTGTCTAGGTATCTGAGAGGCCTTGCCGCGTTTCTTGGAACGTCCGCCCTGTCAGGCCAGGTTGCAAATGGTATTCCAAAGCCTGTATGTCCAGTTGTAAAGGATTTTCTATTGAAGTCCTTGTCAGAAGCCATATGAAGGCCTGAAAGGTCAACACTTGCGCCAACGACTTCAACATCCTTTGCACCTGCTTTTATCAGTCCCCTTGCAGTACCTGTCACATTACCGCCCCCTGCATTTGTTATAACAACCTTGTCAGGATCCTTGCCCAGTTTTTCTCTGAACTGCATGGAAAGCTCATAGCCTAAGGTTTCAACCCCAGCAATTCCGAAAGGTGTATATAATGATGCATTAAAGTAACCTGTTTCTTCAAGCAAATTAAGGAATGTGTAGAAAAGCTCAGGTCCAACAGTAAGCTGAACTACCTCTGCGCCATATGCTTCACATGCGCGCTGTTTTTCCATTATTTCAGGCTGTCCTATCATCCTGCTGTCATAGCATTCCTGTACAACAATGCATTTCAGCCCTCTCTTTGCAGCCTGTGATGCCACTGCCGCACCATAATTGCCGCTTGTAGCAGTTATTACTCCTTTATAACCATTCTTTTTTGCATGATAAACAGAAGTAGCTGCTCTTCTTGCTTTAAAGCTTCCAGAAGGATTTACTGCTTCATCCTTTATGAAAATCCTTGCTCCTTTTCCTTTCGGAGCTATCTTTCTAGCTAATTCAGTTAAATTTCTAAGTTCTACAATTGGCGTATTTCCTACACTTGTTTCAGCTTGTATCTTTTGCATTTCTTCCAATGTATATCCGGCTTCTCTCATCATTCTCTCATAATCAAAGGAAATGCTTCCTGATTCAAATACACTATAGTCAATGCCTATTGCCTGCTTCATTATTTCATTTTTTCTTCCCATGACTGCTGCGTATGACATATCTTTACTCATTTGAATCACCTCCAAAGAGTATTTCCTTAAGCTGCATATCTACCTTTAAAAGCTCAGGTATAAATTGACCAAAGTCATGCTCGTATCTGGGATTTACTGCTGTCAGCTCGCCTTTAACCTTTCGCCCTGTGGTGGTTTCGATTTCAACTATCGCACCAATTTTAGCATCTTGAAGAGCTATGCCCTTTACCCAAAGCTCCAGAGGTACCTTCTTGGTGTCGTCTGGAACCTGTGGTGCTCTCTCCTCAGGTTTAAGGACAATCTGGTGTATTTGTACCCAGTCACCTTTTTTCGCTGAGTTCATTTTACAACACTCCTTTATTTCTCTTTATAAACTTTCTCATATCTCCCATTATTGCTCTTGGTATAGGAAGATCTATCATACTCTTTAATCCAGGTTCCGAGTTAATTACCTGGGGAATCATGTTTACACACATTGCTATAGTGCCTAATCCGCCTTGAACTTCAGGCTTTATTGCCATATTGACCTCAGGAGTACCTTTTATTGTAATATAGTCTCCAGTCTGTGTCCCTTCCATTTCCGGCTCAATCTGCTGTGGATGGATCATATCGATTTTTACTTCTCCGTCAACATAGCCCTGACCAGTCATGTTAACTCCCGCAACATTTCCTGCTGCCGCAAAGCCATAAGGGGATTTTCTATCTACTTTAGTCACAATTGGTTTCATCTGCTGTTCGAATTTCTCTACTTCCCAACCAATTGCATCACCAATCATGTTTATTGACTCTGCAAAACCAACATGGCCTGCTAGTGTTCCACTCTTAACGCCTTCTTCAAACTCTTTGACAGTGATGCCTACTCCTTGCTCTTCCATAACTGCAGGTCCGAAGGGCGATAAGCTGTTCACTCTTTTTGCTTCTATATGGGTCACATCTGTCATGCAGCCTGTTAAGCACACAACCAAAAGATCCATTATTAGTCCAGGGTTGATACCTGTTCCAAGTACAGTCACACCATTTGCTTCTGCTATCTTATTCAATTCTGCAGCAAGTACAGGATTTTGAGCCTGAGGATATGACATTTCTTCTGCTGTTGATATTACATTGATTTTCTTTTCAAGTACATGCTTCAGCCTAGGAAATGCTCTTTCGGTATAAGAGTCCGTTGCACACAGACAAACATCACAGCTTCCTTCGGATATTACATCATCAATATTTGCTTTAATAATTACTTCATCTCTGCTGCCTTTTGCTACATCTAAAATACTATAAATGCTTTTGCCAACTCTTTCAGGATGCATGTCGCATACACCGACTATATCTACTCCCTGCTTTGTGAGAAGCATCCTTGCCATACCGCTTCCCATTGCTCCAAATCCCCAAATTGCTACCTTTACGTTTTCCACCTGTATTCGACTCCTTTTCTTGTTGTGATTAAACTACATATATTGGTTTGAATATATATAAAATTTACCAATACATCCTTGACAACTTACGAGGGACATATTTATGTGTAGCATAAATTCTATGTCCCTCGCTTTTTGTTCTTATTCTTCTATCATTTCTCTCATGTCACCCATTATTGCTCTTGGCACTGGAAGGTCTAACATAGTCTTCAGACCCGGCCTTGCATTTATTACATGAGGAATCATATTAGCACACATAGCAATTGTACCGATTCCACCAGGTATTTCTGGTTTATTGGCCATATTTACATTTGGTGTACCTTTTATTATTATATAGTCTCCAGTTTCAGTACCTCCGAGATGAGGCTCTATCTGCTGTGGATGATCCATTTCAATCTTCAGCTCACCATCAACATAACCAAAGCCCTTCATTGCACAGCCTGCAACATCTCCAGCTTTAGCAAAGCCGTATGGAGACTTTCTGTCAACTTCAGTTACTATTGGCTCCATGCTCTGTTTGAAGTCGCTAAGCTTCCAGCCTATAGCATCCGATACCATTCCTATTGATTCTGCAAAGCCTACATGACCAGCAAGCTTTCCTGTTTTAACACCATTATTAAATTCATCCACTGTTATGCCTATTCCCTGTTCTTCCATAACTGCAGGTCCGAATGGCGACAAGCTGTTTACACGTCTTGCTGTAATGTGTTCCACCTCTTCACATGCGCCAGTGAAAATTACAACAAGGAGATCCATCATGAGTCCAGGATTGATTCCTGTACCGAGAACAGTTACACCATTAGCTTTTGCAATCTTATCCAGTTCCTTTGCAAGTTCAGGTTCCTGAGCCTTAGGATAAGCCATTTGTTCTGCACTGGATATTACGTTTATCTTCTTTTCCAAACAATACTTTATTCTATCAAACGCTTTTGCGGTAAAAGAATCTGTGCAAGTCAGTACAACATCTGCTGCCTTCTCTTTTATTACATCTTCCATAGTGCCGATTATTACGTCCGGTCTGCTGCCTCTTTCAGTCTTGATGTAGTCATACATGCTCTTGCCGATTTTTTCTCCTCTGCCCACGGCACCAACGATTTCAACACCTTTTTTCTTAAGCAGCATATCCGCAATTCCGCCGCCCATTGCGCCTAATCCCCAGATAATAACCTTTATGTTCTCTTTTCTCATTATGTAAAGCCTCCTATTCATAATTATAGTCACTAGTATTTATATATAGCAAACTTCATGCCAAATTATTTTATTAACAAAATTATTGAAGTATTATTCGTAAGCATTGATATTACTGCACATTTCAAATTCTTACTTTAAAACCTGAGATTTCAGAATAATATAACAGACCATAAATATGCAAATATATTTGCGTGTGCGCAAATATATTTGCATATTGCTTTTATAGGCTTTTAAATGCATTTTTATCCTATACACTAGTCATTTGTGTCAAAATTGGAACACTGCAAATAATTTTGCACTTTTCATTCATCAGCTCTGATAACATCATTGACTTTGTTCTATATTAATCATAAAATTATCTTGTATGTATTATTTACTAGATATTTATCTATATATGCACTATAAGGAGATATAATCATGTACGATTTTCATATTCATTCACACTTTTCGAACGATTCAAACGCATCCATGCTTTCAATGGCTCAGGCCGCAAAGAACTCAGGCTTAAAGGGCATATGCTTTACCGATCATGTTGACTTGGATTATCCTAGCACACAGATCAGTTTTGATTTCTCATACACTGATTATATAAATGAACTGAACAGTATCAGAGCTTTATTTCCTGAGGATTTTGAAATATATTCAGGAATAGAACTGGGAATGCAGCCTCATATCATCGCTCAAGATGAAGCTCTTCTTAGAGACAAGAATTTTGACTTTATAATAGGCTCGATACATTGTGTTAATAAAAAGGATTTATATGATGGGTCATTTCTTGATGGGATAACACATGATGAAGGCATTCTTAATTATTTCAGGGACATGCTTCAGTGTATTGACAATTTCAAAGACTTTGATGTGCTTGGACACTTGGATGGTATCAGACGATACCTTTATAAGAATGAAAAGGGGTTTTCCTATGATGTTTATAAGGGACTCATACATAATGTGCTGTCCAAGCTTGTTAATTCAAATAGAGGCATAGAGGTTAACACCTCCGGACTTCGATACGGTCTATCTTCCTTCCATCCACTGCCGGATATACTCAAGCTTTATCGTTTTCTCGGAGGAGAAATAATTACTTTAGGCTCCGACTCACACATCCCTACCACTTTAGGTTATGAATTCAATAGCGCCCTGACACTGCTTTCAAATATGGGCTTCAAGTATTATACAATTTTCAAAGACAGAAAACCTGTGTTTATAAAGATATAGAAGGCTCCCTAAGAGCCTTCTATATCTTTATTCCGTATTTCTTCAGCTTGTGCTGCAGAGTCTGACGCTTTATCCCCAGCTTCTCCGAGCTTCTGGATACATTGTTTCCGCTTTCCTTCAAGGCTTCCAATATCAGCGACCGTTCAACTTCCTCAAGCACCTTGTCAAGAGACTGCTTCTCGTTTATGTGCAAACTGTACTTGTTCTTATTGGATTTGAAAAGTATATCATACATGTCCAGAGATATATGCTCCGGCTTTATGATGTGTCCTTTGTTAATCATGTTTATAGCACTTTCTATTACATTTTCAAGCTCCCTTACATTGCCGGGCCAATCATAATTCAGAAAGGCTTCTTTTACCTCATTGGAGCAATACCAAACATCCTTATGCAGTATGTTATTGTACTTTTTTATAAAGTGATCCATAAGAATAGGAATATCGCTTCTTCTTCCCCTTAAGGAGGGTATATTGACTGATATAACATTCAGCCGGTAATACAAATCCTTCCTGATAATTCCTTTCTGCAGTATATCAGTATGGCCTTCATTGGTTGTCGCTATTATCCTTACATCAATCGGTACTTCCTCAAGGCCCCCTACTCTTCTTACATATCCCTCCTGCAGTACTCTTAATAGCTTAGCTTGAAGCTGTTGCCCCATGGAGTTTATTTCATCCAGCAGCAGTGTTCCTCCATTTGCCTGTTCAAAAAGGCCGGGTCTGTTAATAGCACCTGTGAAGCTTCCCTTTACGGTTCCAAAAAGTATTCCTTCTAGAAGGGACTCAGGCAGTGCTGCGCAATTTTGAGCTATCAATGGCTTGTGTTTTCTGCTGCTCTCATTATGGATGCTCTGTGCAAAGAGCTCCTTACCAGTGCCGGTCTCACCAAATATCAACACTGTAGAGGATGACATTGCGGCTTTCCTGGCTATTTCTATGGCATTAAGGAACTTCTCTTCTGCACCTATGAGGCTCCTGAAGGTATAGCCCTTGAGTCCCTTATCGTCTATATCTATGCTGGCAAGCTCCTGCTGCAGATAAACAAGCTTATCCGACAGTTCCTTTTCCTTTGTAATATTTTTTGCAATCTCCAGTGCCCCATGCTTGCCTGGAGCAATCATAATAGGTATTGTGCTGTTTATGGTATTTATCTGCTTGCCTTTATTGTTTAAATATGTTTGATACGTGTTATATATGGGTTTGCCGGTCTTAAGCACCGTCAACAGTGTACTGGTTTCCGGCGTCAGACTGGGAAAAATGTCGAGAATGCTTTTGCCCATTACTTCATTGACATCCAGCCCTTCAAGGTCAGCCAGAGATTGATTGTAAATGATTGTCTTGCCCGTATCATCAACCACATTTATTCCAATATCTATATTTTTTATTATTGTATCGATTATTGATTTATAAATAAAATTCATCGTCATATCATTACCTCACTAAAAATTAAAAAGGTATGGCCTTTATGAAAATCATATCGGACATACCTCTATTATAACAATTATTTGATATAACGGGAAATGGAATTTTTACCTTGTGCTATGTGCCGCGTGGCTCATGCTTTTTGCTGAGCCTACGAAGCCTGTAGGGGCGATTCATGAATCGCCCCTACACCCATACCGGATTAATATTTAAAGTCAGGATATAACGGATGATTATCACATAATGCTTTCACCCTGCTGCTGCATTCTGCCTTTGATTCCGGTTTTGCAATGGCTAAAGCAATTATATCAGCTATTTCCACCATGTCCTTTTCCTTGAAGCCTCTTGTGGTCACCGCAGGCGTTCCTACTCTTATTCCGCTGGTAATGAAAGGACTCTGAGGATCGAAGGGAATTGTATTCTTATTGGTAGTTATACCAATATCATCAAGCATTCTTTCAGTGTCTTTACCTGTTATATTCTTGTTTCTCAAATCCAAGAGCATCATATGATTGTCAGTACCGCCAGAAACTATGTCTATCCCTTTATCTGTAAAAGCCGCTGCCAGAGTTGAAGCATTTTTGATTACCTGCTTCTGATATTCCTTGAATTCTTCACTCATAGCCTCTTTGAAACATACTGCTTTCGCAGCAATTGTGTTCATCAGCGGTCCACCCTGCATTCCCGGAAAAATCGATTTGTCTATAGCCTTGGCATATTCCTGCTTGCAAAGTATTGCGCCGCCTCTTGGCCCCCTTAAGGTCTTGTGAGTCGTTGTTGTCACAAAGTCAGCATATGGCACAGGGTTCTGATGCAGTCCGGCTGCAACAAGACCTGCAATGTGAGCCATATCTACCATTAATAGTGCTCCAACCTCATCTGCTATCTCCTTAAAAGCCGCAAAGTCTATGCTTCTTGCATATGCACTTGCGCCAGCTACAATGAGCTTAGGCTTGCTTTCTTTAGCAATAGCTCTGACATTATCATAATCAATCCTGCAAGTATCTTGTGAAACTCCGTAATGTACAAACTTAAAATATTTTCCTGAAATATTAACAGGACTTCCATGAGTCAGATGCCCTCCATGAGTTAAATCCATTCCCATTACAACATCCCCAGGATTCAACACAGTAAAATACACAGCTTCATTGGCACTGGAGCCAGAGTGAGGCTGAACATTTGCGTGATCCGCTCCGAACAAGGTCTTCATTCGTTCTCTCGCAAGATCCTCAACTATATCCACATATTCGCAGCCACCATAGTATCTCTTGCCTGGGTATCCCTCTGCATATTTGTTTGTAAGCACTGTAGCAAGGGTATCCATGACAGCGGTCGATACAAAGTTCTCTGATGCTATCAACTCTATTTTGTTTCTTTCTCTATCAAGTTCCTTTAGAATCGCATCGGCAATTTCTCCATCAAAAGCTTTAATGTTTTCAAGTCTCATTTGCATTTCCTCCTGTTCTAATTTACATATATTGTTCCATATTAAAAACCAACATAACAGCTAATTAGAAATAATCATATCATAGAAATAAATACCAATAAAGCTTTGTTTATACTTTAACATATTTAATTTCCTTATATACAGAATAAGAAGCGCCTATAGTTGCATATAAGCGCTTCCTTTAAATTATACATGCTTTTTTATCATATCCTCAAATGCCTGCTTGGGTCTTGCACCAATCACTCCGTCCACTTTGCTGCCATTGTTGAACAGGAATACCGACGGTATACTCATAATGTCATATTTGCCTGCTAGTTCAGGATTCTCATCCACATTTACTTTGGCTATTTTTAGCTTCCCTTCATACTCATCAGCCAGCTGGTCTATCACTGGTGATACCATCCTGCAAGGACCACACCATGCTGCCCAAAAGTCAACCAATACTGGCGTGTCAGATTTTAATACCTCATTGTCAAAATTCTGCTGATTTACTATTTGAATATTTTTACTCACTTATTGATACTCCTTTCAAAAACCTGCCAAAAATTTATACAAACAGATTTGTCGCATATCTTTATTTTATCCATTTTAAAAATTAATAAATTATTAAACAAATGCAGAGATGCCATTATATGCTGTCTTTTGTTTTTATTCCTACTATTACGGGTTTAAACTTTTTCATTTTTTTAATTGAATCATCCTTATATTTTATAACTGCATATGAAACTGCTAACGCAACCAAGCCTATTATTGATCCCAATGCTTGTGCAGTACCGTCACTTAAACCCAAAGCCAGCAAGCCATAGTAACCTCCAAATATTCCAGCCATCAGTGCAAGAAGCGGAAATCCATACGCTATAAGCATTGCTGTCATAAAATTCACATTTTCCAGGTCTATTTCCACTTCATCCCCAACCTTAGCTCCCACCTCGTTGTCTGCCGTCATTACCATTTGCAGCTTTTCCCTGCCTACCTGGCAATTTCCGCACTCTCCACAGGCAGTGCTTCTTTGAATCATTATTGTAGCTTGATCCTCTTCTATCTTTATTACTTTACCTATCTCTTTCATCCTTAGTACCAGCCCTTTTACTTAACATATTTTACAATTGTTTCTATAACTTCCTCGACTTTTTCACCACTTTTATCATTTTTAAGAGAATCCTTCAGACACTCTTTTATATATCTGTCCATTATAAAGCCGCCAACCCTGTTTATTGCAGACCTGATGGCAGAAATCTGAACCATTATGTCACCACAGCACTTGTCTTCCTCAATCATTTTCTGTATCCCTTTAGCCTGTCCTTCAATCTTTTTCATTCTATTGAGAATGTCCGCTTTACTGACTTCCTTATTATCCAAATCATCGCCTCCTATACCCCGTATCCGTATCCTAATGCTATTATAGTACTTAAAAAATATTTGTCAATATTTTTGTTACGGGTTACGCGTTTCGCGTTTCGCGATTGAAGCCTGTTCTTCGAAGTTTAGGCTTGAATCTAGAAACTAAAGACTTTCCTATCATCAATTTCTTCACTCCATAGCCCGACTGAAACACGCGCAACTCGAAACGCGTAACGCGCAGCCTCCCCTAAGGAATACCCTTACTTCAGCCCTAGTATATCCCTTACAACAGCTGATGCAATTGCGAGGCCGGCTGCTGATGGTACAAAAGAAATGCTGCCGGGTATCTGCCTTCTTTTCGTACAGTTTGCAGTCTCTTTGTTGCTGCAAATGCAGTTTGTCTTACAGTCGGCAACATCCTTTTGAGGAGTAATTGGTTCCTCCTTGGAATACACGACCTTCAACTTCTTAACCCCTCTTTTTCTGAGCTCATATCTCATTACCTTAGCAAGAGGACATACAGAGGTCTTATATATGTCAGTGATCTCCAGCTTTGTGGGGTCAAGCTTGTTGCCCGCTCCCATACAGCTTATTACCGGTATATTCATTTCAATGCATTTCATTACAAGATTGATTTTTGAGGTGACCATATCAATCGCATCTACCACATAATCGTATTCCGGCAGCAGCAATGCTTCTGAAGTCTCTTCGTTATACATCTCCTTACGCAGTATAATATCAGCATCAGGGTTTATTTCCATAAGTCTATCCTTCATAGCATCTACTTTCGGTTTACCTACTGTTTTCCTTGTTGCATGAATCTGCCTGTTTATGTTTGTCAGGCAGATATCATCATAATCAATAAGCACCAGTCTGCCAACACCGCACCGGCATAGCGCTTCAGCTGTATAAGCCCCCACTCCGCCGATTCCGAATATTGCAACTGTACTTTTTTTCAGCTTCTCCATTCCTTCTTTGCCGAGTAAAAGTTCCGTTCTTGAAAATTGATTCAAATATATTACCTCCAAAAAACCCTGCAATGCCGTTATATTAATAGCAGAAACGAGCATAGCAGGGTTGCTTTAGCAATGATTATTGCACTGTTATTATTCTTTTACTTCAATATGCAATTCTTCCAGCTGCTTTGCATCCGCAGGTGAAGGAGCATTTGTCATAAGGCAGCTTGCTGTCTGTGTCTTTGGGAATGCAATTACATCTTTAATGTTATCCGTGCCAGTGAAAAGCATTACAATCCTGTCGAGACCAAAAGCCAACCCACCGTGAGGTGGTGTGCCATATTTGAAGGCTTCCAGCAGGTAGCCGAACTTACTCCAAGCCTGATCGTGTGAGAATCCCAAGAGCTTGAACATTTTCTCCTGAAGCTCCTGCCTATGGATTCTGATGCTTCCTCCACCCAGCTCATAACCGTTCAGAACTACGTCATAAGCCTTTGCCCTAACCTTGAGAGGATTAGTTTCCAAGAGCTCCAAATCTTCGTCCATAGGGCTTGTAAATGGGTGATGCATTGCCACATATCTGTTTTCTTCCTCATCAAAATCCAATAGAGGGAATTCTGTTACCCATAATAAATCGTATTTGCTGTTGTCGATGAGTCCAAAACGTTTTGCCAGCTCTAATCTCAACTGTCCCAGTGAGTCGTAGACTACTTTTTCTTTATCGGAGACAATAAATATTATATCTCCTAGTTTTCCACCGACTCTTTCAATTATTCCGTTAAGCTCCTCTTCCTTTAGGAATTTTGCTATGGGTGATTTTACACCTTCTGAAGTAATGTTTATCCAAGCTAAACCCTTTGCCCTATATATTTTCACAAACTCTCCAAGGCTGTCAATCTCTTTACGGCTGAGTTTTTCTCCCAGTCCTTCTGCGTTTATTGCCTTTATTATGCCGCCATTTGCAAGAGTATCTGCAAATACTTTGAACTCTGAGCTTGCAACTAAATCGCCTATTTCCTTAAGCTCCAGACTGAATCTTGTGTCTGGCTTATCAGAACCATAACGTTCCATAGCTTCCTTGTACGTGAGCTTCTTGAAAGGGGTCTGAATCTCTACATCAAGCACTTCCTTAAAAAGACTCTTAAGCAGTCCCTCGTTGAGTTCCATTACGTCTTCCTTTTCCACGAAGGAAAGCTCCATATCTATCTGAGTGAACTCCGGTTGTCTGTCAGCTCTCAAGTCCTCATCTCTGAAGCATTTAGCTATCTGGAAGTATCTATCGAAACCGGCCACCATAAGTATCTGTTTGAAAAGCTGAGGAGATTGGGGCAGTGCGAAGAAGTTTCCCGGCTGCACCCGGCTTGGTACCAGGTAATCTCTAGCTCCTTCAGGAGATGTTTTTATTAATATTGGAGTTTCAACTTCCACAAAACCGTTCTGATCCATATAGTCTCTTGTTACTTTTGCTATTTTGTGCCTTGTGAATAAAATTTTCTGCATAGAAGGTCTTCTAAGATCCAAATACCTGTACTTCAGTCTAAGTTGCTCAGAGACATTCAAATCGTCCTCAATATAAATTGGTGTTGTCTCGGCCTTGCTCAGTATTTCAAGACTGCTTACCGCAATTTCAATATAGCCGGTTGGCATCTTCTTATTTATAGCACTTTCAGACCTATTAACAACTTCACCTTTTACAACAAGTACAAACTCGCTTCTCACTTTAAAAGCTTCTTGAAATACATCAGGAGTTATGTCCTTATTTATAGTGCACTGTACAATGCCGCTTCTATCCCTGAGGTCTATGAATATAAGTCCTCCAAGGTCTCTTCTTTTTTGAACCCAGCCTGTAATGATTACCTTTCCTCCAAGGTTATCCTGGCTTAACTCTCCGCACATATGTGTTCTATTTATTCTTGCCATTCCTGTTCGCCTCCTAAATATTTCGCGGAATACATTTTTCATTATTAATTCAAATTCCGCGTAAATGTTTCCTTGTTTGTTATTGAATTCGCACTTTAGTGCGTTCAATATAGTTTTTAATTTATTAAAAATTTCATTAATTTGTCCATTCATTGAAGTGAAGCTTCAATGCTGACAGGCTACGCCTGGAAGGGACATTTTTCCTTTATATAACTTGCAAGTGCCGGTAGATCAATCTCATCTTCACTGCCGTTGCTCATATCCTTTACCTTTATCCTGCTGCTTTTTATTTCCTCTTCACCTAGCACAACCACATACTTTGCATTTATTTTGTTTGCATATTTCATTTGGGCTTTAAGGCTTCTTCCCATATAATCCTTTTCAGCCTTTATACCTTCTTTTCTTAATTTGTTTATCTGCCTAAGTGCTTCCTCCGCTCCATCTCTCCCCATGTTTGCTATATAAACATCCATGTAAGCAGGTACCGGAATTTCAACCCCCTGATTCTCAACAACCAGCAGAAGTCTTTCAAGTCCAAGTCCAAAACCCATTCCCGGTGTGCCAGGACCACCGCATTCCTCAATCAATCCGTCGTATCTGCCGCCTCCGCATACCGTTCCCTGTGCTCCAATGTCCTTAGACACAATCTCAAAGGCTGTCTTGGAATAATAGTCAAGACCCCTTACTATTCTGGGATCAACCACATATGTCAGTCCCAAAATCTCAAGTGAGCTCTTGAGGCCTTCAAAATGCTCTTTGCACTCATCACAAACATTATCAAGTATGAAAGGTACATCAGTAAGCTGCTCCTTGCACCTTTCCTCCTTGCAGTCAATTATCCTCATTGGGTTTTTGTTGTATCTGTCCTTGCAGGTTTCGCAAAGATTGCCAAGCTTGCCGGCAAGGTAATCCTTGAGCTTTTTATTATATTCCGCCCGGCATTTGGGGCAGCCTACACTGTTTATCCTTATCTCCAGATTTCCGACTCCCAATCTGCCATACAGCATCATTGCAATATTTATAATCTCTGCGTCAACAGATGGGTCTGAGGTTCCAAAGGCTTCAACTCCGAACTGATGATGTTCTCTAAGCCTTCCGGACTGCGGCTTCTCATAGCGGAAGCACGGAGTGAAATAGAAGGCCTTCGTCGGTTGAGGTTCATTAAAGATACTGTGTTCAATAAATGCCCTTACAGCAGGGGATGTGCCTTCTGGTTTCAGCGTAATGCTTCTTCCTCCTTTGTCCATGAAGGTGTACATTTCCTTCTGAACAACGTCGGTAGTCTCACCAACACCCCTCTCAAAAAGCTCTGTATGCTCAAAGGCAGGTGTCCTAATCTCCCTGTATCCATGCAAGGTGCATATTTCCCTGATTATGCCTTCAACATAATGCCACTTGTAAACCTCTGCCGGCAATACGTCCTTTGTGCCCTTTGGCGCTTGTGTTAACATGAAAACCACCCCTAATATTATTTTTACAAAAACAAAAATCTCCCGTGCCTGACATATTGTCAGGGACGAGAGTTATTATCCCGCGGTGCCACCCTGTTTGGAAAATCCATCTTTTTTCTTTAACGCAGAATATACGCGGCAGCCTAATCGTCTAAAATAGTGTTCAGCGGCCGAACTCCCGGGTGTCCTTCAGCATTCTAAACCATAAGGATACTTCCAGTCAAAGTGCAAAACACTCAGATATCCTCTCCCTGTATAGCATTAAATGCCTACTTTCCCGTTCAAAGTTAATTATGGTATATTAATGTATTATTATAATATTGAGTTCCACTTATGTCAATATGTTTTCCTTAGCTGTTCCAAAATATCTAGCTTTTTACTAATCATTTCTTCGATATTTTCAATATAGAGCTTAACATCCTTTATATTGTGCTGCCTTTCTATTCGGTTCTCTTTGCTTATAAAAATCTTGGTTACAGCATCAGCGCCAAAGGCAACATTTGTCTGCTTTTCCTCAATAATCTGCATATTATAAATGCATTCAAATCCTTTTTTTGAGAAGCCAATATTTTCAAGGTTTTGCAGCATATGCTTCTGTCTATATAAGTAATATGGATGCATACCCATTTCTCTCAGGAATTTCTTTGTATAGTCCATCATGTTTGATATATTCTCATCATCAGCAATTGTCGAATTCTTAAACTCTTCGTTATATATTGAGGCTCGCTTTATAGCCATGGTATGCACTGTAACGCTCTCGGGGCCGAGCTTCTTTATCTCTTTCAGCGTATGAGTCAGCTGCTCCATACTTTCTCCCGGAAGCCCCAGTATCAAGTCCATATTGATATTATTAAAACCTTCATTCCTTGCCAGTCTGAAGCTTTCTACAATCTGTTCGGTGCTGTGTGCTCTTCCTATGGACTTCAGAGTTGCATCATTCATAGTCTGCGGATTGATGCTAATCCTGCTGACATTATACTTTAATAACACTTGAAGCTTTTCCTTTGTAATGGAATCAGGCCTGCCTGCCTCACAGGTGAATTCATCAGCCTGCTGTCCAAAACAGAGGCTTATACATTGCATTAGTCTTTCAAGCTGTTCTGCGTTCAAGGCTGTAGGTGTACCGCCACCTATGTATATTGTCTGTACTCGGTAGTCCGTCTTGTTAAGATATTCCGAAACCCTTTGGATTTCTTTAATAAGGCTGTCCAGATAAGGCTCCACATAGGCGTGCAATACGCTTATTGAATTGGAGGTAAAGGAGCAATAATGACATCTGCTTGGGCAAAAAGGTATGCCAATATATATACTCAGTGCGGCATCATCTACGGGAAAGACAAATGGTCTCTCAATGCCCGCGATTTCAACTGCCAGCTGGGCCCGATCCTCACTCATAAGATATTCCTCTGTCAGCATGCCAGGAATATCAGCTTCCTTGAACCCGCTGTTAATGAGCTCGTGAACTATTTTCACCGGTCTTATTCCAGTAAGTATACCCCATGGATATTCCCTTTCAAATACTTCTGATAATAGGGAGTACATGGACTTTTTTATTAAACGCTTCAAGGCCTTGTTATCAGGAAGCTCTATGGTGCTTTTAATTATCACTTCCTCCTGCTTTTGCAGACTCTGATACCTGGAGATGCAGGTACAGCTTACTCCTGCTATTTCGAGACTGCTTGTGATAAACACATCATGAACCTGTAAAAAGCTTTGGCTGTCCGCCAAAGCTCCTTCCAATCTTTGCATCTCACATTTCCCGAAGTACATCCTTACAATATCAGCGGCCTCATTGTAATAATCATGGTTCTCAAGTTTAATTCCAATCATAGCTTCCCCTAAATCATATCATTGTATATTTGTCTCTTTATATCAGAAACATAGTTTGAAGTCATTCCAAGCTCATCTGCTATTTCATAATCTTCCATTCCTGATTCTATCATGTCTATCAACTCGCCGTATTCCTGAGACGGCCTGTTTTTGTACTTCTCACTAAAAGCTTTCTTAGAAGACTTACTCATAGAAAAACCTCCCCAGCACAGGTGTTTATAATATTAGTCTATCCTTTTGAACTAAGCATATTCATCGATTGACCAATACTTCATAAGTCTTTTATATAATGTATTTTTGTGAAAGCCTTACTGGAGAAAAGGATTTCTCTTTTTTTCCGTTAATATTGTAGATGATGGCCCATGTCCTGGGTATACCGCAGTAGCCTCAGGCAAAGTTAAAAGTTTGCCTTTGATAGAATCAATGATTCCATCCATAGACCCGCCTTCCAAATCAGTACGCCCAATAGAACAAGCAAACAGAGTATCTCCCGAAAACAGACTGCCCTCGGAATATATGCATATTCCTCCGCGAGAGTGCCCGGGGGTGTGTATGATACTTAGCTTGGTGCCACCCAGTATCAGTTCATCCCCATCCGACAGCAGCTTGTCAGCTGACATTTCAACACGTGGATAACCCATCTCTGCTGAATAATTCATTCTGCTGTTCTTGAGCATTTCATTGTCTTCACTGTGTATGCAAACAACCGCATTGGTGTAGTCCTTCAATTCCCTGAGTGCACCGATGTGGTCTCCATGACCGTGGGTGATAATAATATAATTTACCTTCAACTCGTTCTCTTCAATAAAGCTTTTTATTTCTGGAAAATCCCCTCCCGGGTCAATTACTGCCGTCTCTTTTGTATTTTCATCGAATAAAATATAGCAGTTTGCCTGGTATACTCCTAAAGGTAGTCTTTTAAACTCCATGCTATTCTCTCCTTAAATAAGCTTTTCGCTATCCACAATCACTGTCACAGGCCCATCATTTTCAATCTTCACTTTCATATATGCCTGAAAGGTGCCTGTTTCAGTCTTTACGCCCACTTCCTTGCATTTCTTAACCAATTCATTATAGAGTTCTTCCGCCTTTTCAGGTCTTGAAGCGCTCATAAAATTCGGTCTTCTGCCCTTCCTGCAATCCCCATACAGTGTAAACTGCGATATTATAAGAAGCTCTCCCTTTATGTCAAGCAGGGAAAGATTCATTTTCTCATCCTCATCCTCAAATATTCTCAGATTCACTATCTTATCAGCCATATACAGCACATCCTCTGCCGTATCCTTCTCACTGACACCCAGCAGTACAACAAAACCTTTGCCTATACTCCCTACAATATTCTCATCAACAGTAACACTTCCACTGTTTACTCTCTGTATAACTGCGCGCATGATAATCCCTCCTGTGTATTTTGGCTCGTGGCACGTTAGCCCTCGATGCCTGTAGGGGCGATTCATGAATCGCCCCTACTCCTCGAAACCCCGTAACCTCGAAACCTGTTTTTACTGCTTCGCCCTATATACGTCCACTACACCTTCTATTTTCCTGAATTTCCTTATGAGCTTGTTAAGCTGCTCAATATCTGAAATCTCCAGTATGAAATTAATGATTGCTATCTTATCCTTAGTTGTTCTCGAGTGGAAAGCGTTAATATTTACTTTGCTTTCATCAATAATAGTGGTTATCTCAGCTAGAAGTCCCTTCCTGTCAGTTGCCCTTACTTCTAAATCGGCATTATATGAAACTTTCGTCTGGGCATTCCATTCAACCTCTATGAATCTTTCCTCCTCGTTCATAAGATCTGCTACATTCGGACAATCCTTCTGGTGCACTGACACCCCTCTGCCCTTTGTAATATATCCTACTATCTCATCACCAGGTACAGGGTTGCAGCATTTGGAGAACCTTATCAATATATTCTCCACGCCCTTTACCTTGACACCTGCACCACTATGCCTTTTTTGTCTTTCCTGCGCCTTCTCCACTTGGCGCTCAATGCCTTCTTCTTCCCTCTCCTCAAGCTTTTGGGTTTTCCTGAACTCTTCCTTCAGCTTTGTTATAACTTGGTTGGGGGACAAACCTCCATAACCCAGAGAAGAATATAAATCATCTATAGTGTGAAGGCTGAACTTCTTGTATATAGCCTCCACCCACTCCGGCCTTAAAAGCTGGGCTGCAGTGTAACCATTCCTGCGTACTTCTTTCTCCAGAAGTTCTTTTCCCTTCTGAATATTCTCTTCTCTTTTTTCTTTCTTAAACCACTGCCTTATCTTGTTTTTCGCTTGCGAGCTTTTTACTATTTTCAGCCAGTCACGACTTGGACCATTGGCAGCAGCCGAAGTGATTACTTCAACAATATCCCCATTCTGCAGTTTATAATCCAAGGGAACTATTCTTCCGTTTATTTTCGCTCCAATGCACCTGTTGCCTATTTGACTGTGAATTTTATATGCGTAATCTATAGGGTTTGACTCTACCGGTAAATCCACAACATCACCCTTTGGAGTGAACACATATACTTCATCTGTGAAAAGATCTACCTTCAAGGTTTCCATGAACTCTCTGGTGTCTTTGATTTCATTCTGCCATTCAAGCATCTGCCTCAGCCACTTTAACTTCTCGTCGAACTCTGACTGGGAGGTCTTACCCTCCTTGTATTTCCAGTGTGCCGCTATACCTATTTCTGAGGTTCTGTGCATCTCCCATGTTCTTATTTGAACTTCAAAGGGCTGTCCTTCAGAGCCAAGCAAAGTTGTATGGAGGGACTGGTACATGTTAGGCTTTGGCATGGCTATATAGTCTTTGAACCTGCCCGGTATTGGCTTCCATAAAGTATGGACTATACCCAGCACTCCATAGCAGTCCTTGACCGTATCAACAATTATCCTAACTGCAGTAAGGTCGAATATCTGCTCAAAAGTCTTATTCTGATAGTACATTTTTCTATATATGCTGTAGAAGCTCTTGGGCCTTCCCTCGATATGCGCTTCAATTCCAACTTCCTTGAACTTTTCCTTTAGCAGTTCAATTACATGATTGATTTCTTCCTCGCGTTCCTTCCTCTTTTTAGCTACCTTTTCCACCAATTCATAATATTCCTTTGGCTCAAGGTACCTTAACGCAAGGTCCTCCATCTCCCACTTGACCTTTGATATTCCTAGCCGGTGGGCTATAGGGGCATATATTTCCATTGTCTCCTTGGCTTTTTCTCTCTGTTTTTCAGGAGGCATATATTTTAGGGTACGCATATTGTGAAGCCTGTCAGCAAGCTTAATAAGCACTACCCGGATATCCTTTGCCATAGCTATGAACATTTTTCTGAGGCTTTCGGCCTGCTGCTCCTCTTTTGTCTTGTACTCCAGCTTTCCCAATTTGGTAACGCCATCTACAAGCATCGCTATTTCTTCACCGAAAAGATTCTTGCAGTCCTCATAAGTGCATTTTGTATCTTCTATAACATCATGCAGTATTCCAGCAGCTATTGTTATATTGTCCATGTTAAGTTCAGCCAATATTTTCGCCACTTCAACCGGGTGAATGATATAATCCTCCCCCGAGATCCTCTTTTGTCCGTCATGAGCTTTTACGGCATAGTTATAAGCCCTTTCAACGATTTCTGTATCATTGGTAGGGTTATATTTTTTTATTATATCTATTAAATCCTGTAGCATAAACAACACCAACTTTTAGAGCGTTTATTTTACTGCATATTTGAGTATTAATAAAAAAGCTGGTAACACCAGCTTTAATTTATTTACATCTATTCTAGTATATTTGTCTATATTTATCAAATATAAAATTTGATATTTCTCATATATTAATGATTGCCCTAGTATTTAATCATTGAGCTAATATTGTAACCCTCTAGATTATCTCTTCCATTCAAGAATTCCAGTTCGATAAGAAACCCGATATGAACCACCTCTCCGCCAAGCTGTTCCACAAGCTTTACTGCAGAAAGGATAGTGCCTCCGGTTGCAAGCAGGTCATCTACCACTGCCACCCTTGTACCCTTTTTTATTGCATCCTTATGAATTTCAAGAGCGTCCATCCCATACTCCAGCTCATACTCGTAGCGGAGTGTCTCTGCCGGAAGCTTGCCGGGTTTTCTGACCGGAACGAAGCCAACACCAAGCTCATATGCCACAGGTGCTCCGAATATAAATCCCCTTGCCTCAGGCCCTACTATAACATCTACATTAAGATCCCTTAATCTATCCGCAATGGATTTTATAGCATATTTGAAAGCATCCCCATCTTTCAGAAGCGTCGTCACATCCTTGAAGCTTACACCTTCCTTAGGGAAATCTTCAATTGCTCTTATATACCTTTCTAAATCCATAAGTACTACCCCCATTTATTATTTTGTAATTTTGATATCCTTTATGTTTAGCTGTACACTTTCAATGTTGTTCCAAATGTTGTTTTCAACACTACATATTATATCAATTTTTTTACCAATTGATAATACTTTTTGTATATTGCCAAAGTTATAAGCTATACATTTGATTTCATTTACGCCGTCATAAACCATAAGTGAAAGATGCTTGCTCTCACTTCCTACTGCCCTGGAGGACAATACCTTTAGTCCCCTATATACGAAGAGTGGGCTGGGATTGCCAATTCCAAAGGGCTCTAAGACTTTTAGCTGTCTAACAGTATTCAGATTAATATCCCCCGGTACTAGCTTATAGTCTACTAAAATCTCTGGCAGAAGCTTCTCCTTGCCCATTGCGCTTTCAGCTTCATAGTTCATTCTGTTCCGCAGCTCATCAATTCTTTCAGTCTTTATTGTAAAACCCGCTGCCATTTCATGTCCACCATACTTTTCAAATATATCACTATGCTTGGACATGGCCTCGAATAAATTAAAACCGGGAATACTTCTTGCCGAACCCTTGCTAAATTCCCCATCTATAGACATTATGAAGGTCGGAAGATAAAACTTATCTACCAGCCGTGAAGCTACAATACCAACAACCCCTATATGCCAATTCTCATTGCCCAGCACTAAAACCCTATCCTTATCTGCATCCACTGTTTTCTCGATTATGGCTGCTGCACTGTTCAGTATTACATTTTCTATTGCCTGACGCTCCTTATTGTCTGAATCCAGCTTCTTGGCTATTTCCATCGCTCTGCCAGCGCTATTGGTAAGCAGCAATTCAACGCATTCTGATGCATCCGCGATTCTACCTGCTGCATTAATTCTAGGGGCAAGCATGAAGGCTACATTGTATGCATTAAGCTCTTTGCCGCTCAATCCACATACCTCAAGAAGCGCCTTTATCCCCTCATTATTGGTGTCTTTTATTCTATTTAGGCCGTTTTTCACAATTATACGGTTTTCATCTAAAAGAGGTACTACATCAGCTATTGTACCAATAGAAACAATATCCAACAGTTCTTTTGCAAAAGTATCATTTCCCGCTCTGGAAAGCAGTGCGCTTATCAGCTTATATGCAACACCGACTCCTGCCAGGCCCTTGTGCGGATAGCTGCATTCAGGCTGATGCGGATTGACAATGCTTAATGCTTTGGGCAGTTCACCTTCGCATTCATGATGGTCTGTTACTATTACTTCCATTCCCAAGCTCTGTGCATAATCAACTACCTCATTGGACCTAATGCCGCAGTCAACTGTGATTATAAGGCTTACACCAAGCTCCTTTATTTTGTCCATAGAACTGATGCTCAGCCCGTAACCTTCTTCAATCCTGTTGGGTATGTAATAAACTGCATCTGAGCCAAGTTCTTTCAGTGTTCTTATCATCAGGGACGTTGATGTAATTCCATCAACATCATAATCACCATATACACATATTTTATCTTGGCACTTTACAGCTTCCAATATTCTCCCGACAGCTTGATCCATTCCCTTCATAAGGTACGGGTCATGGAGAGAACCCAAATCAGTGTTCAAGAAAGCCCTTGCCTGCGGGACAGTGTTGATACCCCTATTGATTAATGCTCTTGCTATTATCTCCGGTATCTGGAATTCTGATATAATAATTTCGATATTTTCTACACTTTTATCGTAAGTTGTCCATCTTTTGTTCAATACTCATCACATGCCTATCTAAACGTTTTGCGAAATATCCATTGTTATGTCATTCAGATTTCGCAAAATGTTTCATTTATTATTATTGAATTCGCACTATACCCTATATAATACCTTAAGTGCGTTCAATAAGGCGTTTTGCGGAAAACAAATATAAATTCAATCAAATTCCGCGAAACGGTTACATTATTTGTTATTGAATTCGCACTATACTCTATATAATAGCTTAAGTGCGTTCAATTTAAATTACTGTTTTTCTGTGATATTAACCACTTCTTCTACCTGAGATTTTTCCGGCAGGATTTCTTTCTCTTCAACTGTTTTCTTTAATTCTTCCTTAAGCCTTTTAATCTCCCCGGACAGCTCCATAATCTTAAGCTTGTTTTTGATCGTTCTCGCCACGTCAAAAGGCAGCATAATAAGCACGCCGAACAGCGCAGAGCAGAGTATTACCACCGCCTGCGACAGACTTACCGTATACCATAGCAAATTTATTGCAACTACCCCTGCGTTCTGTACTGCAAAAAATGCTATGAAAACTGAAAAAATCAATGAAATAACAATAATAACCTGCATATGAATCCCTCCTGTACTTTTAATAAGCAGTCAACCCTGACAATATTAATATAATTCTTTTTAGTCATTACTTCAACTACACATTTTGCGAAATACATTTTACATAAAGTATTCAACTTTCGCACAAATGTTTCCTTAATGTTATTGAATTCGCACTAATCCCTATACGAATTCTTAATGCGTTCAATATATTAAATAAAAGTACAAAAACCAATAAGGTAACAGTATTGAACTGTTACCTTAAATGCTTTCAGCTTAGATTGCTCCGCCGAGCTTGATTTTTTGTCGGAATATTACCCACAACGGACTTGCTATAAATATTGTTGAGTAACAACCGCTTATTATACCGATAATCATTGGGAATGCAAACTCCTTGATAGCAGGAACGCCCAAGAAATATAGCGCAAATATTGTAAGTAATGTAGTCACTGATGTATTGATTGAACGTGCCAGAGTCTGTGTTACAGACTCATTGACCAGCTTATCATAGTCAATCTTCTTGCCATGCTCGCGCTTTAGGTTTTCTCTAATTCTATCGAAAATAACTATCGTATCATTTATTGAGTAACCTATTATAGTCAGCAGTGCAGCTATAAATGTGCTGTTTACTGGTATTTGGAAAACTGCATATGCTGCAACCATCATTGCTGTGTCATGTACCAATGCAGTAATAGCAGCTAAGCCGAACTTCCATTCAAACCTAAAGGATACATAAACCATTATTCCTACAAATGCTAGAAGTACCGCAATTAATGCCTGTATTGAAAGTTCTTTTCCTACTGTAGGCCCTATGGTTTCAAAGGCAATATTCTTTGAATCTATGGCATATTTGTCAGAAAAAGTTTTAATTATTTCAGCCCTTTTTGCATTATCGAGGGTCACTTTAGTTCTGACTATAACCTGATCCTTGTTTGGACCTGCATGTGTTATTGTTGCTTCTGGATCATACTTATCCATTATCTGTCTTATTTCAGATACCTCAAAGGTCTTGCCTATGTTAGCATGAATGGAGGTACCTCCTTTAAAGTCTATACCCAAATTCAAGCCGCCGTTTATAAACATAAATACCAGGCCTATTGCCAATAGGGTAAGCGATATTCCAAACCATATCTTTTTATATCCCATAAAGTTAATGGCTTTCATACTATTTCACTCCCCTTTCTCCAAAGTATCTCATACTCTTTAATATGCCGCTGCTTGTGAGCAACCTAAGCATAAGTCTTGTAATAGTTATTGCGGTGAACATACTTAAAATTACACCGACAATAAGAGTTATTGCAAAGCCTCTTATCGGTCCTGCTCCAAAGTAGAAGAGTATTACACATGCTATTATGGTAGTAAAGTTGGAGTCAAATATGGTCAGGAAAGCTCTTCTGAAGCCTCCCTCTATTGCTGCCCTCAAAGTCTTCCCTAGATGCAGCTCGTCTTTTATTCTCTCGTAGATTACAACATTTGCATCAACTGCCATACCAACAGAAAGTATCAAACCTGCAATACCTGGCAATGTAAGCGTTGCTTTCATTGCTGCAAGTGCAAATAATGTAAGTGTAAGATAAAGTACTAGAGTTATACATGCCACTACGCCAGGCGCTCTGTAGTAAAATATCATGAATAAAAATACCAGCAGTATGCCAACCTGACCTGCATAGAGAGCAGTAGCAAAGGAGTCAGCACCAAGCTGCGGTCCAACTGCTGTTACTGAAAGAGTTTCCAGTTCTACCGGAAGCGCACCGGCTCTTATCAATGTAGCTAAGTCCCCAGCTTCTTCCATATTTGCAGAACCGGTGATTACACCCTTCCCATCAGGAATTACGCTCTGTACTGTAGGAAGTGATATTGGCTGCTTATCAAGATAAATTCCTATTTGCTTGCCTACGTTTCTTTCAGTGGCAACAGCAAACTTCTTTGCCCCTTCAGGTGAAAGCTCAAAGGATACCACTGGTGCCTGTCCAAGTCCATCATTGCTTGGTCCGAATTCCGCCTCTGCTTTCTTTATATCATTACCAGTTAAAATGACCTGCTTTGTTTCTTCTTCTATGAATTCCAATTGAGCAGTCTGACCAATTAAATCCAGTGCTCTCTGCGGATCCTGGATTTCAGGAAGCTGCACTTCTATTCTATTCTTTCCGACTCTTGTGATAACAGGTTCTGCTACTCCCAGAGCATCTATACGCTCTCTTATTGTAGCAACTGCTCTTGTCATCTTCTCTTCATTTACGGGATCACTAGGATTGTCCTTTGCCTCCAGAAGTACTGTTGCTCCACCTCTTAAATCGAGACCCAATTTTATAAGCTGCTTCACAGGCAAAATTTCATATTTTCCTATATTAAGTCCGTAGACCGCTATATACGCAAAAAATGAAATTAGTAAAACCACTGCCAGAAACACTATTAGGCTTTTTGACTTCATTTGTTAACTCCCCCTTATTTAATTTCACAATGGTTATTATATAACTTTTGCAATTCTTAGTCAATGTAGAAGAAATATTGTCCTGCTTTGCCTTTCCCAATGTTTCCACATTATCCAGGTTAGCTTGCATATGTATTATTTGTTTTTTTCTCTATTCTATCCCACCAGTGTATTCTTTAGAAAGTGTAACATACCCTTTTACTGAGTGGCGGATTCCTTCTATCTCGTCTAAAGTCAGCTCTCTGACAACCTTTGCCGGGCTCCCCATAACCAGAACACCTGAGGGAATGATCTTACCGGAGGTGATTAATGAGTTGGCACCTACTATTACATTATCGCCTATAACTGCACCATCAAGCACTGTTGACCCCATTCCTATAATGCAGTTGCTGCCTATTGTGCATCCGTGGATAATTGCATTGTGGCCTACAGTGACATCTTCTCCAATGCTGACTTTAAAATCACGATCGCAGTGGACTACGCAGCCGTCCTGGATATTTGTGCCTCTTCCAATCCTTATCTCATTGACATCCGCTCTAAGCACTGCATTGAACCAAATACTGCAGTCCTCGCCTATAAAGCATCTGCCTATTAAGGTACTGCTTTCAGCGATGAATGCGCTTTTTTCTGTCTCAGGCTTGTAATGCTTGTACAATACTACCATAAGCCCTCCATTAAAAATGTTTTAAAGCAGTAACATATTGGTTCGCTTACATGCTTACCGACATATTACTGCCTATGTACAAAAAAATGAATTATTATAACCTATTATTACCTTAAATTAAGTTTTTATGCGAAATCATCGGCTTTACTCTGCTGTTCTCAACATTTTCACACTTCTGATTTGCTACTGTACAGGAAGTCTTGCATGCTGACTGGCATGAGTTCTGGCATTCACCACAACCGCCCTTTTGTACACTTTCACATAATGTTTTGCTGTTGATAGTTCTAATATGCTTCATTTAGTTTCCTCCTCAATGTTTTTTCACATTGAAATTATACCATATTAGTGATTTATGGAAAAGTAAAATTTGAAATTAATTGGAATTTCAATTGAGATTGACGCCTATTATGCCTCCGATTAGCCCTACAGCACCACCCATTAGGGTTTTTGCCATGAAGTATTTATCAAGACTGAAATTCTGCCCGAAGCCCACACTCAAAGGAACCAGCAGAAGTGTGAACAGCAATCCCAGGGCTATACCAAACAACCAGCCCTTTCTGGATATTTTCTTTCCCCCGTAAATACTTGAAATTGTTATACTTACTATCATAATAATTTGTATGGACATGTTCATTGAAGAATCACTCATGCTTGTGAATGATAGTATCAATGCGTAAAGTACAATTAGGGCAAAGGATATTGTAAAGCATATCCCAAGTGATTTCAGGAATACCCCATATATATTAATTCCTTTTTCTTCTGCAGGCGCTTTCTTTGCATAGTTTATCATTTTCCTCATACAAAATAACCCCCTATAGTAATTTATTTTAATCGCAGAACAGGTTTGTTTCTATAAATCTATTCACTATAGGGAATATTTATTCTCTAAAAGAAGAAAAGTAACTTGAATTCAAGTTACTTTTCTTCGCTATTTTCTATAACTTTCCCGATTGCCCATCTTGCAACCTTGAGTTTTACTTTATCAGCTCCAACTTCTATTGTAAGTACATCTTCCTTCGCATTAACAACCTTGCCGTACAGTCCACCTATTGTTACAACTTCTGTACCTTCTTTAATACTATTTCTCATTTCCTGGGTTGCTTTCTCCTTCTTTTTCTGAGGTCTTATAAGAAAAAAGTAAAAAGCCCCAATAACAACTGCGTATGGTAAAATCCATCCTAAAGAACCAAACTGACTCACTCTGTATATTCCTCCTTTATACCTTTTGATATTATGAAGGATTCTAAAAAATATCCTTCATGCTTATTATTCAATAAACAAGTCAAAAATCCTTCTCATTATTGTATATTATCCAATTATATTTTGTCTTATATATGATTACCTTAATATCCGTATTTTTCGAAGAAATCATTCCTGAACTCTGTAAGACTATCCTCTTCTATTGCCTTCCTTATTTTGGCCATTAGATTCTGTAGAAATCTAAGATTGTGGATGGTTGTCAACCTTCCTCCCAGTATCTCTCCTGCTTTGATGAGGTGTCTTATGTACGCCCTTGAAAAGTTCCTGCAGGCATAGCAGTCGCACTCCTCATCCATTGGTCTGAAATCCTCGCTGTACTCTGCATTCCTTACAACAAGCTTTCCCTTTGAAGTCATCACAGTCCCGTTTCGTGCAATTCTTGTAGGCAGCACACAGTCAAACATGTCTATTCCCCTGATTGAGCCATCTAGCAAGCAGTCAGGACTACCCACCCCCATAAGGTATCTGGGTTTATCTTTCGGAAGCTCCGGTACTGTATATTCCAGCACTTCATTCATTATTTCCTTAGGCTCCCCAACACTCAATCCACCTATTGAGTACCCGGGTAAATCCATTTCCACAGATCTTCTTGCGCTTTCAATTCTTAAATCCTTATAGACACTTCCTTGGACAATTCCAAAAAGCGACTGCTTCTCTGTATTCTTATGAGCTTCCTTACATCTGTGCAGCCATCTTATCGTTCTTTCCATTGATTTCTTCGCGTAATCATGTTCACAGGGATATGGGGTGCATTCGTCAAAAGCCATGATAATGTCTGCCCCAAGAGAGTTTTCTATCTCCATAACATATTCGGGAGTAAAAAGATGCTTGGATCCATCGAGATGGGACTTGAATACAACCCCTTCTTCTGATATCTTTCTCAAATCATTAAGACTAAACACCTGAAAGCCTCCACTGTCAGTAAGTATGGGTCTATCCCAATTCATAAACCCGTGAAGTCCGCCTGCCTTCTCTACCAGCTTGTGTCCAGGTCTTATATATAAATGATAAGTATTGCTTAATATTATTTGTGCGCCAATCTCCTTCAACTCATCTGGAGACATGGCTTTTACAGTAGCTTGAGTCCCTACCGGCATGAACGTAGGCGTATCAATGGTTCCATGCGGTGTATGGAGCTTCCCCAATCTTGCACCGGTTTTCTTGTCTTCTTTTATCAGCTCGTATCTTATTGTCAACTGAATTTACCTCCTAGCTTTACTTTAGTAAAGCATTCATTAATTTGTCCATTCATTGAAGCCAAGTTCAATGCTGACAGGCAATACTTTGCCTGGGCGGGACATATAATTAAATTATAAGCATTGCATCACCAAAGCTGAAAAATCTATAGCGCTCTGCTATGGCTTCTTTATATGCTTTCATTATGTTATCTTTTCCCGCCAATGCACTTACCAGCATAAGCAGTGTGGATTCCGGCAGATGAAAATTCGTAATTAGTCCATCTGTTAACATGAACTTGTACCCCGGATATATGAATATGTCTGTCCAACCGCTGTCTGCCTGGAGCTTGCCTTTTTTCTGCATTATTGATTCCAGAGTCCTTGTGGAGGTAGTTCCTACACAGATAACTCTCCCCCCATTAATTTTGGCGGTTTTTATAGTTTCAGCACTTTCTGTGCTTAGCTCATAGTACTCGGAGTGCATCTTGTGCTCCATGATATTATCAACCTTTACAGGTCTGAAGGTACCGAGCCCAACATGAAGTGTCACATAAACTATTATTATTCCGTTATCCGCCAGCTGCTGCAGAAGCTCTTTAGTGAAGTGCAGCCCTGCAGTTGGTGCAGCCGCAGAACCTTCATGCTTGGAATACACTGTCTGGTATCGTTCCCTATCCTCCAGCTGTTTTTTTATATATGGAGGAAGAGGTATATTTCCCAACCTATCCAGCACTTCCTCGAAAATACCCTGATAATGAAACCTCACCAGCCGATTGCCGCCCTCAAGGATCTCAAGTATCTCTCCCTCAAGCTCTCCATTCCCGAAGAGGAATCTTGCACCGGGTTTTGCCTTCTTTCCCGGCCTAAGTATAACCTCCCAGACATCCTTCTCTTTTCTGTTCAAAAGCAAGAATTCAATACTGCCCAAGCTGTCCTTTTTTACTCCGAACAGCCTTGCGGGTATTACCCTGGTATTATTCAGCACGAGGCAATCCCCACTATGCAGGTATTCCAAAATATCTCTAAAACTTCTGTGTGTTATTTCTCCATCATTCTTGTCAAGCACCAACAGTCTGGACATATCCCTGTTGACTATTGGCTCCTGTGCGATAAGCTCTTCAGGCAAATCGAAGTGAAAATCCTTAAGCTCCATCTTATGCCTTCTTTCTATTGTACTTTTGATCCCTGATAATAGTGTTCCAATATTTTCTGATAGTTATTACCTGCTTCAGCCATTCCTTTTGCACCGTACTGGCTCATTCCCAAACCGTGCCCGAAACCCTTTCCGTCGAAGGTGTATTTATTGGGTATCACATTGTAGGCTTTCGTACTGTTCATGCCTTTTATGGCTACCAAGTTTTTCGGGCTGCTGACCTTAGCTTTGCCTGCAGCAGAAATCACATACATATTCGAAGCTCTGCCCGACTCGGAAGTTCCTAAAAGTGATCCTCTAACAAAGATATCCGCATCGGTTTTCAACTTGTACCATATACTTTTAAGTGATTTTGTGCCTATAATGCTCCTTATCTTTTCCTTTTCGAATATCCTGGTTTCCTTTGTGCCTTTTATTTCAAGCTTTGTTACACGCCCGTAACTGCTTACCTCCAATACTCTTATATCTAAGATTTCACCTAAATCTATATTTGCCGATGTTAGTTTTTCTTTTAATGCTGTCTTATCCATATCAAGAGTCCAGTTATCGTAGGGACTTCCCAGACCGTATTGATCATCTACTCCTCTGATATAAGGCAGATTGCTCCCCCAAACATTCTCAATGTTCTCTGTATGGCCTCCGCTGCTAGAGTGAAAATATGTAGTGACAAGCTTGTCATTGTATGTAAGTATCTTTCCCTTAGTAGCATTTACCGCTTCAGTGGTCGTGCTGCTTTCCTGTCCTATACCGTTGTATGCTTGGCAGTGTTCAACGCTGCACAAATCAAAACCTTGTGCATTATGCCTGCCCATCGTTACGATTGCAAAGTTCCTCGCAGCTACTGCCTGAGCCTTCAATGCCTCTACATGCCAGGTCGCCGGCATTTCAGAAGGGACAACGCTGTATAGATATTGATCAAAGGGCAGCTCATTGATTAATGTAACATCACTTTCAGCCAGGCTCTGCATTGTTATGCTTCCCCTGTATTTCTTAGTCTTGTACTGTATTGAACTGACTTTCCCCTGTATATCCTTGGGCATAACCTTTGTTTTTGCTTCACTGTTCAATACAAGCAGCATCTGTCCGGTAGCGCCATCCAGGATCTGTATTCTTTTTCTATCCGGGTATACCACCGAATAGCTAATATCGCTTTTCTCATTCTGCATAACCTTTATCTGGTTAAGGCATTCACTTTCTTCCAAGTAAAGCTGCGACCAGACCCGCCAGCCGCCCTCATATGCAGGAAACACTGCCGGAGTAATGGAGGACACCTGTGCTATTACTTGCTTGGCCGCTTCTATGTCAGGAAAAACATCACCTATCTGTATATGATAGGGTCCTATTACTTCCCCTTCATATTTGGCTGCCTTCACATAGTTTATTTCACGTTCCTTACTGTTCACTATATTGTAGTATTTATCTCTGCGTACCTTGATTCCTGCAGGGTTGGTCACTTCAATCAAGTCCTTATATTCACCATTTTCAAAACCCAAAATTTCCATACCTGTCTCACTGCCCAGGGTAAATATGTTGGCAGCAGACGATCCAAAGCCCAGCCCCACTTTTATTGTTTCAGGGACCGGAACGCTGGCATGTACCGTTTCAACATTGAAAGAAAAGGATGTTAAAGCAACTGCAGTAATTACTAAGTAGGTTAGTACGGCTTTTTTTGCTTTCATTAGCACTACTCCCTTCAACATGTCTGTGTTGGATTTATTATTGTTGTTTTCTTTCGCCCTTTATCTTAGGCATATATCTGTCCCTCTCGCTGTATATGCATCCGCAGTATGGCTGCCTGTAAAGCTCCAACTGCTTTGACTTTTCCACGCCCTCTTTGAAGCCTTCCCTGAAATCCTTATACAGAAACTCAACTCCATATTTACTTCCCGCTTCTTCGCCTATCCTTTTGATAAGCTCATGCTTCTGGAAGGGACTTACCAAAAGAGTGGTTGTAAAAGCGTCAAATTTCCCTTTTTTTGCAACAGAAGCAGTTCTCTCAAGACGGTCAGCATAGCACATCATGCACCGCTGCCCCTCCCGGAAGGCTGAATTTCTGAGGAATTCATCCAAGTTGTATTCATCTATTGTTATAAGCTTGTACTCTGATTTATCTGCGAACTCTTGAGCTGTATCCATTCTTTTCTTGTATTCGGTATAAGGGTGTATATTGGGATTATAGAACAATCCCGTTATATCATGCTCCTTACTGAGAATCTTATGAGGATAAACAGCACATGGGCCGCAACACATATGAAGCAGCAGTTTCAATTGTTTCACCCCTGGTTAATCTTTATTAATTCCAAAATGCTTATAAGCAGATTTGGTCGCAATTCTTCCTCTTGGAGTCCTGTTAATGAAGCCAATCTGCAGAAGGTACGGCTCATAAACGTCCTCTATGGTACCGCTGTCTTCCCCTATGGATGCAGCAAGGGTATCCAAGCCAACCGGTCCGCCGTCGAATTTGTTGATGACTGTCAGTAGCATCCTCTTGTCAATTTCATCAAGTCCCATGTCATCTATTTCAAGAAGCTTCAATGCCTTGTCAGCAGTCTCTTTATCGATGATACCTTCAGCCCTGACCTGCGCATAATCCCTTACCCTCTTTAAAAGCCTGTTGGCAACACGCGGGGTTCCCCTTGACCTTCTTGCTATCTCAAGGGCTCCATCATTGTCCACTTCTATCTTCAATATCTTTGCAGACCTTGTGATTATCTGATATAGCTCTTCATTAGTATAATATTCAAGCCTGCAAATTACTCCAAACCTGTCTCTGAGCGGAGATGTAAGCATTCCAGCTCTCGTTGTGGCACCTATCATCGTAAATCTCGGCAAGTCAAGCCTTATGGAGCGTGCGCTGGGTCCCTTGCCAATTATTATATCCAAAGCATAATCTTCCATAGCCGGATAAAGGATTTCCTCAACACTTCGATTTAGCCTGTGTATCTCATCGATAAACAGCACATCATTATTATTAAGATTCGTGAGAATGGCTGCCAAGTCCCCCTGCTTTTCTATTGCCGGGCCAGAGGTAATCCTAATGTTTACTCCCAGCTCATTGGAAATGATATTGGCAAGGGTTGTTTTGCCTAGTCCAGGAGGTCCATAAAGCAGAACATGGTCAAGAGTCTCTTTTCTTTTAGTTGCCGCCTGTATGAAAATATCTATTTTCTCCTTGGCGCTGGTTTGTCCTATATATTCCCCAAGAGATCTCGGCCTCAGGTTTGTATCAACCTCAGTGTCCTCTTCCATTATCTTTGGTGTTATCAATCTATCTTCCATAGTACTTCCTCACTTTATAAATCTACATTGTTGCAAGCTGCCTTAATGCATCCTTAATTAGAATATCGATAGGTTTCTTTGTATCCTTTAGCTTCATAACAGCAGTCGCTGCTATAGAATAATTATACCCTAAAGAAACCAAAGCTTCAATTACCTGGGATACCTCATCTCCACCATCGAAAGCCTCAATTCCTCCAATAGCACTTTCTGTATCTATCTTGTCTTTAAGCTCAAGTATTATTCTTTCAGCGATTTTCTTCCCGATACCCTGAGCTTTTGTAAGCTTTGTTATGTCCCTGCTGATAATAGCCGCCGCTATATCAGATGCTTTGTACTGATTGAGCAGTGAAGCTCCAGCCTTCGGCCCAACTCCCGATACCGATATCAGCAGCTTGAACATGGAAAGCTCATCCCTGGTAGAAAAGCCGTAAAGCACCAGATCATCCTCTTTGACGATCAAATGTGTAAAAATCTTCGAGGTTTCGCCAAGCTTAAGACTCTTCATAGTATTCTGTGAAGTGAACACCCTGTAGCCCAGACCCGAAATATCTATCACAGCATAATCCGCGCCCATATAGTCCACTATCCCGCTTAAATATTCATACATATCCTTTCACCTCTACAATCTGAATTGTTCTGAGAAATTGGAGGAATTCCCGTGGCAAATAGCAACAGCCAGAGCATCTGCAACGTCGTCAGGCTTTGGTATTTCCCTAAGGTTCAGAAGAATCTTCACCATCTGCTGTACTTGGCTCTTCTCAGCCCTTCCATACCCTACCACAGCCTGTTTGACTTGAAGAGGAGTATATTCATAAACCTGTATCCCAGACTTTGCACCTGCCAAAACCGCTACCCCCCTGGCATGTCCTACCGTCAGCGCTGTCTTAATATTTTTGTTGAAGAACAGCTCTTCAACGGCAAATGCGTCAGGTTTATACCTTTCTATTAAATCAATAAGGTCATTGTATATCTGGGTTAGCCTTTTTGACATCGGCGTGCCTGCATTTGTTGTAATTGCTCCGTAATCTACTACTGTAAATTTGTTTGCCTCGTACCGTACAAGTCCGAACCCAAGTATTGCTATACCCGGGTCAATTCCTAAAATCAACAATATTAATGCACCACCAAACATATATTCGCTAAATTATACTATAACCTTTTTTTGCAAAAAAATAAAGCAGTATTTCACCTGCTAAAGACTTGTTTTCCACTTAGAAATTCCCTTATGCGGGTCGCTTAGCGAGAGCTACGCGATAGAGCATAAGTTCATGGAATTTCTTAGTAGAAAACATTTCTACCATATCTTCTAATTGCTAAAGCCTTCCAGGGTTTGTTCCTTCTGGTCCTCTGTATCCACCACTATTCCTCCATTAAGGGCCTGCTGATCTTCCGGAGTAAGAGTAGCAATAGAAATGTCGGTCTTTTCCTGCATAACCTTCTGCCCGTTTTCATCATATACATATATAGCAATATACCCATTGTCTACACCTATAATATAATGGATGGGGCAGTATGCATCAACTGCTCTGCTTAATTCAACTATTGGAGGTGAGAATGCAGTTATTTCCCAGCTCGTATATTTATCCTTCAACTGCTGCTCGTTCATACTCACTTCTTCTCTGGAAGCCGGTACAGCCTTTTCTGTAGTATGTCTGCAGGAATTGAAATATGTTTTGAAAATCAATTGTGTATTTGGAGTCAGCAAATACTTGTTCGGCATGTTTAATGCTGTAGTATCATCAGTATCAGCATTCACCGGCTCATAGGGCAGCTTGCTGTCTGCTGGATTTATCAAACTGTCAGGTATCTGCAGGTTCACCTTTGATGGGTTTGCAGAATCGTCCAATGCCTCCGGAGCCTCGGCATTAAAATAGTAGCCAACTCCAAATGCGGCAGAAGCCAGTAGCAGAAAGACTGCAGCTAGTATATACCTTCTTTTGCGTCTGATACTTCTATCTTCAAACATAATTTTCCCTCCATATTGTTCTGGAGGGTATTATTTCCAAAATATCAGCTTTTATTCCTAATTATAAATTTTTCTTGTTTTTTTTCTTCTCAATATGGTTTTTGCAGCTGTCTCCAGTTGACTCCTGTACCAGTTGGGAAGGCAGTTTGCCCGTCTCAAACTCGAAAAGTCTGCAGCCATTGGGAAAACTTCTATCCCAAGTCACATAATAATGAGTACAGGTTATACAGTTCACCCTGTCATTCACCCCATGCAAGCCGCACCCCCTTCCTTTATCGCCGCTACTATACCATTTTTAAACCTGTCATATTGTCACTGGATACATATAGGTTCTCGACCTCTCTGTGACCATTCTTCGCACCCTCAATGAAATTGTTCTCAGCACCATCTATTGTCTCAACATGTATAAGATAGCTTTCGACCGTACTGAGCTTTTGGATTTCCCCGAAAATATTGTTCAGGCTTCTTCCGTTAACAACCTTTTCATATGCTCCATTATTCATTATATTACCTCCAAAGTATATTTGAAATAGCTTCTTCAATATTTTTTACTTAGTTGCTATTTATATACCCTGAAGTAGACTTTTAGTCTTTAACCTGTGTAGGAGACATGACTTTCAGCAATCCACCCATTAAATATGCAGTCTTATTGAATAAATGCAAGCTTCCTATTCCAATAAATACACCCAAAAGCATAAATATCAGCATTTCCTGCATAGGTGTGGTGCTGATTCCCAAGAAACCCAACAATCCATTGATTTGGATGCCGTCCATATTGAGATTGTATTCAACTAACTGATATGCCACTGGAGCAGCAATAAGTCCCAGGCTTAACGAGATAAGTGAAACACATAAACCGAATATTATTATGCCGAAAAAACCACTTTCTCCTCTTCTTACCTGATCCATTTTCAGTCCTCCTTGTAAATATCATCATAGGTATATACGCATTAGAATGAAAATTTCTTCAAATAATATAGCCGAATAGAATACTAAAGTTGTGAAGGATGATATTATGTTGCGATTAGGCTTTGCATGTATCTCAAAGAGCATGAAGGAAAATGGCAGATTCAAGACAATGAGCGTAAAGACCTTTGAAGGGTTAGAACAATCAGAAAGGATGCGAAGACTTCGATTGATAGCAGTCGACAACCTCTATAATGTCTCCAGAATCATGCTTTGGTGCATTGAGAGCGGCATAAGCCTGTATCGCTTAAGCTCTGATCTAATACCCCTTGCCACCTATGTGCCTGATTGGCATTGGTGGGAGGATACTGACATTCAGAACATGTCTGAAAAGATAAGGGAAATAGTCAATGGGGGCAAAATAAGAATAAGCATGCATCCGGACCAGTTCTGCGTACTTAATTCAGATAGGCCGGAGGTAGTTAAGGGAAGCTTCGCAATTCTTGAACACCACAACAGACTTTCAAATATGGTAGGAAATAGAATCCTGGTCCTTCACGTAGGCAGCGGTACAGGAGGCAAGCAGAGGGCTATAGAAAGATTCATCAAGAGCTTTAATACTCTGGATAATGACATTAAGGAGAAAATCGTAGTTGAAAACGACGATAAAATTTTCAATGCAGAAGATGTGTTGTCTCTATGCGAGCATCTGAACATTCCAATGGTATTGGACATACATCATCATAACTGCAACCATGAGAATGACAACCTGCCCCTGCTCATAGAAAGGATAAGGAACTCTTGGAAAGGGCAAAGACCTAAGATGCACCTCAGCAGTGGAAGAAGCTGCCCCACTGACAGGCACCATTCGGATTTTATTGACTTCGAGGACTACAAGCAGGCTGTAGCGCTTGTAAAGGATGATTTTGATATAATGATGGAGTGTAAGGAAAAGGACCTTGCAGTACTGCAAATCATGGAGAAAGCTGCAGCGCAGCAAGGCTGAATTATACTATTTCTTCAAATCTGTGAACTTGCTTTCCTTCTACCTCTTTCATACTTAAGAACATTTCCAGCGGTCTTATCCAAATACCTTTCTCGCCATATAGAGCTTGGTATACAACGTATTCCTCCAAGGTTTCAGAGTGTTTTGCCACATGCAGCACCAGGTACTCATTTCCTTTGAAATGTCTGTATTTTGCCCCTATCCTTATTTCTCTTGCGTTCATAATATACTCCTCCTTGTTCGTACATGATACTATTCTATTCTTAGATTCTCATATCTTTAAACTAATATCAAGATATTCTCATATACTTGTAGTAATGTTGGATAACCATATTCGAATATAGATTTAGTGAACTATGCGAAGCACCAAATATATCTTTCATGGATAGAATATGGCGGAAGGACGTTTGATATATGTTCACTAACAAAAAGTATTCGTACCTTTTGCAGCAGACCTTACTTATGATTGCTTTCACGTTATGTAAATTTACAGCCCTTTACTACTCAGTCGGAAAACCCCAGTATATGCTTCTGACTGCCTTGAGAACCTCCATGCTTCTACTAGCAATATATACAATGCTGAACCTGGTTTTTGCAAGAAAGAGCTTTTTTCTTAGGATTGCCGTTCATGAAATCCTTGCAATTATAGTGCTTGCAGACCTGCTCTATTTCAAGTATTTTAATGTGCTGCCGGAAGCTTCGGATTTACAGTTTTTGAAAGTTCTACCTACGATATGGGACAGCGTAAGCTCACTCTTTTCAATCATGCATATCCTACTGTTTGCTGATGCTCTAATATTGATATTCCACCATAACTCTCTAAAAAATCAGGAAAAGGCTTCAGATCCACGGGTAATGCCTTCTCTTATCGCAGCTGCACTTATACTGGTATTTACATTCACGGACTTCTCTCTAAGCAGCATAAAAAGCAGTGGGCAGGCATATGAGAAATTCGGCCTGCTGCATTATCATATTTCACAGCTTTCTAATAAAACACTGGTTAATGATAGCGACATCAGCAGGTTTCAAGTAACTCAAGAAAAGAAAAAGCTTGAAATAGAATCTCGATTTTTTGGAATAGCAAAAGACAGGAATGTTATAGTCATTCAGGTGGAAGCCCTTCAGGATTTTGTGATAAATATGAACTACAACGGACAGAAGCTTACACCGAACCTTAATAAGCTGCTGCTTTCGGATTCACTATATTTCAACCGCTACTATCAGCAGTTGGGAAAGGGCGGCACCTCCGACGCAGAATTCGTCACGCAGAATTCCCTTTACCCCTCAATGGATTTACCCGCATACAGCAAGTATCAGAACAATAAATTCATGGGCTTGCCGATGATCATGAGGGAGCAAGGATATAATACAATGGCGTTTCATGCTTACAAGCCGGAGTTCTGGAATAGGCAGACCATATATCCCATGATGGGCTACGACAGGTTCATCAATATGCATGATTTCAATCCTGAAGAGATATTCGGCTGGGGCTTAAGCGACAAATACTTTTTGAGGCAATCTGCAAAATACCTCAGCACAGCCAAGCAGCCTTTTTATTCTTTTTTGATCACACTTTCAAGCCATCATCCCTATGCGCTGCCAAAGAAGTATAAGACAGTGAAGCTGCTGCCTAAGCATGAAAACACAACTCTAGGGCGCTATATCCAAGCAATTCACTATGCAGATGAAGCTCTGGGGCTTTTCATAGAGGAGCTAAAAAGGTATGGACTGTATGATAATTCAATCATAGCATTATATGGCGACCACAGAGGCATACCTAACGGTGTGACTGAAAACGATAAGCTTATGACGGAGCTTCTAGGTCATGAATACACCTTTGATGAATCCCTTAATGTACCGCTTATTATACATATTCCCGGAAGTGCTGTAAGTGAAACGAATATTATCGTGGGAGGGCAAATGGATTTTCTACCTACCATGCTGAACCTTATTGGTATAAGAGAAAGCAGAGTGAAGCTTTTCGGGCAGGATCTTCTGAATGCTGAAAGTGGATTTGTAGCATCCCAGTCAAACATGATAAAGGGTTCCTTCATTGATGATTATAAGATATTTATCATGTCTAGAGATGGGGTGTTTGAGCATGGCAAGGCATGGAATTTAAGTTCCAGGGAACCTGTCGAAATTCAACTTTGCAGGGATGGGTATGAAAGAGCCTTAAGAGATATACAGCAATCAGAATATATACTGGCAAATGATCTTATACCGGAGTTTGTCACAATTGAAGATACTCATACAACCTTTAGCACAGCTTTAAAGTCTGCTTCAGATTTCATGGATAGAATTGTAAGGCTATTCAATAAGATAGTAAAATAGATATATGTAAGGTGTCAAATTCGGCATCTTACTTTATTGCAGGTACATAGCCGGTTTTTTCAATAAGGCTTTGGCCTTCCTCTGATAATATCCATTCTATAAGCTTGCTTACCTTTTCCTTAGTATTCGACTTTAAGGTCACTGCATATACAGGGACAGTAAAGGGGTATGTCCTGTTTCTCACCGTTTCAGTAGTGGGCTTTATTCCATTTACCCCAATATATTTTATCTGGTTGTTCCTAATCATCGAGGATGAATAGTACATAAAAGAGTAGCCTATGGAGTTCCTGGAATTTTTGTAGCTTGCAACCTCCTTGATAATACCACCCATGCCTTCTACCAAAGATTCCTTCGTAGGTCCCATCATCTGAAGATCCTTCATTACCTTGTTCTCCATCACTGTCTGGCTGCCGGAGTTCTCAGGCCGCTGATAGGGCAATACCTCCCTGTTTTGACCGCCTACTTTCTTCCAATTGGTTACCTTGCCTAAGTAAATATCCTGTATCTGCCCTATTGTCAAGCTTTCCACCGGATTTTTAACATTTGTGAAAAATACAAAGGCTTCATAGCCGATAGGAGTAAGTACAAATTCGTCACCCTTTGCCTTTATCAATTCATTTTGGAATTTTGACGGTTCAGCAACAAAAATTATATCTGTTTGTCCATCTATCAGTCTTTCATATGCCTTGTCGGTCTTTGAACATTTTATTTTATCAAAGGGAGGCTGGTTACTATCAACAAATGCAAGATATATATCCTTATCGTTATTATTCTTATTTGCATTATAATAATCACCCAGTCCCTTGTACACTGCTTCAACAAAAGCAGCATATACCGGATATGCAGCAGTTGCACCGTCAAGGCGTGGCATATCGTCAATCTCCTTAAACTGTAGAGAGGCTTCTTTGTCAAGCTTCGCTAAGCCGTTATCCTCCCTGAATGGAGCTATTTCCAACAGATCGTATTCTGTTAAGTCCTTCCCGACACTCGACTCGCCGTATATCATCTCAATTATTCCATTGTCTATTACATCTCTGTTGCTGTTTCCTGTAAATACAATTACAGCCAAGCATAAAGCCACTAATAATGCTTTAATATTTCTTGAAGCAGTATCCTTTATACCCGACTTGGCAACTTGCTCCTGAAGCAGAAACCCCAATGCAAAGCTTGTATAGGCCGTAAGCTCTGCTACAGGAATCAATTGATTCATGCCGGTAAAAGCAAGAAATATATCAAATATTAGAAACATGGGGTTTTTGAAAATATATACTCCCCACCAGCCTGAATTGTAGTCGCCTTTTGAAAATACAGCAGCAAGAAAGGCAAAAGTAAAAGCATAGATTATTGGTATCAGAGGAGCTATGTATCTTGCCTTTGAAGAGTCAGGCTTAGTTTTAGATTGTCTTGAGTATATGTAGCCCACCGCTCCACTTGCTAATAGTGTACAAAGTACTAAAGCCAATACGTGAGAAAGCTTCTGAACATCATTTCCAAGCCCTGCTTCTCTAATAGCATCAGACAACAGATTTGCTATAGGTGAATAAACAAAGCTCCCTACTGTGAGTAGTAATGGAAGCAGTATCATTTGCACAGCGATGACTCCAATTATATAGCTCTTGTTTGATTTCATGGAATTATATCCTTTCAAGCGTTCTTTCTATTGACTTGAGATAGCGTAGACTAATCTGAATATGCAATAGATATTTTTATTATAACTTAATTACCCATTATACGCCAACAAAAGCAACCTGCTATATGAACTTGTCATTCATATAGCAGGTTGTCTAATTTCCTCTATTCTTCTTCATCTGGAAGCTCGGCGTTGTGGTATACGTCCTGCACATCGCGCCGGAATAATCAAAATAATATGCTACCCTTATAATAGACAGTTGATATATTATAACTGTATCTAAAAAGATAGCATATTAAGACATTGGCTCTTTTTACTGTGCATTCATATATTTTGATTTTTTACCGTTTTTTACTACATCATGCCTTTTTAAAAATAAATTGGTTTATCATAATACCGCATCCAAGACCCACCGCTACTAAGAAAAAGGCTCCATAAGCGTCAATTTCAGAGCTAATAAATGGCACCGCAACATATGCTATAACCATTAAGAGAACTGGTAAGATGAGTTTCTTCTTATTAAATTTCTTCACATCTGTCACCTCCTTTCATTTAAGACATTTCTTATAATGAGTTTCGGACAACAAAAAAGACAACCATAATAAATGGCTGTCCACCCTGACAGTCTCGTCTCATATAAGAACATCATATCCTAAAGGACTTAGATGACTTACTCCGCTCATATCGCTTTCGCTGATAAGGCTTTGACCGAGCAATAATATGTTTCTTATGATTTTATAATACAATAGTGCTGATAAAGAGTCAACTGCTTTTTAGAATTGACCTCTGAAAAGATGCCGGGAACTGATTGTAAAATAAATTCTACCACTGGTTCTCAAAAGGGATCAGGTTCTGCTGCTTCTGTAAATACTGTACCAGCATAAAAATACACCTTCCTTTCGAATTTTTACATTTATAAAGGAAGGTGTACATTTTGTATGTCATCATTATCGTCGAGCATATCCACATCTATGTAATCTTTTGCTGAAATATACTCTCTAAATTATTGTTTTGGCTCTTGCTGACCTTTTTTATAGAAGCGACGAATGGGTTTACGAAAGACAAAGTAAGCAATTACTGCAAAGGGAGATATCGGCAATATAAATGCAATAAAGCTAAGGATGGCTGTAACAATACCTACTAGAAGATTTATCCCACTTTTTAATGCAAGTAACAATTTATATCCAAGACCGTCCTGACTAATAGAACCAATAGCAGCTTGACTCTTTTCAAAGCTTATTTGAACTTCGCTATAAGTTATTTGGCGATCAAGGTTGGTTATATACCCCTTTAAAGACTCAAGCTCATCAGTAAGACGTCGTATCTCTCTTTCAATTTCTAAAATCTCTGAGACCTTCCAGCCCGGTTTTTGCAATAGATTTCGCATCGTTACAATTTCAGTTTCCAGATTTTTAATTCGAATTTGAGTATCGAAATAGCTGTCTGTTACATCCTCTGTTTTGCGATTACTATTAGTTACTTTACCCAGGCTTCTAAGGCTTGTAGTAAATGTATCTACATGTCCTGCCGGAATCATAATCGTGAGTTGTCCTGATAATTCGTTTTGGTAAGACTCTCTTGTGTAGCCACCCACAGTTGCAGCCATTGCCTCAGCATCGAGAATGCTTTTTTCAATATTATCCACTCTCATCTGCATAAGCAGCTTAACTATGAGTTTGCGATTTGGCATCTGTGCAGATGTTGATGTCGGCGTAACGCCTGCTGTTTCCTTGTCTACTACTGTAAAGCCAGCTTCTGATGGTGCGGCAGGTGCAGATTCACTTGGGGCTTTGCTGCTGCAGCCAGTAAACATGATACTTGTGACTATAAGGATAATAAAAAGTATAGATCCTAAAGATCTTTTTTTCATGATATCACCTCACATATTTAATGATTGCCCTTCGGCGTGCAATTGTTTGATTTATAAGTTAGACGGATTATTCCAGATTTAGTTGCATGCTTATGGTATATTTTACATTATTTTCATTAATTTTTAAAGCGTTCTGACTAGTATTCCAAAATGTCTCGAATATTCAGGGATATCTCCTTCTGACTTTACCATATCCTTTATTGCAACTTGCTTTAATATAAAAAATACACCTCCTCATGAAATTTTACTTTCATAGGAAGGTGTACATGTCGTATGCCATGTCTGATTGTAATTCCCTTATCCGTTACTATTCCTCATCATCCTCAGGCAGTTCGGCGTTGTGGTAAACGTCCTGCACGTCGTCGTTGTCATCGAACATATCCATCATTTTGTTTATCTTTTTTATATCGTCTTCAGCCGTAACTGAGATGTAATTCTGCGGTACCATTGTTACTTCAGCGGAAGCCATTGGTATTCGAAGTTCTTCAAGCTTCTGTCTTACTTCTGAGAAGCTTTCTGCGGAAGTCAATATTTCAAAGGAATCCTCTTCTGCATTGAAGTCCTCTGCTCCTGCTTCAAGAGCTTGCATCATAAGCTCTTCCTCGTCTATCTTTCCGTCTTTCTCAACGATGATAATACCCTTCTTATCAAACATCCAGCTAACAGCTCCTGAAACTCCCATGCTGCCGCCGTTTTTGTCAAATATGTGCCTTACGTCTCCTGCTGTCCTGTTTCTATTCTCGGTAAGCGTGGAAACAATAACTGCCACTCCGCCTGGAGCATAGCCTTCGTAAACTATTTCTTCGTAGTTCACGCCTTCCATCTCTCCGGCGCCTTTCTTTATAGCTCTCTGTATAGTATCGCTGGGCATATTATTAGACTTTGCTTTTGCTACCGCATCCGCAAGCTTGTTATTAGTGCTTGGATCTGCACCATTTTTGGCAGCAATTGCGATTTCCTTACCTATCTTAGTAAATATCTTACCTCTAACGGCATCCACCTTGCCTTTTTTACGCTTAATATTGGCCCATTTTGAATGTCCGGACATATATGAATAACCTCCCCTAAACTTTATGAATAAAACCACGTATAATTTTATCACAAAGTCCTTTTATATGTAAACTACATATTTCCTTTTTCTGTCGGTACAAACTTTGGTACAGGCAATCTCTTGTGCTCACTTCTTTGATACATGCCATCCACTCTGCTCTTTATACGTTCTGACCCATTCCCCGTGAGTATGTAGTTGTCAAGCTCTTCATAGCTCATGCCCATCTCCTGCTCATCGGTCTGGTTCTCCCACAACCCTGCTGTCGGTGGCTTAGTAATTACAATTTCTGGAATACCCAGCTTATATGCCAGTTCCACTACCTCTTTTTTTACAAAACTCGTCAAGGGCATGAAGTCTACTCCACCATCTCCGTATTTTGTGAAATAGCCTATTGTAAGCTCGCTCCTGTTGCCTGTCCCTGCAACAATATAATTCCTTACTCCGGCATTATAATAAACAGTAATCATCCTGAGCCTTGCTTTAATGTTTGCCACTGCAAGTCTTGGGTCACCTTCCTGCACCCTTAGCAAAGCTTTCATTGCATCAAAAGCATCATTTAGTACCACCGTCTTAGTTTCCAGCTTCAATGCGTCAGCCACAAGATGCGCATGCTCCTCATCCACCGGGTTGCTGTAGCAGGGCATTATAACTCCCAGAGAGTCATCCGGAAAAGCTTTTTTACAAAGTGCTGCCACAACAGCAGAGTCTATTCCACCAGAAAGACCGAACACAACTCCTTTTGCGCCTGCCTCTTTCACAATACTTTTTATCCATTCCACCGCTTCGTCTATTACCTTATCAACATTTATCATAAGAAGACCTCCAAATTGAAAAATCTATGATTCAGCAGCTCTTGCCATTTTTCATTGCTGCCTTTATATATAATAGCATTCTTAAAATTTGATGTAAATAATCAATGTGTGTTGCAAAATAAATCCAAGTTGTGTTTTAAATTTACCTTGGGAATGTTTACATGCAATAATAAAACAGGTATTGCAAAGATTAATACTGAAAAGTCGTATTTTAAGCAGCAAAAGAATTCTAAAAATGGAGTAAATATGAATAAAAACCCAAGCATAGTAAAAACTGCATTGATTGGCCTGATAGTGGGTCTTGTAAATGGTGTTTTCGGCTCAGGCGGCGGAACTATTCTTGTTCCCTGCCTTGTATTTCTTATGGGCATCGAGGATCACAAAGCTCATGCAACTGCAATTTCCATAATACTTCCTTTATCCCTAATAAGCTCTTTTATATACTTCAGTTATGATGTAATAGATCTTAATCTTGCTCTGAAGGTTGCGATAGGCTCAGTAATGGGTGCATTGGTTGGTTCCTGCTTGCTGAATAAGGTTCCTGTAAATGCCCTTAGGAAAATATTCGGCATATTCATGATAATTGCCGCTATAAGGATGGTGTTCTAATGCTCACAATACTTATTGGCTTTGCATCTGGCATCATCAGCGGTATGGGCATAGGCGGAGGAACAATTTTGATTCCCGCTCTGGTCTTCATAATCGGCACAAAACAGCAAGTCGCCCAAAGCATTAACCTATTAGTGTTCATACCCTCAGCAATAGCTGCGCTATTTGTACATGCAAAAAAAAAGAACATCGAAAAGGGTCTGCTCATAAAACTGGCGGTAACTGGCTGCATAGGTGCAGTAATAGGCTCTCTGCTTGCTGTAAATCTTGACTCCAACCTTTTAAAAAAATCCTTCGGAGTATTCCTCCTAATTGTGGGGGTTTATGAAATAACATCGAAAAGCAAAGCAGCCAATACAAAAACCGGGAAGGAAGGGTTCAAATGAAAATCAGAAGACTGCTGGCAGCGTATGCCTTGGTAAGAGGCGTCACCAAATATCGTCAAAACAAACAAAATAGCCCTGCCGACAAAAATGAAAAGTGCGAGAACTATTTCAGATGTGATGACAATGAAAATGACGGGAGAGGAAACTATTGAGAATACGACTTGAAAAACCTCTCTAGTACTCCCTCATACTGTAATATTGCTATCGAGCACATTATAAGCAGTATCCCTGCAAGCTGTACAGGCCCCATCCTTTCACCCAGCACAAAAAATGACATCAGTATCGTTATTGGCAGCTCAGAGGTTGCCACTATGCTTGCTTTATCTGCCCCAACCCTGTTTATGCCTGAATAAAGGAATATGATGGGCAATATCCCAGAAACCAATGCAAGCTCGCATATATACAGCAGCAGCTCGGTAGTCATTACAAACTCAAACCTGAAAAAGCCAGGGCGAAGTATCAATGCCACCACTAGAATTGTGAATGTAGTATAAAAGGTTATGACCAGTGGTTCAAAATCTTTAAGCTTAATATCTGCATATATGTTAAAAAATGCATACGCAGCACTGGACAATATTCCGAAGCCTAACCCTGCAAGGGGTGTCTTTGTAATATCAATGTTGAACAGATTTATTACCATTATACTCCCAAAAAACGCAGACAGCAGAGCCAAATTACTGGTTATCGTTATCTTCCTGGTTTTAGTTGCCATAAAGTAAAGACATACAAGTACAGGATGAGTAAACAGCAGCATGGAAGCAATCCCTGCATTCATCCTCTGTAATGCCAGATAAAAAAGAATTGTTGTACCTGCGCTGCCTATCAAGCCCTGTATCAGTATAGTCTTTAGCCTGCTCCTATCAAGAAAAAGCTTTTTAATATCAACTACCGCAAAATAAGCAAGCATAAATACTACTGCTGCTGCATTCTGCAATATTAGCAAATCGAAAACGTTAATCCCGGTGTTCATTACCGTTTTGCCAATAACGGCTATTAATGCGAAAAAGAATGCCGCCAGCAAAACATAAATGTACCCGATTCTATTTTTATTCAAAGCTGTACCCCCTAAACGTTTTGCGCAAAACATCTAAATGATAAACTTGACTAATCTTCCGTAGCTGATTTCATCCACCTCAGCCTTTATATAAATTCCATCTTCCCTGTATTGCTCCTCTATTACTTCGTTAGCGCTGCCATATATGGTGGAAACCATACTGCCCTCAGCGTATGGTATCAAGAGCTCTATAGTCTTTGACTGCATACCTGAATATTTTTCAATAAGCGAAATCAGCTTAGGCAAACCCATTCTTTCTGCAGCAGAGATATGCACAGCATTCTCTACATCCTTGTACTCGGCTGCAGTAAATTTCCCAGGACATTTATCTATCTTATTAATTGCAATTATTGTATCCTTATCATCTGCGCCCAACTCTGCCAATACGTCCATAACCACCCTCACCTGAGTTTCATAGTCAGGGTTGCTGCCATCAACCACATGTATCAAAAGATCGGCATTCAGCACCTCTTCCAGCGTTGATTTGAAGGCTTCAACCAAATCATGGGGCAGCTTCCTTATAAAACCTACTGTATCTGTGATAAGGACCTCCTTGCCGTTACCGAGAGTTACCTTTCTGGTAGTAGGATCAAGGGTGGCAAAAAGCTGGTCCTTGGCATATATGTCAGCCTCTGCAAGATTATTAAGCAGCGTGGACTTTCCCGCATTAGTATAACCAACAAGGCATACCTGAAAAACCTTTCTGGATACCCTGCCTTCCCGCTGAAGGTCCCTATGCTTTTTAACATCCTTCAGGTCGTTCTCCAAATCGTTAAGTCTATCCCTTATTCTTCTTCTGTCTACCTCCAGCTTCTTTTCCCCTGGCCCTCTGCTGCCGATACCGCTGCCTGTCCTTGACATATGCTGCGCCATTCCTATTAATCGTGGCATCATATATTTAAGCTGCGCCAGCTCCACCTGAAGCTTACCTTCTCTAGACCTTGCCCTCTGAGCAAAAATATCAAGTATAAGCTGAGTCCTGTCTATCACTTTAAGCCCCAGAGCTTCTTCCAGATTCCTTAGCTGCGCTCCGGAAAGCTCCTCGTCAAAAACCACAAGGTTCGCATCCATTGCCTGACTGAGAAGCATAAGCTCTTTAAGCTTTCCTTTTCCTATGAAAAAAGCGGTATCCTTTTTTTCTCTACTCTGAACCATCCTGCCGACTTCATAGCCTCCTGCCGTTTTCAGCAGCTCTCTGAGCTCATCCAGAGCTTCCTCATCCTCTATGCCCACAAGCACTGCCCTCTCAGTGTCACTATCAACCTCTTTGCTTAATTTTCTTATATCCTTAAGGCTTGCTTCTGCTTCATTAATTATATCCAGAATATTAACCTTCATGAGCCGATCCTGACTATAAAGGCCCATAACAATTGTCTGAAGCTGCTTATCGCTGTCAGTTCCAAGAAAAGCCAGACTTGCATTAGTCATTTTCCCATCTGCTACTCCTACAGCAGCCATAATATCAAACTTCATCTTTTTTAACGCAGAGATATCTACGTCAGAAAGTCCTCCTACGCCGTTTGGATGCGTATGCACACACCTTATACCGCTTAAGCTTTCCTCTGACCTTCTGCTGCTAAAATCCTTCAAAGTGACAGTATTCTCGTCACCAATGCTTACATCAAGCACTCCACCCTTCCTGTCTATGTATACCGCAATCTCCTTGCCGGTTTCCTCCGTTACATAACAGATCTCTGCAATTATTTCCTCCGAAACCAGCTGATACTTTTCGACAGTTAAATCCTTAAGGTTCTCCAGCCGTTTCACTAATGATTTTTTTATTCCTTCTGTGTTGTCCATACTATCACCCCGTTTGCTTTCTTAAGCTGCCTTATCAAAATTCTTCATAAGATATTTTATCATATAATTACATACAATATAATCACTATGGGAGCATTTCAGAAAACTCTCAAATTAAAGCTGGATTCCCCTACTTCAGCAGCAATTGAAATTATTTGCTTTTTCTGAGATAATGATAGTTGAAGGTTAAATTTTCTGTCCATAATAAAGAAGGAATACTTTATAACATACAAAGGGGTGAAACCGTGAAACACGATGCAATATTGACAGAAGTATTCAGTTTATCAAGACTGATAACGTTATTTATAGCAATTATATTTGTTTTTTGTATTTTTACATCAGTTTATACTGTTAAAGATGGCGAGGTAGGAATTCTGCGTACTTTTGGCAGAATAACAGAGATAACACAGTCAGGCATACATTTCAAGCTTCCCTATCCTATACAGCAGGCTGGAGCTATTAATATCAATAAGGCAAATATTATAGAGATCGGCTTCAATAATATAAAGAAACAGAAGGATGATGACCTGCAGAAGGATTCTATACTTATAACAGGGGATGGCAATATACTTTGGGTTAACATGCTTGTAGAGTGGAAGTTAACAGACCCAAAGGCTTACCTTATCAATGCCAAAGCCCCGGATGAAATACTTGAGAATGCAATAATAGCTTCCCTTAGATCAGTTATTGGGAATTCAACTATTGACTCAGTTTTGGGCAACGGGAAAATCGATGCACAGATAAAAACAAAGGAGCAGCTAGAAAAGCTCATTGCAAAATACAACATAGGCATACAGGTATTAGATGTAAAAATCCAGGAAGCTCATCCACCTGCTCAGGTTCAGAAATCCTTTGATAGTGTTTCTGATGTAATAGGGCAAAGAAACACCCTCGTATCGAAAGCTGAAGAGTATAAGAATCAGAAGCTTGCTGCTGCTGCAAGTGAGGCTCAAAAAATGTCAAGGGAAGCTGAGGCATATTCAGAGGAAAAACTCAATAAAGCTAAAGCCGAAACAGCAAGATTCAATAGCCTCTATGAGCAATACAAGCTGAGTAAGGATGTCACCAAGACAAGACTTCTAATCGAAACCCTTGAGGAAGTGCTTCCAGGCAGCAATATTTACATAATGGATGATCGCAGTGGTGCTGTCAAATATATTCCCATAAAAGAACTTGGAGGTGAAGAATAATGAATACCTCCAATAACTTAGACCATAAAAATAAAAGCGTATTCTTAGATCTTCTGATGAAAAAGCTGCTTATAATATTCCTGCTGGTTCTTTTAACAGTTGTAGTTGTTGCAAGCATGTTAGTAGTGCAAGAGGACGAATTGGTTGTCATCACGCAATTCGGCAAGGTGGAGAGAATAATAAATGAGCCTGGACTGTATTTCAAGCTTCCACTTATGCAGAATACCAATTCATTTACCAAGAAGCTTTCAAATTACGAGGTCCAACCAATAAAAGCGTTTTCAAAGGATAAGAGGAATGTTGTTGTTACAAATTATGCAGTTTGGAAAATCACCGAGCCCCACAATTTCATCAGCAATGTCCAGACAATAGGAGGCGCCGAGGTTTTAATTGAAAGTGCAGTCTATTCTGCAGTAAGGCAAAAATACAGTGGGTTGTCCTATGATGAAATCATTAAAGGCACTGCTTCCGGCAAGGATTATAATGAGGAAATCACAGCGGAAGTCAGAAAACAGCTTCAAGGTAAAGGAATCGATATCGTGGATGTAAGGCTCAAAAGAACTGGGATTCCCACTGATGAAGAAGAGGCAGCCTACGCGAAAATAAAGGAAGACCGGGAAAGAATCGCAAAACAATACGTATCTACGACTGAAAATGAAGCTTCCGCAATAAAAGCAGAAGCTGATAAGGAAGCTAAAATAATCATATCGAAGTCCTATGCAGCCTCTGAAGAGATCAAAGGTCAAGCAGACGCAGAAGCAGCAAAGATATATGCGAAAAGCTACAACCAGGACCCTGAGTTCTATAAATTCACAAGAACTCTTGAATCTTATAAGAAGACATTAAAGGGTAACCCCACAATCATAATTCCAATAGATTCACCTTATACGAAATATCTGATTGGGAAATAAATAATAACTAAAAAGAAAAATACGATATGATTTCTCATATCGTATTTTTTATTTACCCGGCAGCGATCAAGTCTTTAACAAACTACCCGCAAGCACGACCCAGGCGGCGATCAAAGCTTTCTGCGTGAGCTGCCCATAAGCACAGCTGCGCAGAACAGCTTTCCTTAATATATCGCAATCGACGATGCGAAGCTTCGTCGCTAACGGGTAAAGCAAAAGAACAACAGTAAATACTGTTGTTCTTTTGCTTTACCCGGCGGCGATCTACTCTCCCAGGACCCTGCGGTCCAAGTACCATCGACACTGGAGAGCTTAACTTCTGTGTTCGGGATGGGAACAGGTGTGACCTCTCCGTCATTGCCACCAGATTACTGAATTGATTTTGCCAATTCATATTAAATTTTAAAAGGCAACTTCCAAATTGCGCGTACTGCTTACGCAATACCAACAATTGGTGTTGTACCTTCAAAACTACATAATTATCGTAAAGTTTGTTTTTAGATCAAGCCCTCGACCTATTAGTATCGGTCAGCTGAACACATTGCTGTGCTTACACCTCCGACCTATCAACCATGTAGTCTACATGGGGTCTTACCAGATTACTCTGTGGGAAATCTTATCTTGGAGTCGGTTTCG